>CAYTJV010000161.1:0-13635 GCA_964438165.1 uncultured Planctomycetaceae bacterium | reverse complement strand
GTACACGATTGTCCAGTTTGTCGGCGTCCGCATCATGTACGTCAAGCTGACCGGCAGTCCCTCTGGCAAACAGGTGATCATCCAACCGGCCTGCGTCGTGAGCCGCGGGGCGATTCCCGCCGCCGGCCCGACCCCGGCCAGCCAGTTCGTCTACTCGCCGGTGTGGCTGGTGCATTGAGGTAAAAGGAGCATGACCGCCCGCGATCCTTTACACGTCGTCAACGAATAACTGGTGCACTTGGCTGTAGGACGGATTGCCAATCCGTCCTACCGGGACTGGTCACCCTATTCCTGGACGACTTCTGACCAGAGGGACCGCCAGTACGCCTGGTCGGTCGCGTACACGTCGATTGTGTCGGTCGGACCGAGGGTTTCCGGCACGATGCCGTACCGCTTCATCTCGCGAACGTACATCACCGGTGGGCGGAACCCCGGCATGTCGAACCGCCGGATGCGCTCGAGATGGTCTTTCCCGGCCAAGCAGAGCGCGAGGATCTTCTGGTAGTCCGGATCGGTCCGGTCGGGGAACACGACTCCGTGTTTCGCCGCGCCCTTGGGCCTGCACAGGCCATAGCCCCCGCCCTGTTGGCTCAAAGGGGCCAGCAGGAGCAACGACTTCTCCGGACGCGAGAGGTTGAACATCAGGTGCCGTGACCAGCGGATTCGCAAGTCGTCCGGGTCCGGGTTGGATAGGACCAGGCCAAGATCGTCGGAGAGATATTGCGGCAAGGGCATCCGGCGGTCATGACAGCCCAGGCAGCGACGGCGGATTGCCTCGGCCGCGGCCGTCGAGCTGGGCCATCGGCGGTCGCTCGTGTCCAACTGGCTCTTGGGATACCCGCCGATCATCCCGCTTCCCAACGCCGCGTAGGTGCCGGGGTACGGGGCGGCCGACTCGATCCAGTAGCGGACCATGTCCTTCTCGTGCGGCGTGAGGTGGACGTCGTAGTGGCGGGCGTCGAGTGTCTTCATCAACGGGCTGGCCGAAGTCCCGACGGCCCGCGGAGGCAAGTTGGTCGTCAGCCGGTCCCGCCCGTCCGAGACGTATTGCAGGGCCGTGAGCGTGTAGTAGCTGTGAGAGTAGATCGGGCCCCGGTCCCCGCAAAGGACCACGCGCCCGTCGCGCCGACCGTAGTCATGGCAGCGGACGCAATGCCGGTCGAGGATCGGCTGGATGTCGCGAGGGAAGTCGAAGACGTCGGGAATGCCCGGGATAGGCGTGATCCTGTTGGGCGATCGTCGCAGGGCTTGAAGCGGTTTGCGACCGGCGTTGGCCGGCGTCCGGGTCCGCTCCTCGTGGCAGCCCACGCAACCGGTCGTCTCGCCCGGCATGACCGTCAGGAAGCTCATCATCCGCTGGACCGAGTTGTCGTGCTCGTCGAGGGCCACGAAGAACAGGCTCCGCAGGGCGGGCGCCTCCAGATAGGCCGAGCCGTCGGGCTCGACGGGCACGGTGCCCAACACCCGCTCCAAGGTGAATGTCCCGCCAAAGCTCATCGGCGGCATTTTCCCGCTCTCGTTGACCGGCTTGGGAAGCGTTTCCAGGACCAAGAGCTTCTTGATCTCCCCGCGGCGCACCCCCTCCATCCGGCGTCCCTGGTAGATGTCGCTGAGAATCAGCCGCCCGGTCGTCTTCGCCAGCGAGGTCCGCGGCGGGATCACCGGCTCCCGGGGCCTTGATTGAAGCGGGCGAGGTTCGTGGCACTCGGCCCCGGAGCGGGCCAGTTCCGAGGGCAGACGGTAGACCTCCGTCGTCTGCCCCTGGGCGTCCATCAGCAGCAGGCGCGGGCCCTGGGCCACCAGGAAGCAGTTTTGGGAGAGCGGATAAGGATCGCGGTAGTCGTCCCCTCGGCTGATCTTCCGGGCGGAGCCCTGGGCGTCGGGCCCGCTTTTCGGCGTGACGATCGTGATCGCCCCGGCGTGCTCCTTCTGCCCGTGGCCGGGCGAGAACACCGCCACAACCTGGTTGGTGCCTGGGATCGGCTTGGCGTCGATCATCACCGTGCCCGGGTGCAGGTTCCCGTAGTAGACCATCTGCCCGGTGCCGTCGGGATTCGCCGTCCAGAGATGATGGAACGAGACGCGGCTGCGATCGACGTATTCCCAGCGCGTGTAGATGATGCGGCCGTCGGCCAGGGCCCAGGGCGCGTTGTCGTGTTCGATGTTTGCCGAGACGGGGCGGAGATTCCCGCCGTCGGCGTCGCACGCGTAGAGGATCGCCACCTGGGTAAACCAGCAGTTCACCCAGCGGTTGGCCCGGCTGGAGCAGAACATCATCCGGCCATCGGGCAGCCAAGTAGGTTCGATGTCGTCGCTGGCTCCCGTGGTCAGTTCCCGCAGACCGGTTCCATCGACGTTGATCTCGTAGAGGTGGAAGTAGTCCGAGCCGCCGGGGCGGTAGGAGAAGAGGATCTTGCGGCCGTCGTAATGCACCTGGGGATCGCGGACCGAGCCCTTCGCATCGTCCAAGAGCACGGTGATCTTGCCCGTCGAAAGGTTCAAGCGGCAGAGCCGTCCCATGGCCCGGTACACCTTGGCGTTCTCGTCCTGGGCATAGTACCCGAAGTTCTCATACCAGTGGCTTCCTACCCCGGGTTGCCGCACCGCAAACACGATCTCTTCGGGCAGTGTCGCCGGGGCCGCTGTCCCAAGGATCGGGATTCCCACAAGGATTGCGAGCAGAAGCTGTTGTCGCTTCACGCTTCGATGACCTCTTGGATCAACTCCGGCTGCGGAGCGGCTGGGAGATCATCGACGTTGACCGCTTCGTGCACGAGCCGAATGGCGTCGCGGAGGTTTTCGCGAGCTTCCTCCAATGTCTTGCCCTGGGTCAGCGCTCCGGGCGCATCGTCGGTCCATGCCACCCACCACTTGTCACGACGCAAGAAGTTTGCCCGGTACTTCCCCATCGCTTCCAGCTCCGATCTCAAGGTGATAGCAGGCTCGTTTGATAGCGAGCTACTTTTGAAGTCTATCGCATCGGGCGCAGCCTGTAAAGCCTCGTCGGTTGACGGGCGTCGCCCTGCTGGAGAGGGAACAGGGGAAGTGGCTTTTTCCCGGACCTTTCCCGGCCCGCGGCGGTCAAGCAGTGAGGGCCGGCCGGTCCGGCTCGGGCGGTACCCCGCGGCCCTCTTGCACTGTCGGCGCGTTTCGATCATCATGCGGCGATGAAGGAGGCGGTCCGAGTCCCGCCGAGCGTGTGGGAAACGAGGGTGTGACTATGGAGAGCCGACGCATGAACCGTTTCGATCGGCGGGGAACGGGCCGTACAACGAGTGTTTCGCGGACGAGAGGGCCGGCGGTGTGGAGGGTTGACGGCGGGTGGGATGGGATCGGGCGGTTTTCCGGCGCGCGGCTTCACCGTCGCCTGCCGTTGCAGACGGCGGATGGGCCAGAAAGAGAGCGGCCTGAAGGGGATCAGCGATGGGCGAGGATCACGTGCATCGCCAGCACGGTCTTGTCCAGCCGGGCCTGAAAGGCGGCGTTGCCGCGTTTGGTCAGTTGCTCGTCTCCGTATATGATCTGCGAGCGAAACAAGAGCCCCGCCGGTTCATGCGTCGGCTCCATAGTTTTTCGGCAGAGGGGAACGCACCGGAGTGGAAAACGTGCGGAAATCCTCGGGGATTCGCATTCCTGCTAGCATCATAATGTGGGTAAAGCCGAGCGCGGAGCGTGGGAACGAGGCACGACTTCACAGCATGGTGACCTCGATGATCAAGACCACGCTTGCCCTGGTATTCGCGTGCCTTTTGGCTACGGGCGGGACTCTTCCGGCCCAAGGACGCATCGTGGAAATCCCCGGCCATTGGAAGCCGGAGGGGCTGCGGCGGCTGAGCGTCGCTCGGGTGGTTGCCTCGTCGATATTCGGCGATCCGGACGGGCAGTATGCCGCCCGGCGGGCCATCGACGGAGATCGGGGGACGAAGTGGGTGGCCTCGGTCGAGCCCAGCCGGGAGAAACCGCAGTGGATCACGCTGGAGCTGGCCGCGCCGCAGCCGGTTGCCGCGGTCGCCGTGTTCGGCGAAGCGGTCGGCAACGACGGGATTCAGGATGGCCAGATCCAGGTGGCCGGGGCGAAGCCGGACGAGTTTGTCACCGTGGCGTCGATCGAGAATGGCAAGTGGGGCCGTTGGCTGGCGACGTTCACGCCCGTGAAGACGTCGGCGGTGCGACTGCTGATTACCCGATCGTATCCGCCGTCGCCGAACACCGACATTTATGAAGTGGAATTGCAGGGCCCGCCGCTCTCGTCGCTGGCGGCGGCGGAAGTGAAGACCTATGCCGGTCGGAGCCTCGACGCTTGCCGTATCCGATTGGCCCCCGTAGCGACCCTCGACCGGCAGCCGCAAGCAGTGGGTGCGTTGGAGTTGCGACAATCGGTCGGATTATTGCAAGAGGAGTTGGACATCGCTTCGGAGCGATTTGCCCAGTGGGATGGCATGGATGCGGCCCGCCGCGAAGATCTCGTCGGAAAGATCGAGCGGCTCCTGGCCGCGGCCCAGCAGATTGCGCCCTGCCTGGAGCGTGCGCGAAGTGTTTGGCCCGTCCGGCACCAGGAAATCCTCGCGGCACGGCAGTCGGTCGCGCCGGCTGATTCCGCGAAAGTGACTGCCGTACGCGACGGTCCACGAGTCCGGCTGGCCAACGACCGTGTGGTAGTCCGCCTGGACGAGCGGGACGGGACGTGGGACGCGACCTGGCTTTCTCCCGTCGATGCGGCGATACGGCGCATTGGTTTTTCCGTCCACGCGGATAAGCAGGACTTGGCGGCGAAGGGGACATCGGCGACCACGGAGCCGTTTGCCGACAAGTTGGGCACGGGCGTGCAGATCCGCCAGCGCTGGGCGGGCTCGGTGGAGATCGAGCGGTATCTCCGGCTCTACGACGGCCGGCCGGCAGTGGTCGTGCTCGGGCAGGTCACCAACAAGAGCAGCCGCGACGTGACCTTGGGCGAGGCGCGCATGGCCCAGGTCGGGCCGGAGACTCGCGGCTGGTGGCACCTGGGCCGGCTCGTGCAAACCCCAGCGGCGGTGGGCTATCCGGGCGTCATGCCACCCTGCCGGCCAGCGAGTGGCGTTGATGTGATGGCCAACCCGAGTCAATCCTATTACGCCTCAGGATCGCTCGCGCTTTCCTGCCCGCAGCCAGACGCCAGTCTAACGATCGGCTATCTCGCGGCCCTGGAGGGCTCGCCGCAGATTCAGGCCGGGTTCCGCCTCGGCGACGGCGGGACGTCGCTTTCGGCAGTCCTCGCTTACGGCGGCCGGATACTGCCGGCCGGTCAGTCGATTGCGATCGAGCCCCTTTGGATCTCGGCGGAAGCAAGTGCCCACGCGGGCCTGGAACGCTACGGCGATGCGGTTGCCGCCTTCGCCAGACAGCCGGTGCGCACGGGAGCTAATTCGCTCTGGTGCAGTTGGTATCCGATCCGCATGGGGATCAGCGAAGAGATCGTGTTTGCCAACGCGGCCGTGGCGGCCGCGCATTTCAAGCCGCTGGGGCTGGATCTCATCCAGTTGGATCACGGCTGGCAGCGCGGCGACATTTGCGGCGACTGGGTCCCCAACCAGCGGTTCCCGCACGGGCTGAAGTGGCTTTCCGATCAGCTCCGGTCGCGTTACGGGATGAAGCTCGGGCTGTGGATCGCGCCGACCGTGGTGGCGGAAACGAGCCAGTTGTATCGCGAGCATCCCGATTGGATGCTCAAGAACCCCGACGGCAAGCCGGCGCCCGCCGGACGCTGGTATTGGGTGCCCAATCCCGAGTGTTACACGCTCGACGCCTCACATCCTGCCGCGGCCAAATGGATCGAACAGACGTTTGCCCGGCTCACGGCCGAGGGAGCAAGTTACTTCAAGATCGACTTCATCGCCGGCTCGGGCGGCGGCTACGTGCAGCACGACCCGCAGTGTACGCGCGGCTGGGGCGTGCTCCGCCGCGGCATGGAGGCGATCCGCCGCGGCGCGGGACCGGAAGCGTGGATCCGCTACTGCCAGACGCCGGCGCTGTTGTCGGCGGGACTGGCCAACAGCGCCTACATCGGCGACGACACCGGCGACGCCGGCCTCGAAGGCGGCATCAATCTCTTGCGCATCAACGCCCAGCTTCTGGCCGCCAGCTACTGGCTCAATGACCGGCTGTACCACCGCGAGGTCTGCGACATGAGCGTGGGTATGAAGGCCCCGGTGGAAGAGGCCCGTCTCCGCCTGGCCCTGATGACCATGACAGGGTGCAGCATCTCGTTCAGCGACGACTTCCGCCTCCTGCCCCTTCCGCGGATCCGCATGGTGCAGCAGTGTCTTCCGCCGGGCAATCCGCCCGCCAGGCCGCTCGACTTGTTCTTCTCTCGTTCCCACGCTCCGCGTGGGAACGCACGCGGGGACGCTCTGCGTCCCGTCGCACCCGCGCCGCAGAGCGGCGGGCCGGGCGTTCCCACGCAGAGCGTGGGAACGAGAATCCCGTCCCTCTGGCACATGCACTGCAAGAAAGACTTCGGCGAGTGGGACGTGGTCGGTGTGTTCAACTTCGAGAGCCGCCCCGAAGAGCGGACGGTCGAGTTCGGCGCGCTAGGCCTAGCGCCGGGCACGAAGGCGGCCGTGTTCGAGTTCTGGGAAAGCAAGCTGCTAGGCCGGGTGCAAGATCGCATGGTGCTCACCGTGCCGCCGGAGTCGAGTCGCATCCTGGTGATTCGCCGGCTCAGCGACCGCCCGCAGGTGATCGCCACCGACATGCACCTCTTAGGCGGGTATCACGAAATCCAGCGCCTGGCATGGGACGAGACGCGGCGTGTTCTTTCCGGCCAGTACCACCGCGCGCCGGGCCTCTCGGGCAAGGTTTTCCTTCACGTCCCAAAGGGATATCGTCCGCGGGCCGACGCGTCGCAAGGAATTGCAGCGATCCAGGAGATCGGCGAAGGGCTCTGGGTGCAGAACGTCGAATTCAAGGGCGCCGACGTGGATTGGTCGATCGCGTTCGACTTGTAAGTCTAACGTTCGGGTTCTTTGGCGGCGGCTCGCGTGGCAGCGCGGTCGATCTTTTCGAGGCTCTTGGCTGCCACCTGCCCGTTGACCGAGACTTCCATGGGATGGGCGCCGGCCAGGTCGGTCTTGATGCGGATCTTGCCGGAGATCTTGCCCGGCGCGTCGCCGGCGCGGAACTCGACGGCAATCACCGCCCCATAATACGTCGAGTCGGCCGACTTGAATTGGGTGGCGGCCTGCGGAATCGTGAAATGAAAGCGCGGATCGGGCCCCGCGACTTCAACGACCCGGAATGGTTTTTGGCCGCGAACCACGAGGTTCTTGGAAACGCTTTCTCCGGCTCGGACGACGTCGAACATGATCACGGCCGGGTGGACGCTCAACGCGGGGACCACGAGGCCCTCGACCGTGAGCGGTATGCGGGCAGTCTGCTGGTTCGGGTCGTTGGTGCGGAGAAAGACGAGATCCTTCAAGTACCCCGTGGGCGCGGCGTCCTTGAGCGTGACCACCAGATCGTAGGTCACTTTGCCGACGTTGGTCCTCGGATCGGCCGAGCGGTCGATCTCGGCCATTTCGACGACCAAGTGGGGGCATTCGCTGCCCACTTCGACGACCTTCCACGTGGGACGGCCCGCATAAGATACGGTCACCCGCTTCTTCACGCTCTGCCCCTGGGGCACCGAGCCGAACTGGACCGTCCCCGGCTCGAAGACGACGTCGGGGCGGATGTAGGAGGTCAGCTTGAGCCGGAACTCGGCGCGGAACGGCTGGTCGAAGACGACCTTGAGCGTGATGTCCTTCTGGCCATAGTATCGGCGCGTATCGAGCGCGGCCACGATCTCGCCGGTCTCATGGGTCTTCAGCCGCCGTTTCGTCATCACGGGATTGGCGCAGCCGCAGGAAGACTCGACCTTGTCGATCTGAACGTCTTCGACGTAGGGATTTTCCATCTGGAAGCGGTATTCGGCGACCGCGCCGCGGGCGACCGTGCCGAAGTCGTGACTGGTGGTTTTGAACAACAGCTTCGGCCAATCGTCGCTCGCGGCGGCCGAGTGAACCAGGACAACGAGAGCCAGAGGCAGAGGCAGAAAACGGGCTGGTGTCAAGGCGATGCATCCTCCCTGATAGGCCGCTTTCCCATTACTTCACGCCGGCTACCCGACACGCGAACTGAAGCCCATCCACGGCCGTCTTGCCGTAGAAGTCGCAGCCGGCATTCTTGGCCAACAGCTCGCTGGCCGCAGCCCCGCCGACCATGATCGAGAGCGAATCGCGCAGCCCGGCGTCGCGGATGGCATGCACCGTGCCGGCGACCGACTTGTAGCACGTTGTCAGAAGCAGGCTCAGGCCCACGATCGAAGGCTGGTGCCGGCGGATCGCGTCGACGAATTTCTCCGGCCCGGCGTCCACGCCCAGATCCAAGACGTCGAACCCGGCGCCGCGGAGCATCATCACCACGATGTCCTTGCCGATATCGTGCACGTCGTGCAGCACGGTGCCCATGACTGCCTTGGCGCGGGCCTCGCTTGCCGTCTGCGGCGTCAGGTGCGGGGCCAACTGGGCCATCACGCCTTTCATGATCATCCCGCCGAACATCAGGTCCGGCAGGAAGCACTCCTCGCGGTTGAAACGGTTCCCCAGCTCGATCATCCCGCGGTTGCACTCCGCGAGAACGTCGTTGGCCGGGACCCCGGCCGCGAGTTTCTCGCGCACCAGCGTTGTCACCTGCTCCTCTTGGCAGTCGGCGATCGCCTCGGCCAGATTATTTTCCTGCGTTGTCACTGCAGTTTCCTTAGTCAAGGAGATATCAAATTGCAAATATCAAATTGCAAATTGCAAATTGATGCGCCGATTACCGTTCGTCCAGGGACGTTTGCGCTGGCGCATGTCAATTTGATATTTGCAATTTGCAATTCTCAATTTGCAATCCCTCTTAGAACGAGAGGAGGACCTGCCAGATGTACGTATACCCCAGCGAGTCGATCTCCTCCCACTGGCGCTTCACTAGTTCCTTGTCGCCCGCGATCGGCGGCAATTCCCTCTTCTTTTCTTCCCAAGGAATGCACGCCCCCGGCGGACGCTTCATTTCCCGTTTTTCGTCAGCCATCGCATTTCTCCCAGTGATTGAGGGATGAACGATGAACGATGAAGGTGCTCCTCGTTCCCACGCTCTGCGTGGGAACGCACGGTCCAGCCGCTCTGCGGCGTGAGTTAGGAAGGACGCAGAGCGTCCCTCCGCCCGTTCCCACGCAGAGCGTGGGAACGAGAACATGCGTCGGGGAACTTTCATCCTTCATCCTTCATCCTTCATCCTTTAATACACCCCGTACTCCCGCGTCGCCTCCGTCATCGCTCGCAGGCTCTCCGCTTTCGTGTCGTCCTGCATGATCGCGCTGGCGTCCATGATGTAGCCGCCGTCACGGGCCACGCCGTCGATCACCTTCTTACAGCAGGCGCGTACTTCATCCGGCGTGCCGAACGCCAGCAGGTCGTTGGGGATCCCGCCGCTCAAGCAGAACTTGTGCCCCACCGCCTTGTGAACCTCGAAAATGTCGCCCCGGTCCACGTGATACACGATGCTCAAGTCGGGCAGTTGGGCGATGTACTTCAAGTTCGGGTTCCACTCCCCTTCCGCGTAAAAGAGGATCTGGTGCCCTTTGGACCAGATGGCCTCGATGATCTGCCTGAGCGTGGGCCAGTAGAACTTCTCGAACTGCGGCGGCGAAAGGAACGGCACGCAGCCGCGGTGCATCCACAGGCCGATCGGCACGTTCTTCGACGGATCGGCCCCCGAAAGGGCCACATGGGTCAATTGCGGCACGAGGGCCTCGCAGGCGGCCAGCACTTTCTTGGGCTGGCGGTACATGTCCATGCAGAGCCCTTTGTAGCCGCGGAGCTTGTCGGCGATGATGTCGAACGGGGCCTTCAAAATCCCGGAAATGGCCGACACCGTGCCCGATTCCTTGCGCAACAGCTCCGCCTGACGCCCGAAGCCCATGAAATAGCCGAGCATCGCCATGCCGCCCTTGAGAAACGACAGGTTGTTGCGAAACGTGTTCGGCTGGCCGGGGGCTACCACGTCGGCCGAAACCCGCGGCAGCCACACGTTGAACAGGTAGCCCGTGGGATCTTCGATGAGCTGGTCGTACTCGTCGGCCCGCATCCAGGCCGCGTCCTCGGGCGGTTCGAGGTACTGGAAGGCGGCGTCGGGCGGGATCTCGATCCCCGGCACGGCGTAGTACTTCAGCCCGATGGCCTTCACCAGGGCCATCCACCCGTAGACCATGTTGCCGACCACGGCGTCCCAGTCGAAGTCCGCGGCGCACTTGCGGGCCGCGGCAAATGCCTTTTCGTAGTCGTAGCTCACCTCCTGGCTGGTGTAGCCGGCGTACTTGGCGGTGAACTCGGCCACGAACGGGCGGATCGGCACCATGTCGGGCTTCTCGTTCCGCATCGCCGTCACGTAGCGTTTGAGCCGCTCGGCGTAACGTTTCTCCATCGCGCTGGGTGTCGTCTCTTGAGGCATGGCGGTTGTGTCCCGATCGGCAAAGGCCCGAATGTCAGGCGCGGTAGCTCTACGCGCCCACGATGACTAAACAGTATCCCTCCGGACCGAGCCTGCCACCCGGTCCCAGAAACCGCCGTAGTATTCCAAACTTCCGGGTCGCTGTCAATGAGAGCCTGAGAGAATAGGATAACGGCGTATTCTGGGAAGCCTGGGAAGCAGATAGCGGAGGGCGGCATTGCACCGCAAACTTGTCCGGCGAATGAGACTTTGGAGTGCGGCGATTCATCGCCGCTTTCTTATTCCAGGCGGCGCAAGTGGTCGCCCCCAAAGCGGCGATGAATCGCCGCACTCCAAAGCTGCCGTTCTCGTTGCGGGGATGGACATAGGGCACTCTTGCGGATTATGTTCACTGGTCGACGAAGATATCGAGTCCCACGCATCAGGAGCACATTGCCATGAGATTCGCCCGTCGAGTGACCGCTGTCATTGGGTTCTCCGCCTGGATGCTTGTTGCAGGCTACGCTGCGGTCTCTCCCGCCGACGAGCAGCAGGGCCCGGCAAAGCCCGATCCCAAGCATAGCACACTGGCGATCGACGCCGCGCACAAGGGCGTGCCGATCTCGCCGTACATCTACGGCCAGTTTATCGAGCACCTCGGCCGCTGCATCTACGGCGGCATCTGGGCCGAGATGCTCGAAGACCGCAAATTCTTCTATCCAGTCGGCGGCAAGGAATCGCCTTGGAAGCCGATCGGCGGGGCTTCCGTCCACATGGACCGCGAAAAGCCCTTTGTAGGCCAGCACACGCCGCGAATTACTGCCCCGGGTTCCGAGAAGGAAGCCGGGATCGCGCAGGCCGGCCTCGGCGTGCGCAAGGGTCACCAGTACGTCGGACGCGTCTGGCTGGCCAGTGCGGCCGAGCCGGGCAAGACGCCGGGCCCGGTGCGTGTGTGCCTGATCTGGGGATCGAAACCCGACGAGCGCCAATCCGTGACCGTCGAATCGCTCCCGACCGACTTCGCCAAAACCGATCTGAAGTTCACCGCCGGGGCCGATACTGACGACGCTCGCCTGGAAATCGTCGGCAACGGCAGCTTCCGCGCCGGCACGGTCTCGCTCATGCCGGCCGATAACGTCCACGGCATGAGGGCCGACACGCTGGCCTTGCTCCGAGAACTCGATTCGCCGATCTACCGCTGGCCGGGCGGCAATTTCGTCAGCGGCTACAACTGGAAGGACGGCATCGGCGAGCGCGACCGCCGGCCGCCCCGCAAGAACCCGGCCTGGAAGGGCATCGAGCACAACGATTTCGGCCTCGACGAGTTCATGGTCTTCTGCCGCGAGATCAACACCGAGCCGTACATGGTCGTCAACAGCGGCCAGGGCAACTTGCAGTTGGCCGTCGACATGCTCCAGTACGCCAACGGCAAGGCCGATACGCCGATGGGCAAGCTCCGGGCCCAGAACGGCCACCCCGCGCCCTACCGCGTGTGCTGGTGGGCGGTCGGCAACGAGATGTACGGCAACTGGCAGCTCGGCCACATGCCGCTCGAAAAATACATCGCCAAGCACAACGAGTTCGCCAAGGCAATGCGGGCCGAGGACCCGTCGATCGAGCTGGTCGGCGTGGGCGCCGTCGGCCCCTGGACCGTGGGCATGTTGAACCATGCGGCCGACAGCATGGAGGCGATCAGCGAGCACTTCTACGTGGGCACCAAGCCGGACCTGGTGGCCCACGTGCGCCAAATGACCGATAGCGTGCGCCGCATCGCCGAGGCCCACCGCAAGTATCGCAAAGAGATCCCCGCCCTGGCCAACAAGCCCATCCCCGTGGCCCTGGACGAGTGGAACTACTGGTACGGCCCGGACCTCTACGGCGAGATCGGCACCCGTTATTTCCTCAAAGACGCCCTGGGCGTGGCCGCCGCCCTGCACGAATACGCCCGGCAGAGCGACCTCTACGTGATGGCCAACTACGCCCAGACGGTCACCGTCATCGGGGCCATCAAGACGTCGAAGACCGCCGCCGAGTTCGAGACCACGGGCCTGGTGCTCAAGCTCTACCGCCAGCATTTCGGCTCCGTGCCACTCTCGACCAAAATCGGCGGGCCGCTGGACGCAATGGCCGCCCTCACTAAAGACGGCAAGACGCTCACCGTGGGGATCGTCAACCCGACCAAGCACCCGCTCGAAATCCCCCTGGACCTCAAGGGCGCAAAAATCACCGGCCAAGGCCGCCGCTTCGAAATCACCGGCAGCGATCCCATGGCCTACAACGAGCCCGGCAAGCCGCCCAGAGTGTGCATCGCCGAGAAGCCCATCGCGGGCCTCGCAGGCAAGCTCCCGGTGGCCGCGTGCAGCGTGACGCTCTACGCCCTGGCCGTCCAGTAGGATATGCTTCAGCATGTCGCAACGCTTGGCGCGAGGCGTACGCTCGGCGAGGTTGGGTGGCATGCCCTCACGACGCGGAGCGTCGAGTGGGCATGGGAGGCGCGACCTCCGTGTCCATGCCGACCCACGGCTGAGGCCGCGTGACGGCATGCCACACAACCGCCGTGTAGTGCGGGGTGGTCATGGGTGGAGCGGGCAGTCCGAATTGCGGTGCGCGTACCGCAGCGAAGGCCAACCGGGCTCGGGTGCCAGGGATATTGGGTTTCGGGTGGTTGGGTTGATCACGCGGGTGGGCGGTCCACCAGATGGGCCCGGATCCACGCGGTGAAATCGTCGCGTCCCATGGTACCGGCCGCCACATGGAGAATCACGTTCTCCTGCTCGGCCACACTCGCGCGTAGCTCGTGGCCGTTGAGGACGAGGAAAGTTTCCATTGCGGCATGCCCCCCGCGCTTGTTGCCGTCCACAAAGGGGTGATTCTTGATGAGCGAGAAGGCCAATGCGGCGGCCTTCTCCACGATGGTCGGATAGAGGTCTTGTCCCCCGAAGGCCATGCGGGGCTGGGTCACTGCGGACTCCAAGGCGCCGAGATCGCGGATGCCCACGGCGCCTCCGAACTGCTCCAGGGCCAGGCGGTGAAGGTACAGAACTTCATCCAGCGTCAGATAACGCATCAGGCGAGCCGGCGGTAGAGGTCTGCGTTCTTCTTGACCACATGCCGGGCCTCTTGAAGGGAGTCCCCGCTGGGGCCATCCAA
>CAYTJV010000160.1:0-13675 GCA_964438165.1 uncultured Planctomycetaceae bacterium | reverse complement strand
GAATCCTGATGCCACGTTGAGCGTCCCCCCCGAGGTGGCCCGGCAACTGCCGGCTGACCAGCCCTTGCGGGTATTGCTGCTGGTGGCCGAGGATGTCGAAGCCGGCGAGTGGGAGGGCTTGGCGGCTCAAGAGTTTCTCCAAGGGTACACCGAAAGCGACGCCGTCTATGACCAGCTTCCGACCGGGTGACGTCGTCCTTGTGGCGTTTCCTTACTCAAGCGGCGGGCAGACCAAAGAGCGGCCGGCACTGGTGCTCTTGGATGCCGGCGACAGCGACTTCGTGGCGGCGCGCGTCACCACCCAACTTTATCAAACTCCGCACGATGTTTTCCTGACCGGCTGGAAGCGGGCGACCGGCAAAAGGTAGCCGCGTTACTGCCGCGGTTGTTTGCCGCCTGGTGACCTTGCTACACGCGTGAAACGCTCTATTGGGCCAGGCCGGTTGGCGCACGAGGCCAGGGAAAGGCGGGCAAATGGGATGAGACGCTAAAAGTCCCGCTCGTCGCTGGAATGCTCTCCGGCATGCGGTTGGAGTTCTTCGTGCGGATGCGACGAGGCCGACTCGAAGCAAGTGAACTGCTCGAACCAATGGAGTTTGATGTTTCCCACCGGCCCGTTCCGTTGCTTCGCGATGATCAAATCGGCCATCCCAGCCACACCCTTCTCTTGAGCCTCTTCCCGCGTCATTCCGTACTCTTCGCGGTGAACGAACATCACGACGTCGGCATCCTGCTCGATCGCGCCCGACTCCCGCAATTGGCTCAGCTTGGGGTGATTGCTCCCTCCAGCCTCGGCTTGACGGTTCAACTGTGCCAGGCACAATACCGGCACTTGGATCTTACGGGCCAAGTGTTTCAATTTGCGCGCGATACGAGCCACCTGTTCCTGACGCGGGTCTCGCGGATTGTCGGGCTCGATGAGCTGTAGATAGTCGATCACGATGAGCCCCAGGTTTTCCTTGCGTTTCAGACGTCGGGCACAAGCGGCGATCTCGGTCACCGTGCGGCTGGGCGTGTCGTCGATGAAGAGCCGGGCCTTGCTAAGCTTCGCTGACGCCTCGACCAGCTTTTTGCGATCCTCCGCAGAAACGAAGCCGGAGCGGAACTTGCGACCGTCGATTCGGCCGCGTGAACAAAGCATCCGCTGCGCCAACTCGAGTCGCGACATCTCAAGGCTCACGAACAGTGTCGTTACCTCGGAATGAATGCTCACATTCTCCGCGATGTTGGTTGCCAGCGCGGTCTTTCCCATGCTGGGGCGCGCCGCCAAGATGATAAGTTCCGAATCGTGTAGCCCTCCGGTAAGATTGTCAAAGTCGCGGTATCCCGTGGGGACGCCCGTAGGTTGGCCCTGGATTCGGCGGTCAATCTGCTCGAAGGCCGCGATGAGCACGTCGTGCATGCTCGTCACCTGGTCCCCGCTCCGCTCGTCGTTCAGCGCGAAGACCCGCTCCTCGGCCTGGTTCAACAGCTCGCGGCTCGGCTGCGTCGGGTCGTAGGCGTCGCGGAGGATCTCCGTGGTGGTGTGGATCAGGGAGCGGAGCAGCGCCTTGTCGCGGACGATCTGGGCATAGTGGACGGCATGGGCCGCTACCGCCACCGAGTGAAGCACTTCCGCCAGATAGGCAGCCCCGCCGACGGCCTCGAAGTCGCCCGCCTGCTTCAATCGCTCCACCAGAAGCGTGGTGTCGATCCGCTTGCCCTCGTCGTGCATGGCAAGCATGTGCTGGAAGAGTTTGGCGTGGGCTTCGGCGTAGAAGTCGCCGGGCCGGAGCACCAGCGCCACCTCGTCGCACATCGGCGCATCCAAAAGGATGCTGCCGAGCACCCCCTTCTCAACGTCGAGGCTGTGCGGCGGGAGCCGATCGAGGATCTCCGACGTCACCTTGCCGGAGCCGGCACGATGAGGCGTATCTATCCGTGCGTCGACGGCCATCGCGTTCCATCCTTGTCTTCAATGGCAGCATGCGTCTTCGGCCGCCGATTGGCAAGAGGGGCCCCGAAGAGGAGCTACTTCTTCGCTTCGGCCGGGTGTTCCAAAACTTCCGAAGTCTCGAAGACTTCGGAAGTCTACGGTCGCCTCTTACTTCTTCGCTTCGGCCGGGTGCTCTTCGCCCACCGTCGGAACCACCCAGACCTTCAGATCGGCCTCGACCTCCTGGCCGAGGTGGATCTTCACCGTATACAGGCCCAATTCCTTCAACGGCCCCTGCAAGCGGACCTGATCGGGGGTGATGGTGAGATTGCTGCGCTTCAGCGCGCCAGCGACTTCCGTCGCTCCGACGGAGCCGTAGAGATGCCCTTCCTCGTTGGCATTCGCCTCGATCGTCACGCTCTGGCGCGACAATGTATCGGCCAAGGCCCGCAAGCCGGCCAGCCGCGTGGCCTGGATCTCCAACAGTCGCGCCTTGTGCTTCTCGACCATCCGCTGGTGGTGCCCTGTGGCCAGCGTGGCGAGCCCTTGCGGGATCAGGTAATTCACCGCGTGGCCGCGTTTCACCTCGACCACGTCGCCCTGCTTGCCCAGGTGCTCGACCGACTGCACCAGCAGGAGCTGGATTCCGCCATGAGGCCCGCGCGGGAGCCGCTTCTGCCAGGATCGCGTGCGCTGCTTGGGGGCGTCGGCGGGTGCTTTCGTCTTGGCCATGAGTTTTCAAACCTCAAACGTTTCAGAAAAAAGGCTGTCTGTATACCGGTTTTGTTCCAGGCTATTCGGCGTCTGGCGGCCTTCCTCAGCCCCAAAGGGGCGCAATACGATAGCCCAGGGCAACGCCCTGGGGAGAGCGAGTGGCCATGAGCGCCGAAGCCCTGAAGGGGCGAAATCTGCTTCGTGCATGGCTCCTATGCCGCCCTTTCAGGGCTTCCCATTTCATGCTCGACTCCTCTTCCCAGGGCGTTGCCCTGGGCTGTCGTATGACGCCCCTTCGGGGCTGAAGCCGTTCAGGAGCTTTCAAAACGGGATCTCGTCGCCCGGCGGCATGTCCGGAGGCGGTGCATCGTATTCCTCTTGAATGGGCACGGATGACGCAGCGCGCTGCGGCTCGCGCCGCGGGGCCGGACGCGATGCACCTTCCTCCGGAGGCCCGCCCTCCTGCCGAGTGCCGAGCAACTGGATCCGGTCGCCCACGACCTTTAGCTTGGAGCGTTTCTGTCCGTCCTGAGCTTGCCAAGTATCTAACTTCAAACGGCCTTCAACCAAGAGAGGAGAGCCCTTGGTCAGGTATTCGCTCGCCACTTCGGCCGTGCGCTCCCATAAGGTGATATCGACGAACACCGGCTCGTCGACCCATGCGCCGTCGGCGTTCTTACGGCGGTTGTTGACTGCCAGACCGATCTCGCAAACCGCGGTTCCGGTCGGCGTGTAGCGGATTTCCGGATCGCGAGTAAGGTTCCCCAACAGGATCACGCGGTTGTAACTCGCCATGATGACCACCTCTCAAGCTGCCGATGAAGTTTTGTGCTCGGCACGCTCCGCGTGCCGGCCTTCCTCACGCGGAGCGTGAGGACTACGGAGTACATCGAAGTTGTTTTTCGGCCGAGCCCAATCCTACGACGCGGAGGCCTCGCCGCGGCCTGCCGGCCCGCCGACGGGAACCTCCTCCTCGCCCTTGGCCGCCTCGGCCTCGCGCTCGCGGGCCTCGGCAGCGCGGCGTTCCGCGGCCATGGCAGCCGGACCCGCCAGGGCATGGGCCACCAGGGTGTCGACGATCCGCGGTTCGACTTTCACGAAGAGCACGCGCACGATGCTCTCGCTCAGCCGGAACTTCTGCCGCACCGCCGAGAGCTTATCGCCCTCCAAGCGGAAATAGGTCAACCAGTAAACGCCCTTGCGCTGTCCCTTGATGGGGTAGGCCAACCGGCGCTCCTCCCAGAGTCTGCCGACGAGGATCTCGCCCCCCTCGTCTTGGATGACCTTGGCGATCTGCCCCGAGACCCCTTCGGGATCGCGCGAATAGCGCCCCGCGTCCAAAATGAACATTCCGTCGTAGACGTTGACAGCCAAGCCTTCGCTCCTCGTGTGATTCAATTGTAGCGGTTCATGCAGTACGCGATGCCTTGACGGACCCAATCCATCCCCGCATCCGCCGCCTGCAACACTGCCCGTTCAATCTCCGGCAACTGCTCGTTCGTAAATCGGGCCAGGACGAAATCGGCTCCGTCCCACCCCTCGGGCGGCTCCCCGATGCCGATCCGCAGGCGGGGAAATCCCTCGCTTTGCAGCTTCTCGGCAATGTCCTCCAGTCCCTTATGTCCTCCCGACGACCCCGCGGCTCGAAGCCGGATCTTGCCCAGCGGCAGGTTCAAGTCGTCGCAAATCACCAGCAAGTCTTCATCGGCCAATCCGAAAAAGTCCCGCGCCGCACGGACACTCGTCCCGCTCCGGTTCATGTACGTGAGCGGACTCAACAGCAGAACCTTCTGGCCCGCCAGTTCCCCATCGGCCAACTCCCCGTGGAACTTCGCTTTGGGCGGGCCCACGCCAAGTCGCCGCGCCAACTCGGCCAGCACGGCGTAACCCAGGTTGTGCCGTGTGTTCTCGTACCGCCGGCCAGGATTGCCCAATCCTACCATAAGTTTCATGGGGCACCTTGCCGCGGTGGTTACGACTCTTCTTCCTCCTCCTTCTTCCGGCCAATGATCTCAGGCTCGCCCTCACCCGGCGCAGCAGCCGCTTCCTCCTCCGCCTCGACCGGTTCGGCGCACTCGACCACCACGGTCTCCGGTTCGGCGAACACGACGATTTCCGGCGGCAAAGCCATCTGGCCGATGGTGATCGCCTGGCCCATCTGCAACTGGTTGATGTTGACGTACAACTTCTCGGGGATCGCCGTTGCCTCGCACTCGATTTCGAGCTCGTGAATGAGTTGCTTGACGACCCCGCCTGCCTTCAGACCGGGGGCCTCGCCGCGGATTTCCACCGCCACCCGCACTTCCACTTTCTCATGTTCCGAAACCCGGGTGAAGTCGACGTGCAGGACGTGCGTTCCCCAGGTATCCCATTGGATTTCACGGATGAATGCCTGGTCTTCCACGGGGCCAGAGAGCTTGACCAATCGGGCCCCGTGCCGCACCGCGGCGACGAACTGCTCGGCCGACAACACGAGGCTTATCGCCTCCTGCCCGTGGCCGTAGAGCACGGCCGGCAGCCTCCCGGCGCGGCGATTGCGCCGTGCATTGCGCTTGCCCCGCGTTTCGCGAAGCTCAACATTCAGTAATTCCGCCATGAATCGACTCCACTCAAGACCTTCTTTGATCGTAGCCTAGCTCTCCAGAGCCGAGCGATTTGTGTCGTCGTGCCCGATTTGCCACACCCGCTCGGCTCTGGAGAGCCAAGCTACGAGCAAGCCCCCTTGTCACGGAGGCGAAACTCCCTATTCTCTCGGAAGTTCCACGAATTTCAACCCCAGCCGGCCGAGAATCTTCCGCCGCCGAGGCGCGCCCGGCCGCTAATCCTTCTCCATTCTCACGAAAATAACTTACTCACCGACTCGTTGCGGTGAATTCGTTTCACGGCTTCACCCAATAGAGGGGATACGCTGAGCACTTTCATGATGGGAAGGCATCGCTCGGGTGTCAGCGGGATCGTGTCGGTAATGATGATCTGCTTGACCGGTGCCTTGGCGAGCCGCTCTTTCGCCGGGCCACAGAATATACCATGGGTGGCAGCCAGGTAGATCTCTCGCGCACCGGCTTCGGCCACCATTTGAGCCGCTCCGCAAATCGAGCTTCCGGTACTGATCATGTCGTCGAAGATCAGGGCGATCTTCCCCTCAATGGGGGCACCGATGAGGTTCGCCTGCTTGGTAATCCCCCCAAGCCGCCGCTTATCGACGATGGCCAGCTTCCCACCCAAATGGGAGACGTACTTCAAGACCCGCTTGATGCTCCCCTCGTCGGGACTGACTACCACACAGTCGTCTTCGTTGAGCGCCAGGCCCTTGAGATGCTGGTAGATCACCGGCGCCGCGAAGAGGTGATCGACCGGGATATCGAAGAAACCCTGGATTTGGTGGGCGTGGAGGTCCATCGCCAGCACCCGATCGACCCCCGCACGGGTGATTACGTTCGCCACCAGCTTTGCCGTGATCGGCACTCGTCCTTCGTCCTTGCGGTCCTGGCGTGCGTAGCCGAAATAGGGCATCACGGCAGTGATCCGCTCGGCACTGGCCCGTTTGAAACTGTCGATCATGATCAACAGATCCATCAGGTTGTCGTTGACCGGGGTGCAGGTCGGCTGGACGATGAACACGTCGAGGCCGCGCACGTCCTCTTCGATCTTGCACGAGATCTCGCCGTCGGCGAAATTGCCGATGGTCAACCGACCCAGCGGCAGGTCCAGGTAGTCGCACATCCGCCTGGCCAGATCGGGATTGGCCCGTCCGGTGAAGATTTTCAGGTCATTCATAGAAGAAGGCCTCCAACTTCGGGCCCTCCATCATGCCACGAAACCCCGCCGACTTCCAGGGGGCACCCACCGCATGGGCGGCAAGTCGCCGCACTTCAAACAAGAGCACCGCAAGATCCGGCGCGACCAGCGGTCGCGGCTTTATGGGGCTTCAGCGTTGAGGGCCGTCGGCGGCCACTTTGTTCACCGCCGGGATCGCATCGGCCGGCGCCACCACGCGGAAACCGACGTTGAATACCCGCTGGAAGGGCAGATAATTCAGCCGGTAGCTCGACGTGCTATGCTTGGGCAGGTCGCGCCAGGAGCCGCCGCGCACGACTTTGCGGCCGGCGCTGGACGGCGATTCGGCCACCGCTTCGTCAACATAGGGATACGGCCGGTAGGTCGACCGCGTCCATTCGGCGGCATTGCCGTGCACGTCCAGAAGGCCCCAGGCGTTCGGCAAGTAGCGGCCGGGCTCGACGGTCAAGAGCGCCCCGTCGTTGAAGCGGGCGTCCTTAGGGAACCAGTCGTCGTACTTCGTGGGGTTCTTCAGCGGCGTGTCGATGGTGTAGGGGTCGCTGGCGAACTCCGAGAGCTTGGCGTCGCCCAAGTTGGCGAGTTTTGAGAAATCAGTGTTGAGGTCGCCGTAGCTGAAGGGTGTGGCCGTGCCGGCGCGGCAGGCGTATTCCCACTCCGCCTCGCTCGGCAAAGCGAACTTCAGGCCGGTCTTCTCCGAGAGCCAGCGGCAAAACGCCACCGCCTCCATCCACGAGACCCGCACCACCGGCTGCTCCGGCCGGTTCATCGGGTAGCCATGGATGCCGAACTGATAGGTGTTTTTGTCCTCGATCCGGCTGTCGTGCTTGGGATCGAAGAGGTTGTACATCTGGTTGGTGACTTCCTTGGCGGCCATCCAGAAGGGCCTTTCGATGCGGACGCGCGTAAGAGGCCGCTCATCGACCGCCCCGGTGGCGCTCCCCATGACGAACTCGCCGGCCGGGACAAGAACCAGTTCCATCGCAACGCCCTTGCCCAGGTCGATTTTCTTCCGCGTGGCCAGACCGGCGGCTGCCTGGCGCCGCTGGGCCTCGGCCACATCGAAAGGCCAGCCGGGGCAGTCCAGCGACTTGGGCCCGACCGCCGCAAGCGGCTCCGGCATTACCGGCTGGACCGGCGCGGCGGGGGTTTGGGGCACGGCCTCCGCGTCATCATCCACGTTGGCATAGAGCTTCAACAGGTCACGGCGGCGCTCGCGCTGCTTGCCCGGCTTGTCGATCTCTTCGCCCCAGGTGCCGTGGTATGGGCAGTTCAGGTCGATCCACGTGACGAGCCGGTCCCAGGCCTCGGCGTCGAGCTTGACGTTGTAATGCCCCTTCTTGAGCATTTGGACCAACTGCGTGGTATCGGCGTGAAACTCCATGGGCTCGAGCATGTGGAAATCGCTCTCGATGCCCGGACGGCGCACGAAGCGGTGCAGTTCGGCGTAACCGACCGAAAACTTGCCGGCATGTCCGCCGCCGTTGCCCGGCGTGACCGAGGCCCAGTCGGTGAGTTTCACCGTGCCGCGCAGGTCAATGGTCTTCGTGCCGTCGGGCTGCGGCTGGCCGTTGTGACAGCCGACGCAGTGCTTGTCGATCACGGGCTGGACCTCGCGCTGGTAACTGAAGCCGCGCAAGGGGCCTCGCCACAGTTCGATCTTGGCAGGCAGTTGGTTGGCCGCCATCGACGACTGCCGCGGCGGGGCGCTGTTCTGCGGCTCGTGGCAGCCCGAGCACTGGACCACCTCGCCGGGCATGGCGGTCATCCAGGTGCGCATGAGCTGGATGGCCTTGCCCTCATCGTCCAACGGCTGAAGCGAGATCGGCACGTTGGCCGGGACGCGGAACTTGGCCGAGCCGTCGGGGTTGACCGGCACGGTGCCGAGCACCCGCTTGATGTCCCACGGCCCATCCATGCCGACCACACCCAACAGCCCGCCCATTCCCTGGTAGGCGAAATGGTAGGTGAAGAGCCGCAACGACTTGACCGTGCCGCGCGGGATCCCTTTCAGCCCGTCGCCCACGTAAATGTCGGGGATGTACACGACCGCATCGGTGCGCGTCGGGTTCACTTTCTCAGGAATCACGGGCGGCGCCGGCGACTTGCGAATCGGGATCGGCTCCAAGAGCGCGTAGCCGGGCAGGTCCTTGATCAAGAGAAAATTGTCGAACACGTCGACCAGGTAAACCCCCCAAGGCGACTGCGGCATCGGCTTGCAGGCGACCAGGAAGTATTTGTCGCTCAAGGGATACGGGTGGAGGAATTTCGGCCAACTACTGATCGTCAGCCCGTCGCGAATGATCGGCTCCACCTTCTGCTTGTAGCCGGGTATCCGCTGCACGGCCGGCTCCCCCTCGCTGCGTCCCAGGGCGGGATCGAAGACCACCATCTCGCCCATGCGCGGGTTGTCGTGGTGCCCGCCGATGACCGAGACCACCTTGGTCGGATGGTTCGGGATCGGCCGGGCATAGAAATACGAGTTAGGCCAGTACGAATTGCTCCCCAGGTACGCCGCCTGGCCGGTGCCGTCGGGATTCATCGAGAACAGAAGCCGCGTGTTTGAGTGCGGCGTGTCGCTGTATTCCCACCGGCTATAAAGCACCCGGCCGTTGTTGAGCACCGTGGGGCACCAATCGTGCTCCTGATCGAAGCAAAGCTGGCGGATGTTGCGGCCGTCGGCGTCCATGACGTAGAGATTCGCCACGTGCGAGCTGCCGTACACGCACGGCACGCCGATAAAGCACGCCGTGGATGTGAAGAGGATCTTGCCGTTGGGCAGATAGCAGGCGTCGTAGCTGTCGACGTCGGGCTGCTGGCCCGTGAGCTGACGCAGGCCGGTGCCATCGGCGCGGATCTCGAAGATCTGCCAGCGGTCGTTCGTGCCGGGCATCGAGAAGAGCATCTTGTCGGCGTTGAAGTCGAGATCGACGTCGCCCACGAAGCGCGCGCCGTCCGGTTTGAAGAGCGTGGTGAGCTTCCCTTCAGGCCGCACCGGCGAGAGCACGGCGATCTGATCGTCGTAGCCCGTCTTGGATAGGCAGGAGTTGCTCTGCCAGTTGTACGGCAGCCCAAGCGCCGGTCCCTTCTCGCCCCGTTGGACCAGCAAAAGCCGGTCGAAATCGACCAACGGATTAGCCAGCAGGGCCTCGCGTGCCAGGGCGGTGAGAGCATCTTCCACCGGCTTCCGCTCCGTCTCCAAGGGGAGTTGACCGCCCTGGGCCTTCTCCTCCAGCCGTTTCAGTTGTTCGGCCAAGGCATTGAGCCGGCTCAGATACTGCGCGCCCTTGGGGTACTTGGCGCCAAACGTAGCGATGAGATCCTCGATCGCCAGGCGGAGCGAGTCGGGCTTAGGCGCCGAGACGTCGCGGGAGAAGAGGTACGTGAGCGCGCTGTCGATCTTCCGCGCCTTGGGCCGGTTAAGCTTCCAGTCCTTGGGCAGCGGCGTCGAGCAGTCGAACCGCAGGGCGACCACGTGTGGGAAGGCCCCGTCGCGCTTCAGGCGGAGCGTGTGCTTGCCCGGAGCGAACCACCGCTGGCATGTCTTTTCCCATGCCGCGCTGGAGGTGTTCCACGTGCCGCTGCTGCCGCGGCAACACTCGCCCAGGGATGTCTCGTCGAGCGAAAGGGCCACGGGCCGGGCATCGGCAGCCGAGTAGCAGACCCAGATCGTCCACGTGCCGTCGACGGGAAATTGAATGTCGTACTCGATCACAATCGGCGACTCGCCGCCGAACGCGACCATCGGGCCCGCGTCGGCGTACTCCTGCGTGAACGTCTTGGCGTTGCCGCGGTCGAACGCCCAGGCCGGGATCACGAACGAGGTCTTCGGGTCAGCGGGCGGCGGGTTTTTGATCGGCTGCTCGGCGAGGACCCGCTCCATGGGCCAGAGTCCCGCGGCCCCCAACAAACACAACAGACTGGCCAACGTGATCAACAGAACCCAAGTCCGCCGCGAAAAGGACCGACTGCAACTCTTCATAGCCTTGCCTCCTGGTCTTTAGACGCGGGGAAGTATACCAGAAACCGGTCGCGGCGTCCACAATCCCCGATCAGTGCATAGCGCTCGTGCGCCTGCTCATAAGTAATGCAAGGAATTGAAGCCGTTCCCAGGAAGAACGGATTCGTCCTTGCCCCGGAGGGGCACTTGAGAATAGCCCAGCGATTCATCGCTGGGTCGTGGAAGCCATCAAACGCCGCAAGTCCCGGAGGGACGACTGAAATAAGGCGGGAGTGCCATTTCAGCCGTCCCTCCGGGACTGCGCGAGGTTCCTCCCTTCCTATCCCAGCGATAAATCGCTGGGCTATTCTCAAACGTCCCTCCGGGACGGACAGGCAGCCACTCACCTCCAAATCGCATGCAGAACCCACGAGCTGCCCACTAGCGCAACAGTTCCAGCAGGATCGACTGCGGTATCCCTGCAATCTTGCTCACCTCTCGGGCAAGCGTGTTGCGATGCGACTGGCTTGCGGCGTGGAATTCGCCGCGAGCGACGGCCACTCGGTTCGCCTCGCCGGCCGTGAGCCGGCGCCCGAGCAGTTTATCGAGTTGCGCCGTCGTCCGTTCTTCCGTGGCCGAGGCGCCCTGGTCGCGGGCAAGGGGCTTGCGGACTTTGGCCTCCGGCAGGCCGGTTGCCGCGGCAACGTCTCGAACGAATTTCGTGCGAAGGGGCTCCAGTTGCCGGGCGTGCTCGCGCTCGGCTGCGGTGATCCGTTGTGCTTGATCTGCGGAGATTTTCCTGCCCAGCGCGGTCTCTAATCGCGAACTGAGCGGGCCGCTTTGTTCGATTGCCTGTCGGAGGGCCTCGGGCTTGACGCCCGCAGCCGCGGCTTCCATTTCCCTCGGCACTTGGTGCCCGAAGCCTCTCAGTTCCCGCGCGGCGGCACTGGGATGGCCCTGCTTCTCTGCCAGGCGTTGAAGTGCTCGGGTAGGCCCGGGGGCCGGTTGCTTCGCCGCCCAAAGCGACGTGCCAACGAAGGCGAATCCTATTGCCAAACCGACTATTTCAACAGCCCGTCCAGAATGCGACATCAGCCGGTCTCCCCGAGATCTGCCACGACCAATGGAATTCGCTCCCCAGGCAACTCTACAATACTAACGAGGAGCTTTGCGGCCTTTTGGCCGAAGCCTCGGCGGGGCGCCTGCCGAAATGGGGAATGCCAGCGGCCCAGATGCAATCAGGGTGAGATTATACCACCTGATATGGTTATCCAGAGTGACCGGCGGAGCGTTGCCATGACGGAAAACCGGCAAGCGTGGACCATCCCGACGCGAAGCTTCCTGCGCCTATGCCGCCGCACCATGCGACGGCCTAAAGTGGCCGACTCGCTCGGCATGGAATTGACCGGCTCCGGCCTGCTGATGAGGACGATCATCTTTCGCCGCCTGCTGCTCCGGCACGTGCTAACGCCCTCCGAGCCGAATGTCGGCCTCTTGTTGCCTCCTTCGGTCCCCGCCGTGCTGGCCAACGCCGCGCTGCTGTTGGCGCGGCGGGTTCCCGTCAATCTGAATTACACGGTCTCGTCGGAGATCCTCAATATCTGTGTTGCCCGGGCCGGGATCCGCCGTATCCTGACCAGCCGCAGGGCCATGGAGCGGTTTGAGCACCTCAAGCCCGATGCCGAGCTCGTGTATCTCGAAGACCTCAAAGACAAGGTCACGCGGACCGACAAGGTGGCGGCGGCCCTGCAAACCTGGCTCGTCCCGGTATCCATCCTGGAGCGCCAGTTCGGACTGACCGCGATTG
The DNA here is from genome assembly GCA_964438165.1 of uncultured Planctomycetaceae bacterium. Classification (GTDB taxonomy): domain Bacteria; phylum Planctomycetota; class Planctomycetia; order Pirellulales; family Thermoguttaceae; genus CALFBP01. Next base: position 1,504 of record CAYTJV010000160.1, on the reverse strand, counting down.
ACCCGGAAGAATTGATGACGCTGATCTTCACCTCGGGCTCGACGGGCGATCCGAAAGGAGTGATGCTCACCTATCGCAACGTGGGATCGAACGTGGAGGGCTTCAACCGGGCGTTGCACTTGAAGCCCACCGACACGCTCATCGGGGTCCTGCCGTTCTTCCACTCGTTCGGCTACACGGTCGCGCTCTGGGCGGGATTGGTGCTTCCCCCCAAAGTGGTTTACCATACCAACCCGCTCGACGCCCGACAGGTCGGCGAAATCAGCCGGAAGCATCGGGCCACGCTGCTGATCGTAGCCCCGACGTTCCTGCGATCCTACGTTCGCCGGGTCCCGGCCGAGGATTTCGCCTCGCTGGAGCTGGTGGTGACCGGAGCGGAGAAGCTTCCGCCTGAGCTTGCCGATGCGTTCGAGAAGAAGTTCGGCGTGCGGCCCGTCGAAGGATACGGCACCACCGAGCTCTCGCCGGTGGTCTCGGCGAACATTCCGCCCGGCCGCGCCCCCGGCCATGCAGCCCAGTGCAAAGAAGGAACCGTGGGAAGACCAATCTCCGGCGTGCAAGTGAAAGTGGTCGATCCGGAGTCCGGCGAGGACCTCGCTCCCGGCAAATCGGGAATGCTGATGGTCAAAGGCCCCAATGTCATGAAGGGCTACCTCGGCGAGCCGGAAAAGACCGCCGAAGTGATCCGCGACGGCTGGTACGTGACCGGCGATATCGCCGAGATCGACGAGGAAGGCTACATCCGCATCACCGGGCGCGAGAGCCGCTTCTCCAAGATCGGCGGCGAAATGGTGCCCCACATCCGGATCGAGGAGGCCCTCGGCAAGATCCTGACCCTGGATGAGGACAAAGTGTCGCTGGCGGTCACCGGCGTGGCCGACCAGCGCAAGGGAGAGCGGCTCGTGGTGCTGCACACAGGTCTGTCCAAACCCGCGGAGCAAATCTGCCGGGAACTAGCCGGCCAGGGACTTCCTCCCCTTTTTATTCCATCGCCCGACAGCTTCCACCAGGTCCATGAGATCCCCCTCTTGGGGACTGGCAAACTCGATCTGAGGAAACTCAAGGAGTTGGCGGAGTCGAAGGCGCAGCCCGGTTGACGGGCACCGGCTTGGCGGTCGGCGTGCGCTGGGCGACGAGGGGTTCTTGTGGAGTTGCTTTCGCCGCCTCAGTGCTTTCGCGCGACCCCGCCTCCTGGCCCGACTTGCCGGCCCGTTGGGCCACTTGCTCGGCCAGTTGGGCAAACTGTTGGCGCACGTCGGGCTGGACCTTTTCGAGCCGGCCAGCCAGCCGCTGCGTGCCCGGCAGGTTGACTTCCGCCGTCCGCGACAGGCTGCCGAGGAAATCCGCCACTTGAATGAAATTGAAGTCGGCCACCTTGCCCACCCAGGGCTGGAAGGTCTTGGCCAGGAACTCCGCGCTGCCGGGCTCGATGTTCATGAACGCGTCGAGCCGGCTGCTGACGAAGCACCGGGGACGGGACCAGAAGCTCAATCGGCAGCTGGCC
>CAYTJV010000159.1:0-13774 GCA_964438165.1 uncultured Planctomycetaceae bacterium | reverse complement strand
TCCTGAAGCTCAAAGACATGCCCAAAGATCCGTCGTTGAACTGAGCCCTTGCAGTGCGGCGATCTGAATGTTTGGAGTGCGGCATCCCCAACGACCTTTATTGGGGCTGGACATACTGCGGGGCCGGCGTCGTCGAAACCGACGGCATCGCCCGGGGCAATGGCGACGGCGTTTGCACCACCGGCTTGGGCTTCGGCCCCGGACTGCCCGACGGGAACCACAATCTTCACTTCTGGAGCTATCATCCGGGCGGGGCCCAGTTCCTTTTATTGACGGCTCGGTCCGATTCCTCAGCTACACCGTCGACTTTACCACCTACCAGGCCGTCTCCACCCGCGCCGGCGGCGAAGTGCTCAAGCCTTTCTGAGTCCCGTACCCAAGAGACGTCCTGATCCGCACCCTCCGTGTTCTCCGTGCCTCCGTGGTGAATCCTCCGATACACCAACGCTTCATGCAGATGGCCCTCCAAGAGGCCCAAGCGGCGCTGGAGGAGAATGAAGTGCCGATCGGGGCGGTCATCGTCCACGACGGCCGGGTCATCGCCCGGGCCCATAACCAGCGCGAGCAGCTCCGCGATCCCACGGCGCACGCCGAGATGATCGCCATCACGCAGGCGGCCGCGGCCCTTGGCTCGTGGCGCCTGGAGGATTGCACGCTGTACGTCACGTTGGAGCCTTGCCCGATGTGCGCCGGGGCGATCGTGCAGGCCCGCATCCCCCGGGTCGTTTACGGGGCCGCCGACCCCAAGGCCGGCGCCGTGCATACGCTGTATCGTTTGCTGGACGATTCCCGGCTGAACCATCGCGCGGAGGTGGTGCCCGGCGTGCTGGCCGAGGCCTGCGGAGAGATCCTCACCCGGTTCTTTCAGAAGCAGCGCGGGCTGGGAAAGAAATAGAACGAGATGGATTCACCACGGAGGCACGGAGAACACGGAGGAAAAGAAGAAATATACTCCGTGGCCTCCGTGTCTCCGTGGTCGAGCGGGGGTTTTCCCCATCCCGCCGCTGGACTATCATAGTATAAGAAAACGTCTGCGGAGGAATACCAATGCCTGTACACGACTGGACGCGCGTTGAAGCCGGTATCTTTCATGCTTTTCACGTCGCCTGGGTCCCGGAAATCCAGAGGACTCTCAACGGCGGTTTGCTGCCGCAAGGTTTCTATGCCCTCGCCGAGCAGCACGCCGGCCAGGCGATCGCGGACGTGCTGACACTGCACGTCAGCCCGGCGTCCCTGGAGCCGTTGCCGTTGCCTCCGGCCACCGGCGGAATAGCCGTGGCCGAGGCGCCGCCCCGGGTACAGCGACGAGAGACGGTTGAACCGGCCGCCCTGGCGCGCCGGCGGACCCTGGCCATTCGCCACGTCAGCGGGCATCGGCTCGTGGCGCTATTGGAGATCTTGTCCCCGGCGAACAAGGATCGCCAGGCCTCTGTGGAACAGTTCGCCGCCAAGGCGGTGGAGGCACTGAACGCGGGCATCCATCTGTTGCTGGTGGACCTATTTCCGCCCGGTCGCTGTGACCCGCACGGGATGCACGGCGTGGTGCGCCAGCGACTGGAGCAGTCGGAGGAGCCTTACGACCTGCCCGCCGACAAACCGTTGACCCTGGCCAGCTACGCCGCAGGACCGCAGGTCGAGATTTACCTGGAACACTTGGCGGTCGGCGCCCCGCTGCCGGAAATGCCGCTGTTCCTCCGCCCCGACCGCTACGTCAACGTGCCGCTGGAGGCCACCTACCAGGAGGCATACCGGGGCATGCCCGCCTTCTGGCGCGATGTGCTCGAAGGACGGGGGCCCGCATGATGCGAAATATCCCCCTCCGTGTTCTCCGTGCCTCCGTGGTAAATCATCCCCAGGCTCATCTTCTTGTCAGCGCTTGACACCCGCCGACTCCCGAGCCGATAATCATGAGCGTCCAACCAGAAAGCATACCTGCCGCTGCCGTCCGCCTTTCTTTCCAAGGAGTGTCGAGAACCATGAAGACCATCGATCGCCGTCGATTTCTGGAGCAAGCCAACAAGGCCGGGCTGGGACTGGCCGCAGCCGTGACCGTACTGAAGGATCCGCAGTCGGTTTGGGCCGCGCCGGCGAATGACAAGATCGTTCTGGCCGCGGTGGGCGCGGGCGGGCGAGGCAGCTATCTGGCCGCGGGTTTCGCTGAACGCGGTGATTGCGAGTATGCCTATGTCTGCGATCCGAACATCGAGCGAGCCGAGGCGTTGGCCAAAGCGCTGTCCGAAAAGCAGTCCAAGCCGCCCAAGGTCGTGCAGGATTTCCGCAAGGCCCTGGAGGACAAGTCGGTCCAGGCGATCGTCGCCGCCACGCCCGACCACTGGCACGCCTTGGCCGCCGTCTGGGGCTGCCAGGCCGGAAAGGACGTCTACGTCGAGAAGCCGGCAACGCATAGCTGCTGGGAAGGGCAGAAGATGGTCGAGGCCGCGCGGAAGTACAAGCGGGTCGTGCAGATCGGCACGCAAAACCGCAGCGCCAAGTACAACATGACCGCCCGGGAGTACATCCGCTCCGGCAAGCTCGGCAAGATCCATCTCTGCCGCGTCTTCAACCAGAAGGAATGGCCCAACTTCTCGCAGGACAAGGACAGCGATCCGCCCAAGGGCTTCGATTGGGACATGTGGAACGGCCCGGCTTCCGAGGCCCGCTTCAACCGCACGTTCTTGTACGGATGGCATCACCTCTGGCGATACTCCGGCGGCGACATTGCCAACGATGCCAGCCACCAGATCGACCTGGCCCGCTGGCTCATGGGCGTCGAGCACCCCAAGGCGGTCTACAGCACCGGCGGCCGCTTCAACTCGACCGGGGCCGCCGAAACGCCCGACACGCAGATCGCCGTCTGGGAGTACCCCAACTTGCTGATGACCTTCGAGCTCACCCTGTACACGCCGTACATGCTCAAGATCTCTCCCCAAATACGCGAGTCGCTCACCGAATATCCTTACTGGCCGCAGTGCGCCACGCGGATCGAGATCTACGGCGACCAGGGGCTGATGTACGTCGGCCGGCACGGCGGCGGCTGGCAGGTGTTCGTGCGGCCCAAGTCGGAGAAGCCGGTGTTGAAGGACCAGGACAACGGCAAGTTCCCCGACCCGGAGCACAAGGAGAATTTTATTCAGTGCATTCGCTCACGCCAGCGTCCCAACGCCGACGTGGAACACGGCCACCGCAGCGCCCTGTTGATCCACTACGCCAACATCAGCTACCGCCTCGGCGGTCAGAAGCTCCTGATCGATCCCAAGACCGAGCACATCTGCAATAGCGCGGAGGCGATGAAGCTCTTCAAACGGGAGTATCGCAGCCCGTGGGTCATTCCCGAGGAGGTATAATGGAAGAGGAAGGCAGGGTGGGCCGGCGCTCCGCCTGTCCCATCTACGGCTTGGCGGATCGTCGAGAAAACAACCATGTCAGAAATCACGATTTCGATTCCGGAGGATTCCATTTCCGCATTGCACGTGCCGGTTGATCGAGCCGGAGATGAATTGCGGATGTTGGCCGCAGCGAAGTTGTTCGAGTTGAAACGCCTTTCGTCCGGCGCCGCCGCCCGCTTGGCTGGGGTCCCGCGCACTGTATTCCTGCAACGGCTCGGCGACTACGGCATTCCTGTCCTCGACCTCACAAAGGAGGAACTGAGACAGGAGACGAGGCTTGTCTGAGCTGAGACGAGCTTCGTAAACGCAACTTCTATGTGTCCGCACGCGCCCTCGCGTCGATCCTTGAGGATGCCGGGGAAACCCCATGAGCTGTCCGGTCCTTGTTCCATGCAGCCACTTGTCTTTGAACCCTATCTCCGCTCCATGATCTGGGGCGGACGCCTTCTCGAATATCGGCTGGGCAAAAAGCTCCCGGCCGAGGGCGATTTCGGCGAATCGTGGGAATTGAGCGCCCATCCGCATCATGTGAGCTGCGTGGCCGAAGGTCCGCTGCGAGGGCTTGCGCTGACCGAGCTTTGGGGGCAGCATCGGGCGGAGATCGTGGGCAGCGAAGTTGCCGCAGGATCCAGATTCCCCTGGCTCATCAAGTTCCTCGACTGCCGCGACCTCTTGTCGGTGCAAGTCCACCCCGACGATGCCACGGCCCGCGAGCTTCTGGGCGACGAGTCGGGCAAGACCGAGGCGTGGATCATCCTTGATGCCGAGCCCGGCGCACGGATCTACGCCGGCCTCAAGCCGGGCACGGCCCGCGCCGAACTCGAAAAGCACCTCGACGCTGGAACCGTTGTCCAGTGCCTTCACAGTTTCACCCCGCGCGTGGGCGACTGCGTGTTTCTGCCGGCCGGGACGGTCCATGCCGTCGGTGGCGGCGGGGCCCTCTTGGCCGAAGTCCAGCAATCGAGCGACGCCACGTTTCGTCTGTTCGACTGGAACCGCCTCGGCCCCGACGGGCAGCCCAGGGCGTTGCACCGCGAGGCGGCGCTCAAGTCGATCGATTGGTCGGCCGGACCCGTGCAGCCGACGCGTCCTCAACCCCTTTCGAGTTTTCCCGCCGGCTCCGCGAGTGAAATGCTCGTGCGATGCCCCTATTTTCGTGTCGATCGCCACCGGGTTGTCGCGGACCTCCCGTTCCCGTACGCGGGACGGATGTCGGTCTGGCTGCTGATCGACGGGCAGGCAGAGCTTCGGAACGACGATGGCGGCTATCGCCGGCAGTTCGGGCCTGGCCAGACGGTGCTCGTCCCGGCTTCGTGTGGCCCGCTCGCTTGGGTCGCCTCCGGCGGCAACGCAACGACCGCTCTGGCGATCACCCTGCCCGGTTAGGTTGTGGTAGGCTGCGAACATCGCAGCCGGCGGCTCTACTTTCAGGTCCGGCACACGGAGCGGGCGTACCCGCCCATCCGCTTGCGCAGATCGGACGCGGAGCGGTACGCCAAGGACATGCTCTCGGCCAGTCGCGCTTGTTCGGCCTGGGCCTGCTCCAGCGCGTCCCATTGGGTACGGACATCCCTCAGGAAGCTCTCGGCCTCCTCATCGCTCTTGACACGGGCAAAGATGTGCCATTGGCGCAAGGTCTGCGGCGGGGCGTTGACCACGTAGTCGGCCAACCGCTCGGCGACTTCCTTCTGCCCTTGCACGCTCTCGAAGCGAACATCGGCGTGACTCTCGGCGAAACGCACCTCGGAGGTGCCCACGACAAAGCGGTCGTCCGGGCCCTTCTTGGCCTTCCCGGCAGGCAGGAATTTGTCCAGCCGCGCCGAGATCATCTTGGCGAGTTTCTCGCGTTCCGACGCCGCGCGCTTTGCGGCCTTGTCCCCGCTCGCAGCCGGTTCGGTTTTCGGCTTGCTGAGCCTGCCTTCCGGCTGAGGTTTCTTCTTCTCGGCCGGATGGTAGCGACTGCCCGGATTCTCGGCCGCCTTGTTCTTCGCGCGGGCCGGCGCGGCTGGGGTTTCGGCGGCCAGAAGAAGACTGCTTGAATCGCCGGCTTCCGCCGTCGCTGGTGCGCCCGACAGTGCGTGGCCTGCTGCCAGAGCAATCAGACCAACCGCAACCAAACCAACGGTGCGTCGAGGGACCATGACTTTTCCCCCCGTTACGGGTAATCTTGAGCATATTTAGTGTACCAGACGCCCGAGAACGTGGGAAGACCCGAGGCCGTTGTCCCCGCCGACCCTGCGTCGGTGGAAGCGGGTCTGGCGACTACGTGAGAGGCAACCCATCCAACGAATCCCCACCGACCCTGTGTCGGTGGAAACGGGTTTGATGACTACCGTGGTGGCCGTAGTTGCCAAACCCGTTCCCACCGGCACGGGGCCGGTGGGGAAGAGGGGGAATCGGCCGTGTCGAACGCTGACATCGTACGGGCGCGGTAGTTGCCAAACCTGCTCCCGCCGGCACAGGGCCGGTGGGGAAAGCGCCGCATGTTCAACCCAACAATCGCCGGTACAAGTCGGCGTAGCGGGCGACCATTTCTTCGACGCTGAACTCGTCGAGGGCGCGCTTTCGGGCCGTTTTGCCCAGGCGCTGGGCCAGGGCGGGATCGTCGAGGATTCGGGTGCTGTATTTCGCCAGGCCGGCGGCCACGGTTTTATTTACGGTGGTGGCGTTGGGCGGCCAGCCCTCGGTGGAGACCAGATAGCCGGTCTCGCCGTCGACGGCCAGCTCCCGCGTGCCAGGAATATCGGTGGCCACCACCGGCACCCCGGCGGCCATCGCCTCCAGGATCGTATTCGACTGGCCCTCGTAGGCGCTGGGCGACCAGAGGACGTCGAAATGGGGCAGCAAACGCGGCACGTCGCTGCGGTGGCCGAGGAAATGCACTTTGTCGCGGATCTCGCACTGGTCGCGGAACATCTCCAGGCGTTGGCGGTGCGGGCCGTCGCCGAGGATCAGCAGATGCACGTCGTCGCGGATCACCTTGAGCAGGTCGGCGGCCCAAATGGCGTCCTTGACCCGCTTCTGCGGCCAAAGCCGCCCGATCAGGCCCACCAGGCGTGCGTCCTCGGGGAGGCGCAGTTCGGAGAGGATCTCTTGCCGCGTTGTGCAGCGCGGCGGCGCTGGCAGGACGCCGTTGGGGATGACTTCGATCTTCTCGGCCGGAATTCCCTTGGCAACGTAGAACTCTCGCACGCCCTGGCTATTGGCTACGATCCGCGCCGTGCGTTTCGCCAGGTAGCGATCGAACGACAGTTCCCAGCTCTTCCACGGATCGACGCACCGCTCGCCGGCCACGAGGCAGTTCACGCCCGCCAGCAGCCCCGCGGCCCGGCCGTAGGCGTTGGCGGCAAAGATCCACGTGTGGACCAGATCGGGCTTGAGCCGTTGGATGAGCCGCCAGAGTTGCCAGAAGGCGTGCGGGTCGAATTTCCACCGCTTGCCGAGGACCGTGACCGGGATTCCGGCGGCGGCCAGATCCGCCTCCAGCGGCCCGCCCCGCGTCAGGGCGCAGACGTACACATCGAACTCCTCGCGGGGCAGTCCTCGGGCCAGGAGCGTCAACTCCTTTTCCGCCCCGGCGCGATCGTGAGTGTGGAGCATCTGGCGGATTCGTTGCGTCAGTCCGCATGCGTTATCCCGCTTGCGTTCGCTGCTTCCGCTCATTTCCTGCGGCTCCAGGGCGGCGATGCAAGAGAGATTGCGGTAGCGGTCGCTGTAATCCAGCCCGTAGCCGACCACGAAGGCATCGGGGATATCGAAGCCGACGAAGTCGGGTTGGCGGGGCACGCGGCATCGCCCCTGCTTGCGCAACAGCACGGCGACCCGGATGGTTTCCGGCCCCAATTCATCGAGTTGCGGGATGAGGTCCCAGATGGTGTTGCCCGTGTCGAAAATGTCGTCGACCAGCAGCACGTCTCGGCCGCGGATATCGCTGACCAGCAATCCGGGGTCGATTACCAAGGGTCCCGGCTTGGCAGTTCCCTTGCCGCCTTCTCGCGACGGCAACAACTCCACCCGAAAGGGAATATCCAAGAGGCGAATCAAGTCGGCCAACAGCACGATGCTGCCGATGAACACGCCCACCATGGTCAGCGGCTTGCCGGCGTAGTGCTTGCGAATCTCGTCGGCCAGACGTGCAATTCCCGGCCGCAACTGCTCTTCAGGAATGAGGGTTTTCATGCGTCGTTCTCACGTCCATCGCAGCGAGTACTATGAGCAAGTTTTGTATTCTAAGCCCCCGACCCCCAAAGCGGTAGCCCGATTTGTTGGCGTCGCCTCGCGGCGGACGCGCGCACTGGGGCATCGTCATCGCGGCGAGTACAAGGTATTGAGTACCGGGGACTCAGGATGGAGTACCCAGGACTCTGTGCTCAGGATTCCTTACCCAGGAGTCCGTACTCACCGCTTCAACAGCGTCAGCGATGAGTGCATCGAGTGCCAAGGTTGTTCGTGGCGTCGCAAGTCATCGAGCACCGGGCACCGGACCGTCGCCGCCCTTTTGTCCGCCGGGCAGGTTGGGGATTTCGAGCGCGCGGAAGCCTTCCAGGGTGAAGCGTTTGGCGGCGGGCCAGAAGAGGATCCGCCGCGACTGCTGGGCCGTGCGGCGCTGGCCCGGATGCTGCTGGAGGTAGAGCGTGGCGTCGGTCCGGCCGTCGCCTTCCAGCACCAGGAGCCCCTTGGCCTGATCGTAGGTCATTCGGGTGCCCTGGGCGGTGAAGGTCTGCCCTTCGGCGAGCGTGGTGCCGGTGGCCTCCAGCCCCCACGCGCGCCCGGCCCTGCCCGGCACCGTCCACTGCGTGGCGGCCAGCCGGTCGCTGCGCAAGGTCACGCCCTGGGGGCCGATCGCCTCGGGGCTGTCGTCGTCGAACCGGGCGTCCCACGAGGCGACCGGGACATAGATGCAACGGACCTGCTCGTGGAAGACCATCTGCCGCTGCAAGAGATTCCCGGTCAGCTCGCGCTGGAATCGCACGTCGAGGTAGACCAGCGGCTTGGCGGCGCCGTCTCCGCCGGCGCCGGGACGTGCCAGACCGTCGGGAATCACCGGCGGCGTCTGGGCCGACTGGAGTCGCACGGAGACCACCCGTCCCGGTCCGCTGGCGCGGATCGCCCCGGTCGTGCGGTTGATCGTCAGGTCCATCACGTCGACGCGCTCCGCCGAGGTCTTTGCCGACCCGTCGGCCTCGCGGCCTTCCAGGATCACCCGGCCGCGGCAGACCATCGTCTCGATTTCCGGTCGGGATGCCTGCTTGGAATCGCTGAAGCGGATCGGCTCGCGAAAACCGACCTCCAGGGTTTCGGTGCGAAGCTGCTGCTGGTGCGCGGTCGCGACCACCGATTCGTCGAAACGGACCGTGCGGCCGTCCAGAGTCATGCGGTCCTGCCACTGGATGACCAGCGGGCCCGTAGGTTGGGTCTCCGACCCGACCGCAGTTATCGGACGCCCCTGAAGGTCGCGGTCCATGAGGATCTCGACCCGGCCGGGCCCGTCGATCCACAGCCGGTTGGTGCCGGCATTGAGATTGATGTTCGAGCCCACCAGCACCAGTCCCCGGCCCTCGAATCGTGCCGGATTGCCGGTCACGCCGACCGCGGCGTGGGGTTTTCCGGCATCGACCACGTGGATTCGGTCGCCGGCGACCGCAAGCGGCTTCTCGCCCGCCTGGGCGGTTTGCGTCTCCACGAAGCGCACGTTGCCTTCGACGATCAGCTCGGAGATCTCGGCACGTTCTCCCAGTCCGGCCACTCTCGCCCGCAGGAGGCTCCCTTCGACCTGGAACTGGCGGCCAATCGCCACGCCGGGAGTCGGGCCGCCGCTGGACGCCGGGCCGGCAGCCCCTTGAGGCCCGGCGTAGACACCGGCTCCTGCCTGCGCGACCAACAAGCCCGTCAACTGGCTGTCGTCCGTCGCCAGACGCCATGCCGTGCGCGCCAATCGAGGAAACTGCCGGGCCAACTGCATTGCCGGATTCGGCTGCGGCCGGCCGGAAAAGGTGACAGGCACCTTTTGCCTGAAAGGCCCGCGACCAACCTCCGGTCGGTGCCCGGCTTCGCACAAAAGGTGCCTGTCACCTTTTCCGGCCTCCGCATGCGGCGACGTGCTCTGGCGGGGCGGGGCGGGGCGGCTCGGCATCGCCGTGGGCGGCGAGTCGAACCAAACTTCCAGTTGGCTCACCGCGCCGGTGATCTGCGCGGCGCGAAGCCGGACCTGGTTGCGGGCGAGCATGCGGTCGGGTTGGACGGAGAATCGCTGGGCCGGTTGGGCGGCCGGGGCTGCCTCGCTCTGGGCTTCGTTCAGCCAGAAGTGGATCTCCGCCGCTTCCAGCTTGCCCAGCGCGCCGTAGTTCATCTCCGCGTCGCCGATCAGCGAGATGACGTGTTGATTGTGTTCGTCGGGTCGGACGTGCAATTGTCCCTTCCACTGTGCTTGCAGGGGCTGACCGAGCTTGCTACCCATTTCGCCGCGGAGCCAGCCCGGCCCCTCGGCCGACGCCTCGCCCAGGCGTCCCGCCGCGGCCATCTTGTACTCGATGCGTCGGGCGTGGATTTCGTTGGCCGCCTGCTTCATGGAGACCTCGTGGCTGCCCTTGAGGACGATGCTCTGGACCTGGAGATCGTACTTCAGGTCTTCACCGCGGGCCTCCAACTGCTGGCTGGGAGCGCGCACGACCACTGGGTTTCCGCGGGCCTCGACGAAGCGGACCTCCAAGTCGGGAAGCCCGCCGGCGGCTTTGGGCGCAGCAGCGGGATGGGCGCCGGGCGGCCGGGCAGATTCCCGGCGCCGGGCAAACTGGATCGCCAAGACCTCGCAGGTGATCTGGTCGCTCGGACCGTTGGGATGGATCCGCAGCAGATCCACTTGCTCTTCAAAGGTGGCCAGTTGCTGGCCGAGGTCAAAGCGGAACGGCCCGCGGCAGGCAACCTCGATCGGCAGATCCGAGGCGTGCTGTGCCGAGCCGGCAGGCGGCTTCCCGCGACTCGCTTGGGTCGCGGCCGGCTCCAGGTGGAGGCGTTCCAGTCGCCGGACCTCGACCGACTCGATGCCGCCCACGTTCAGCCCGTGCCGCTTGCCCGCCTCGTCGCCGGGCACGAGCTTGATCTGCATTTCCGATCCCCGGCCCGTGCTTCGCCCCAGGGAGAATTCGATCCGGTTGGGAATCCACACTCGCTGCTCGGTCAACTGGACGTCGCTGGTCACCGCGTGGAGATCATCCTCCGGACCGGGCGACTTCCCTTCGCTGCGGATCACAACCTGCCCGTTGAGCCGGCCCGACACCAACCGGCCGATGCTCCCCCGCCGCAAGTCGAACGGCTGGTCGAATTCCAGCACCGCGCCTTTTTCCGTCTGGAGGACAATCGCCTGCCGGGTCCGCTCGGTTTCGTTGGCCGAGGCCCCGTTGGGGGTGAAGATGATCGTACACGGGTGGAGTTCCAGCCTGGGACTGCCTGGCGCGCTGGTGTAGTCCTGCACGAGGAGCTTGACCTGGTCGCTTTCGAGGACTTTGGTTTCCGGCTCGAGCTCCCACCTGCCCGGCTGGAACAACTCGCGGAGCCCGACCAGCCGGTCGATCGGCCTCAGGGGCGCGGCGGACGAAGGACCCGCCGGGCGAGGCCTGGCCGCCGGCTCGATCCGCGGCACGACTGCCAGTGCGTAGGCCCAATACGCGGCCAGCACGATAGCGAAGGTCGTCGAGATCCGAACGATCCGGCGCATCAAACTGAGGCTCACGTCCTGTAGGCTTGGATAACCTCGTCCCAACGTTGTTGGGCCTTGAGGACTAGTTCGATCACTTCGCGGACAGCCCCCGTCCCTCCCGCGGCGCTGGTCACGTAGGCAGCCGCCTGCCGCGCCTCGGCACAGGCATCGGCCACGGCGACCCCGAGGCCGACGGCGCGGATCACCGGCAGATCGGGCAGGTCGTCGCCGATGTAACAGACCTGCTGCGGCGCCAGGCCCACTTCGGCGAGGATTTCCAACGTCGTGGCCAGTTTGTCGAGCGCGCCTTGACGCACGATGCCGATATCGAGCTCCGCGGCCCGCATCTTCACGATCTGCGAACTCCGCAGCGAGACAACCCCGAACCGGTAGCCGGCCTTGTGCCAGAGCCGGATTCCCATCCCGTCGCGGATGTGGAATTGCTTGGTCTCGATTCCCTGGTTGCTCACGATGACGCGGCCGTCGGTGAGCACGCCGTCGACGTCGGCCAGCATCAACTCGATCGCTTGGCAGCGCTGTTCCAATGTCATCCCAGATTCCTACGGTTCACGATACACTCGCCATGGGGCCCGCAAACTCTCCCCGGGGTTCCCAACCTGCTTGATCGGCGTCACTTCAGGATCGCTTTCCCTGGACGGTTTGGGAAGTATCCCCACCACGTCGGTGATATCGATCAGACCCGCCGGCCTTCCCTCTTTATCGACCACCGGCAGCTCGCTGATCTTGCGTTGGGCCATGATCGCCACCGCGTCGACAAGCATTGCCCCCAAAGGAACGGTCACCGGATGGGGCGTCATGACGTTGCGGACCGGGCCGTCCAGATCGCCCTCCCGGCGCCGCTCGAACAGACGCGCCAAATCGCTGTCGGTAAAAATGCCGGAAAGACAGCCGTCGCAGCCTACCAGCATGATTGCCCCTGTGCGACGGCCGGGCACGCTCAGCGATACGAAGACGTCTCGCGCCGAGAGATTGTCGGAAGCCACGCGGCATTGCTCCAGCGGCCGCATGTGATGCTCCACCCGGCTCAATTTGCGGCCGAGGCTCCCCGCCGGATGGAAGCGGGCGAAATCCTCCCGCGTGAAACCCCTCATTCGGCTGACCACCAGTGCCAACGCATCGCCGACCGCCAGCATGACCGTCGTGCTCGTGCTGGGGGCCAGCCCCAACCGGCATGCCTCTGCTATGGGCCCAAGGGCGATGGCCACGCTGGCCGCGCGACCCAGGGTGCTATCCACCTCCCCGGTAATTGCGACGATGGGAACCGCGAGATCCCTCAGCCACGGCAACAGACGCACCACCTCTTCGGTTTCGCCGCTTTGAGAGAGGATTAGCACCAAATCCTGGGGGTGGATCCTGCCCAGGTCACCATGCATGGCCTCGGACGGATGGAGCCAGTGGCTTCGTGTGCCCGTGGATGCCAGTGAGGCCGAGATTTTCTGCCCAACCTGGCCCGCCTTCCCCATACCGGTTACTATAATACCACCAATACAGCGGTATATATAATCCACCGCATGGCAGAAGGTGGCGTCGAGCCGTTTGGCGACTTCGGCAATCGTTTCGCTTTCGAGCTTGAGGATCTCTCGAGCGTACCGAAGCTGCTCCAAGGGAGAAAACCAGATCGAATCGGCAGCCGTTTCCGTACTCATCGCGCCGTCGTCCTTGACAAGCGTCGCTTGAACAACCCTTTGCGAGGCGATGGATTGTAGCGGCACTGGCGACTTGCCGCAACACTCAAAGGGGGAACGAGTGAAGATGGGCGGAATAGCGAAACAGAGTCGGCACCGAGCTCGGCGCGGGTCTCCCGACCCCGAGCTCGGCGCGGGTCAAGCGCGCTCGGCGCGGGTCAAGCGCGCTCGGCGCGGGTCAAGCGCGCTCGGCGCGGGTCTCCCGACCCCGCCGAAAACGCCGACCGCCAGGTCTCCAGCATCGCGAGGACGTTAGTTAAAGGGAGGGAGACCTGTCGGTCCCGATGTGGGCGGGGTCGGGAGACCCGCGCCCAGCGCGGCCGCGAGGTCGCCAGTCTCGCGAGGACGTGCCCCATGGCAGGGCGGCGGTCTCTCCGATAGAATTTCCAGTTCGGCAGGCTGATTCCTCATGCTGGGTATGCGAAGGACCGGCCGACCGATTTTCGGCCGGAGGAGAAACTTGCGATGATCGTCACGACCAACGAATTGTTCAGGCACGCTTACGGAAAGTACGCCCTGGGGGCCTATAACATCAACAACCTGGAGCAGACCGTCGGGTTGTTTCGCGGCGACCTGGGGAAGGTGAAGTCGAACGAGGAGCCGGCCAATCCGGGCACGAGTGCTCCGTTCATCATCCAGATCTCCCGCGGGGCCCGCAGCTACAGCGACAAGCGGTTCCTCGAAGCCATGATCCGCACCGCGGAAGAGGTCTTTCCGGAGGCGATCTTCGCCGTGCACCTCGACCACGGCACCGAGGACACCTGCTACGATTCGATCGACAGCGGCTTCTATAGCTCGGTGATGATCGATGCCTCGCACGAGCCGTTCGAGGAGAACATCGCGATCACGCGGCGGGTGGTCGAGCGGGCGCACGCCAAGGGAGTGGTCGTCGAGGCCGAACTGGGGCAACTCGGCGGGGTCGAGGAGGAGATTGTCGGCAGCGTCTGGCTGACGGACGCTGGGCCGGCCGCCGAGTTCATCCACAA
>CAYTJV010000158.1:0-13834 GCA_964438165.1 uncultured Planctomycetaceae bacterium | reverse complement strand
GTCGCGGCGGGGCAGCAGGCCGCCGACTGGTTGGACACGAGGTTGCCGGCGCCGGTCGAGGCGTAGTAATCGCCCCAGACGCGGAAAAACCGGTTGGCGATCGGTCCCGAGCGATCGCCGCCGAGCACCTTGGTGGCCTCGTCCAGAAGCGGCTTGGCGGCCTGCGGGTTGACCACGTCGTTGACGGCCACGTCGGCGGTTTCCACGAGGCATTCGGCGCGCAGTTCCTTGTTGACGATTTTCGCCGCGGCGCCCCGCCAGATCATCACGGCCACCTGCGAGTTGCCCAACTGGTCGCGGGCCATGGGGCCGACGATGCGGGCCAACTGGATAAGCTCCTCGTCGCCCTTGGCGGTCGAGTCCTCGACAAACGCCATCTTGCCGGCATCCACTGCCACCGTCATGAGCTTCATGGCCTGGGCTTTCCTGCCGGCGTCGGGCTGGTCGCGGCGCCGTTTCGACGCGGGCTGCTCCGGTGGCGGCTCGGCGCCCGGTTGCCCGCCCGATTCGGGCCCGGCCAACAGTGCATCGGCCTTGGCCTGGAACGCCTGCACCAACTGCTTGAGCGACGCCACGTCCATCACCCGGGCGTCGTAGGTCTCCAGCACCCGCAGATAATCGTCGAGCTGGTGGAACTTGCCCCGGTCGGTGATCTTCGGCTCATCGACGTAGACGCGGTTGGTGATCTCGAACAGCCTCCCGCCGCGGCGGATCGCGAGTTTGACGGTGTACAGCCCGGGACGCAGATACACGTGATCGGGATTCGGCTGGTCGCTCTTCTGCCCGTCGCCGAAGTCCCAGAGGAACTTGGAATTGGAGGCCAGGGCCTTGGGGGAGGCGTCGAGAAATTGCACGCCGATGAGCGACCGATCGTTGTCGGGCAGGGGAACGCTGCCGGCCACGTTGATCAGGAAATCGGGGGCGAGCTTCTCGGTGCGCGTGGTGGGCGGGCCGGCCGGCTCGCGGCCGACCGCGCCGGCGGCAAACGCCTCCGGCGGAATCTTCGCCGGCTGCGGCTTCGGGCCGCGGGGGTTCACCTCCCAGGCCAGCACCATGATCGCGTTGGGGCCGGCGGCCGCGTGATAGTATTCCAACTTGTGGGCCCCGGCCGAAAGCGGAATATCTTGCCGAAAACCGGGGCGTGCCTGATGTCGCGGCGGGTGCATGCCGGGCTGCTCGGTCACCGGCTTGTCGTCGATGACCACGAAACTGCAGTCCTGGCTCGACGTGATGAACCCGTAGGTCCCGGCCGTGGCGATCTGCAGATACCCGGAGTAGCGGGTCAAGAACGGGCCCGGCTTGAGCGTGAACGGATTCTCCGCATGGTGTACCCCTTCCACGTAATCGCTGCCGATTCGTTTCGATCCTTCAAAGGCCTCGCGCACCGCGTTGTAGCTGTTGAGATTGCAGCTCTTGAACTCGCGGGTCTCCAGCAGGAGGCCCTGGTTGGCAGTCCAGCGGGGCAATTCTTCCTTGGGCGGCTCGCCGCCGTAGAAGACCTCGTAGACGTTCTGCCCTTCGACCGTTTGGAACGCCACGCGGCAAAAATCGCCCGGCCCATTCTGGAGCACCCGCGTGGGCACCGGCCGCGCCGCACTCTTGGAAAAGACCGCCAGATTGCGGCAGTTTTCGCGGAGTTCCCCATGATGGAAGAACTGGGTGACAACGATGGCGTGCTTCTTGCCCGCCGCCACGGTCACGGTGCGCATGGCGTTGAATTCGGTCCCCAGCCGGCGGAAGGTCTGGGCAGGAGCGGGTAAACAGACGGCAAACGTCAGGAGCGTGGCGAAGACATAGGCAGCACGCGGCTGGAAGTAGCCGTTCGTACTGCCGCCTTTAGGTGGTATGGTTCGCAGATTGCCGGCTAAAGCCGGGACTACGAACTTGTGTCGTTTAGTTGCGTGTGCCGTATGGAAATGCAGTCGCATGGATTGTCCGTTAGGGGGGACTTATGGCGGGCACCATTGATCCAAAAGCATCTCTCAACTAATTTAGAGGGATATTCCCGTAGAGGGAAGCCAGCACCAGGATGGAGCGATCTGCATGTCCACTGCCGCCCCCGGCGCCTCTACCCCCCAGATGACCCCCGAAGAGGCTGTGCGCCGGATTGCCCAAGCGCGGGAAATGCTCTTGAGCGAGATCCTCAAGGTGATCATCGGGCAGGACGAGATGCTCGAACAGATGCTCATCTGCATCTTCGCCCGCGGCCACTGCCTGACGATCGGCGTGCCCGGCACGGCCAAAACGCTGACCATTTCCTCGGTTTCCCAAGCCCTGCACCTGAAGTTCAGCCGCATCCAGTTCACCCCCGACTTGATGCCCAGCGACATCACCGGGACGGAAATCATCGACCAGGATCCGGCCACCGGAAAGCGAACCTTCCGTTTCGTGCGCGGGCCGATCTTCTCCAACATCGTGCTGGCGGACGAGATCAACCGAACCCCACCGAAGACTCAGGCAGCTCTCCTCCAAGCGATGCAGGAGTACGAGGTCAGTTCGGCCGGCCAGACCTACAAGCTGGAGCCGCCGTTCTTCGTCATGGCCACGCAGAACCCGATCGAGCAGGAAGGCACCTATCCGCTGCCCGAAGCCCAATTGGACCGGTTCATGCTCTCGATCAACATCGGCTACCCGACGCGGGCCGAGGAACGCGAGATCGTCATGGCGACCACGCAGTCGGTGAAGAAGGAAATCCAGGCCGTGCTCCAGGGGCGCGACATCCTTTGGATTCAGCAGCTTGTCCGCCAGGTGCCCACGGGCCAGCACATGGTCGACTACGCGGTGGACTTAGTGCGGGCAACGCGGCCCAAGGAGCCGCCCAGTCCCGACTTTATCAAGAACTGGCTGGCATGGGGGGCTGGCCCGCGGGCGGCGCAGAACATCATTCTCGGTTCCAAGGCGCGGGCGATCCTACACGGCCGATTTGCCGTCACGGCTGAAGACATTCGCGCACTGGCGTACCCCGTGCTGCGGCACCGCCTCTTCACCAACTTCAACGCGGACGCCGAGGGGGTGGACGTGGATCAAGTGATCGAGAAGATCCTCCAGACCGTGTCCGAGCCTGCCTACGGCGAATCGGTGGGCGCGAAGGGCCGGGGAGGCAAGGTGGCTGTATCGGCTCCCCCATCGGCAATTGACGTGCTAATGCCTCCATCGGTGGCGGCGCCCGCGATCTCCGTGGCTGTTCCTTCCGCCCCACCCGGGGCCCCCGCCGCGCCGACGCGGGTCGCTGTGCCCGGCGGACCCCGACCGTCAGCCCCGCCGCCGACTCCCTCTCCGCCGCCACGCGTCGGGCCGATGCCTCCTCCAACCAAATAGGGTGATCGTTGAACGGGCTGACGGTTCTTGGGATGGCATTCGGGCTCGCCATGGACGCCTTCGCGGTGGCCGTGGCCACCGGCCTGGCACTCGAACAAATCACCGGCCGGCATCGGTTCCGGTTGGGTTTCCACTTCGGGCTGTTCCAGTTCCTCATGCCCGTGCTCGGCTGGCTGGCCGGACGCGGGGTCGCCGAGCACATCCAGGCATTCGATCACTGGGTGGCGTTCGGGCTGCTGAGTTTCGTGGGCGGCAAGATGATCTGGGAGTCGCTCGGCTCACACCGCGGCCACCGCCCGCCCCGCGCCGATCCGACGCGCGGATGGTCGTTGGTGACCCTCTCGGTCGCCACCAGCCTGGACGCCTTGGCCGTGGGCTTCAGCATGGCCACCCTGGGCGTATCGATCTGGATTCCCAGCGTGGTGATCGGTGTAGTCGCTGGGGCAATGACCACTGTCGGACTGAGTTTTGGAAGACGCTTGGGCGCCGGTTGGGGACGTTTCGCGGAGGTAGCAGGCGGGTTGGTGCTCTTGGCGATCGGCGTAAAAATCCTTCTCTCGCACTTCAGCGGGTGACGTCCGCGTTTACTCGGCCTGGCTTTCGGGCAGACTTCCTTCGGCCACGGGCGACTCGGGCGTTTTGTGCGGACCGGATGAAGGGGGAGCGGCCGGCAGTTCTTCTTCGGGGCACACTTCGTCCATTTCCGTGGCGTCGGCATCGCGGCGCAAGAGGAAGTAGATGGCGGTGCTGGCCGTCCAGAAGTAGCTGAACAGAAAACCCACGCCCAAGAGCTTCAGGCCCTGGACCCAGAAGGCGATCAACCACGCCGAGAAGGCGCCCATTGCTCCCAGGTCGGGAGATCGGCTGACGATGGCCTCGATGTGCCCGCTTCCCGCGCCCCACGCCGCCGCTCCATAGGTCAGCCCCACGATGGCGGCCACGAAATTCCACACCAAGAGCCAACCCAAGGCGCCGAGCACGGCGGCCACCAAGGCGTAGAAGAGGTAGTGCAGCGGACGCTGGAACACGTAGTTGTAGGCCCGGCCCACGGCGTCGAAGCTGTCCACGCCTTCCGCGCTGATGTTGGCCCACATCAGCGGCCAGCCGAACAGCAGGCCCAAGAGCAACAGCGCCATCAAAAGCCCGTCGAGCAGCAGAAACGGCCAGGCCAGCGCAGCCACCCAGCCGGTGATTTCCGTGCGGAGCAAGAGCCCGAACAGCGCGATGGGCAGGCCGATCAGGATCACGCCCAGCAGGGGGAAGAAAGGCGCGGCAAAGTACGCCCACCATTTCGATGCGGCGTAGCGGACGGTGCGAACGGTCTTGGCGCGGTCGTGGGTGGCCAGCTCGATGGCCGCGGCCCGGGTAATCACGCCGCCCAGCAGCGCCCAAACCGCCAGGGCCCACAAGCCGCAGAAGAGCAAGAATGCAAAGCGGGTCAACCGATCGGTGAACGAAGTCGCAGTCCAGTTGGGATCAAACAGGTTGCGCCAAGGAGCGCTGAGGTGCTCCCAGATCCCCCAATACGGATGCGCTGCCTCGTATTGCCCCAGGCTCGCCATGCGGCCGCCATGCGATCGCACGCCATATCCCGTTTCCGTCCGACCGGGCGACGGCAAGACCGGCGTCACGTCTCCCGGCGGAACGCCCATCTTGAAGGCAAACAGGCCCGGCCTGTCCCCGATCAACTCGGCGCCGGCAAGCCAGGGGCAGAAAGACAACACGGGCTCAACATCGGGCCGAATCGCCTCGTTCCCGGAAAACAAATATCCGAGCACAGCCCACCCGGTGAGCATGAGAAAAACGCCCACCGCGCCGCACACCAGGAGGCGGAGTTGCACGGCGATCCGAAAGCACCGCGCAAGGTTGAGCCAAGGAAGAATCTCCGACCAGACTACCTTGCGCACCGTGAAAGTCTCTTGCTCTGGCATGACGTATCTCCCGAAGAGTCGTTTCTACTATTTCCCGCATCCCGCGCCAATTTGGGCATTATACGGCCGGCCCACCCGTGTGCAAGCATGGCCCTCACGGCGGAGCGGGCGCAGGCTCGGCTGAAACGGCCGGCGGCGGCAGCCGGTCGAAGAGGCAGCCCGCGTCGCGGCCGTCGTTGGCGGCCCCGATCGCCGGGTTCGCCGACGTGCCCGACGGATTCAAAGCGTAATCGGCCGGAAGGTGCGACGGGACGGGGCGGTCGGCTGGCGGGAGCTGCTTCCACTGCACGCGGCCCCAGTTGGGGGCGTTTTCTCGCTCCGGCCGCCAGTACTCGCGCCACGCGTCGAACGACTTGGCCTCGGTGGCCGTCGCCGCGCCGGTGGGGCGGATGTTCCAGAAGCTGCCGAATCCCTCGTAGAAATTGCGCTCGCCGTTCCAGGCGAACCCCTGCCGCGCGGCGTCGATGTCGGTCGCGTCGACGTGTTCCACCAGCGGCGCCGCCGGGCCTCCGACCAGGATGCTGTTGCGGCAATCGACTTGGGTATGGAGCAGTCGCGGCCCTGACACGCTGGGGGTAAACCGGCATAGCCCACCACGCACGATGGCCGTAACGTGCTGCAGGCTAATCTGAATGTTCTCCCCGGCGGAGGGAGTCCGCTCGCCGCCGCCGGCGGCCAGCAAACGCTCGCTCGTGATCAGCAGGCCGTTCTCCCAAGAGAATTGGATCGGCCACAGGTCATGGGCGCCTAGGGCCACGGCTTCGCCGCGGAGAACGCAGTCCACCAGTTCAATGGTCACGCGCTGCGGCGCGGTGGTCGTTTCGCGGGGCACCAGGCTGCCGGCGCCCGGCCCCGCCTTAACGCGAAAGAAAGCCACGTCGGGATGATAGGCGCCGAGCTGGGCCGAGGTGTTGCTGATCGAAAGCCAGCACTTCTCCAGGCGGATCATTTCCGCCGGCCGGCTTTCCAACAGCGACCACTGGTCCGAGGCGGCCTCGCGCGGAACCTCCAGGGCCAGGCCGACGTTGATGAGCGTCAACTGGCTGCCGCTGAGGCTGAGCATGGCGCTGGGTCGAACCATCGGATCCAAATCGGCCGGGCGGAACACCACCACCGGCTGGTAGCCTTCCGCCGCGCGGATCGTCAGCTTGAGGTTGCGCAGGGCCAGCGGCACTTCCTGGCGCGGGCCGTTGTAACGGAGCTTCACGACGTCCCCAGTCGCGGCCGCGGCGCACGCTGCCGCAAGCGTCGGATACGTGTCGGCTCCGGAGCCTGTTGGATCGACGACCTTCACCCCCATGTTCGTTCCAGCTTTGGGGGCGCTCGGCGGCACGGGAACCCCACCAGGGATGCCCGTTGCCAGGGAACCGGCTGCACTGGCATCTCCCCGGGGCACGCCGGCGCCGGCATTTGCCGCAGCCGAGGCCGCGGATGGCTCGGACCCGGAAGGCCCGGCCGTGGCGGCGGCAGGCGGCGTTGCTGCTGTGCCGGTCTCTGGCGTCACTGTTGGGCGGGACGGATTCTGCACACCAGGTACCGATCCGAGCTCCGACCTCGCAGCCGACGCCTCCGCCGGGCCGGCCGGCTTCGATGCCCCTGGTGCGTCGGTGGTTTCCGGCGGCTCGGGAGGAACCGACGCTTCCTCGGCCACACTGAGCGAGCGGGGGGGCGGATCGGTCGGCGTCGCCGGCCCTGACCAGAGAATATTCAGCACCAGCACGGCGATCGCCAGAACCGACGCCGGCGCAATCCACGGCAAGTGACGCTGGAAAAGGGGAATCTGGGGCGGCCGGTCCGGCAGCCAGTGCTTCTCCCCCGGACCCGGCGGGTGCAGGCCCAGTTCCTCGGCCAAGAGGGCCAGGGCATCGACGAGTTGCAGAGGGCTTTGAAAACGCCGGCGCGGATCCTTGGCCATCATCCTCCGCAGCAGACGCGACGTCTCCGGCGGCAATTCGGGTCGGAACTGCCGAACGTCGGGGGGCTCCTCCCCTTGGTGCTGCAACAGCTTCTGGAGCACAGTCCCCTCCACAAACGGAGGGCGACCGGCCAGCATGAAGAACAACGTGCAGCCCAGGGAATAAATGTCGCTGCGCACATCGGCGGTCCGCGGATCGCGGGCCTGCTCCGGCGAGATGTAGTCGAACGTCCCCAGGGTGACTCCGCTGGCGGTCAAGTCGTCGGCGCCATCGCTGATTTTGTAAAGCCGTGCCAGTCCCAAGTCGATCAGCTTCGCCTGACCCTCGCCGGTGATGAGGATGTTCGACGGCTTGATGTCGCGGTGCACCACGCTGTGAGCGGCGGCGTGGGCCAGGGCCTCGGCCACCTGAAACGTGTAGCTGATCGCTTCGGACAGCGGCAGGACCCCTTTTTTCTCCACCAGCGCGCGGACGTTGAGCCCCTCGATGAACTCGAACACGATGTACGCGACGCCGCGGTCTTCGCCCGTATGGTAAACCTGGACAATGTTCTCGTGATTCAAACGTGCCGCGGTCTGCGCCTCGTTGCGGAAACGGAGCAGGACCTCGCCGTCGTCGGCCTGCTCCGGGGAAAGGACCTTCACGGCCACGATCCTGGCCAAGGCCGTGTCGCGGGCACGAAAGACGCGCCCCATCCCCCCGCCGCCGACGCACTCCAACAACTCGAAATCCGCGATTCGCGCGCCGGGGCCCAGGCGGTCCAGCATCGCTGCGGCGGGCAGGGCGGCCGACGCGGCCATCTCCATCGGCGCGCGCGTGGAGATCACCGTCGGCTCCTCGTCGGTCCTCGGAGACGCCGCTTCCCCCGCCGGCTTCGCCAGACTCCCGGTAGACCCGCTGCCGGGATCGGGCGTCGGCGTAGGCTGCACCGAACGAAGGCTGGAGGTCGTGCCGCTCATACTGCTCTCATTGTAATCGCTCCAAGGGGATCGTCTGTAATGAATCCCAGGGTATCGTCAAACCCCTCACATTTACGAAATCGCATGTTCGGCCTCGTCTGGGTTTGGGTGCAAACGTGATGGAGCCCTCCCGTTCGTAGTCCCGCCTTCAGGTGGAATGCCGCCTGAAGGCGGGACTACGAACACGCTTTTCCCCGATTCTTGCACCCAAATCCGGAAGAGCCATGTTCGCGCGACCAGCGGGCGGCGAAGTCGGTCTGGCTCTTGTACGTCATGGAAACCGCCGCCTACGAGGCGATCAAGCCGCATCTGGAGCCGGGCGAGGCTTCGGTGGGCACGGGCTTCCAGTTCGAGCACCTGGCCCTCACGCCTGCCGGCGAGATCGTCGTCGCCACGGCCAAGGTGACCGCCGTGGACGGCAAGCGCGTGACCTTCGAACTGGAGGCACGCGACAGCCACGAACTTGTCGCGCGCGGAACCCATGTGCGCGCCATCATCGACAAGAAGCGATTCGCGGAGCGGCTGAAGAAGAAAGTGAAATAGGAGACGCTTCACAAAGAGATCAGGCAATCACGAAAGCCCGAAAGGACGAAAGCTCGAAAAAGCAAAGGAAGTAATGAACGATCCCCCGTCACCCTCTGCTTGCTCTTTCGGCCTTTCGTTCTTTCGAGTTTTCGTGATTCGTTTGCTCATCGCCGAGCCAACACCAGCGTCTGCACGAGCTGGTCGCCGGGGATGGCCGGGGGGAGCACGGCCAGGGCGTATTCGGCAATCGTCCGGTTGTAGCCGGTGAGGATCTGCAAGAACGCGAGCGTTTCCACGGTCTGGGAGCGGACGCAGGCCAGTAGTTGGTCGATGCTTCGGCCGCCGAGTTGATAGGCCGTGGCCGCTGCGGCCCGGGCCGTATCGGCCTCGACCACCGCGGCCGCCTGCTCCTGGAGGGTGTCGTTCAGGGCGGGGATGGCGGCCGCCAGCCGCTGCATGGAGGGCTGTTTGACCAATTCGGGACGCTGGGCGTCGAGTTTCAGCCGATACGGCCCCGCATGGGGAGCGGTCGAGGGCACGAGCCAGGGTCCGTCCAGCGGGCGCCCGGCGCGCCGCGTCAGCTCGAACTGCGACTGCAAGAGGTCGACGTGCGCTGCCGACAGATCGGATTGGCTTGCCAGGCGCGCGGCGCGGAGCCGCAACATGTCGAGCGCGCCGGTCGGCTGCTGGCGACGGTCCAGGACGAGCGGAACGAGCTGCTCGATCAGTTCTCCTTGCCCAACCAGGACCTGATACTCCGCCGCCCGTTGACGCGCAATCCAGTAGGCATCGATCGCGCTCCGGCGATCGCCGGCGGAGAGCCCGCGCAGGCACTCTTCGAGCTCCGCGGGCCGGCCGGAGTCGGACGGCAGGCTGCGGTTCCAGTGCAGCGCCGCGCTCAGGTCCGTGACGCGCGCCGCGGCCGAAGCGGAAACCAGGGCCGGATAGAGCGCCGACGACGAGCCCGCCGGCGTGCCCGGTCCGTCGGCGAGTGGCAGCCGCTCGGCGATTCGCTCGGGAACCGGCTTGGGAGGCAAGGGCGCCGGCTCGGCCGGGAGCGTGGAGAGCTTCTTGGGCGCCAGCGTCGGTTTGGGCGGAGCGAGGGTCGGCTGGCCGGCGGCCGGCAGTCCCGGGGCGCCCGCCGCCTGAGCTTGCGGCGCTGGAAAGTTCCATGCAGCCGGCTCCACGCCCGTCGGGGACGTCACGGCGGCTCGCTTCGTAGGCAAAGCTTGCGGTGAGGCGAGATTCTCGATTCCTCCCGGAGCTCCTTCGGCCCCCGAGGTGGGAAAGATGAGCATCGTCACCAGGGCCCGTGGGCTCGCGTGGCTCGCTGCGACCGAAAGCGCGTAGTCGGCGATCTCGTGGTTGTACTGGCAGACGTCGGAAACCAAGGCTGCACGCTGCTCGACCGAGCGGGCCAAGCACGACAAGACCACGGCCAACTCTCCGGCGCTGTCGCGATAAGCGTCGATCGCCGCCTCGAGGGCGTCCTCGGCGGCCTGGACCGCCGTGGCCCGCAGGTCGATCGCTTGCCGGCGCAGCGGGAGGGTGCGGTGGATGAGTCGGTTTCGGGCCGGCGCGTTCTGCATCGCGTGGACTTCGTCGAAATTCGTCCGGTACGGCCCGGCGTGCGGCAGATCGGCCGGCAGCGGCGCGCCGGAGCTCAGGCGCGCCGCTTCCGCCAGGGCTTGCTGGGCACGCGCCGCCTCCAACTCCGCGCGCCGCAGGGCCTCGGTCGCTTTCGACCGCTCCGCGCGCAGGGTGGAGATATCGTCGGCCCGCGGCGCCAACTGCCGCAGCCGCTGGACGGCGACGAATCGCACCTGATATTCGCCCACGGCAGCGGCCAATCGCCAGTAGGCGTGGGTGATCGCCAGTTGCTGCGAGCGATCGGTGGTTGTGCCGAACGATTCCAGCAACGTCAGCGGTCGCCCCACGAGCGTTCCGCCCACCGGCGCGGCAAACGAGCTGGCGACCAACTCCGGCGTGATCGGCCGACGCTGAGTCGTCCCCTTAGGAGGGAGATTCGACACGCTCGGTCCGCTCGCAGCGTTGAGTTGCGCGACGCAGAGCGTCCCGAGCAGCAGCGAGAACAACTCCATGGGATGACCTCCGGCTTGAGTGGGGCACGACTGCATCGTGCCCGGCACGTTGGAAACGTGCCCCACGACCAAATAGTAGCGTGACAAGTCCGCGGGCTGCCGTCAATGTCGATCGGCTGAGTCGGCCCAGGGAGTAGACACAGTAGGACGGATTGCCAATCCGTCCTACGAAAATTGATCGACCTATTCTCCTACCGCTGCCTAGCGCGGCTTGCGGACGGGTGGGGCCTCGACGTCGTCTCGGTCACCGGGATGCCATAGCGGCAACCCGGTGCGGACTCTCTCGGCAAGGATCTCCACCTTCTCCCACGTGCCGGGCATGGAGTCCGCGCCATCGAACTGGACGCTATGGAACTCCGCCGGCTCGAAGTCCCAACGCCCCTCTTTGATCGCCTCGAGAATGGACTTCGGCACGGCGGCACTCCTTCCCACTTTCGGGCCACGCGGCTACGCTTAGGATGCCTAGTATGCAGGCTGTGCTAGCAATTGTCAAGCAAATCGGGAAGGAATCCCCGAATCCGCAGCGGC
The DNA here is from genome assembly GCA_964438165.1 of uncultured Planctomycetaceae bacterium. Taxonomy (GTDB): domain Bacteria; phylum Planctomycetota; class Planctomycetia; order Pirellulales; family Thermoguttaceae; genus CALFBP01. The sequence goes on along the minus strand of CAYTJV010000158.1, from coordinate 2,555 downwards.
GACACGTTGCGCGGCCTCACGCACGCGATCGGCTTCCAACGGTCCATTGCGTCCGTTGCGGCACACCGCTCCGCGAAGGGCGACGTAGTCGGGCCCGAGGGAAACGACGCGAGGGATCGTTTCCAGCGTCAGGGAGCCGCCCACCACGGCCAGCATCCCCTCTTGGCGCACCGCAGCGACGAACCACGCGAGCCGCTCGAAAGTCCAAGCGTCGAGGAGCCCCCCTCGCGATTTGTCAAACGTATCGACAAGCACCGCAGCACACTCTAGACGCACGGCCTCAGCCAGCACCCGATCCGGTTCGGGAGCCGCAACGGCATCCCCGTCTGCGTAGATTACGGCCACCGGCCGCACCGAGGGCGGAAAACGCCGGAGTGCCTCGGCCCAGCGGTCGGGCCAGTCGGGCCAACAGCCGCAGCCCGCCATGCCGAGCTTGGCAAAACCGACTCCAACCGGAATCACCAAATTATCCAGTCGCTCCCAATCGCGCAGCTCACCCAAAGCCACGCTCACCGGGGCCCTGCCCGCTACCTCGGCGACCACTTCTTCGACAACGCGACCTTCCGGCGCGCCGAGCGAACCCTTGGCGGGGTCTTTCACGTCGATCAAGTCGGCGCCCGCCGAAAGGGCTGACTGGGCTTCACCAGCACTGCGAACGCTTACCAAGAGTCGAGTCATGAATGGACAACGCCCCAAGGATTACTGCGAACAATCGAATACTCGCCGCGCAGCGACCTTACGGTCGTCGAGCGGCCATGATATGTATTCCAGTGCATGGATACAAATCAGAGGAAAGGAATCACGAAAACCCGAAATAACGAAAGCCCGAAAGAGAGGCCAGAAGGTGACGGACGAGCGTACACCGTTGCATGTGTTTTTCGGGCTTTCCTCCTTTCGGGTTTTCGTGATTGCCCAATTACCTTGCTAAAGTGCCCGAATTCCGGCGAATCCGGCCACACGAGGCGCGCACCCGAAAGATCGTCCCCGAATTCCTTCGTCCCGACTGGCCAAACCCACGGCGAACCCCTATCATGGGTATACCGTTCGACCGCACGGGCCGTTCGCGGCCGGGTCTTCACGGATAGTGCCCTGACCTCGCTACGTTGCCTTCCTGTGTCTTACGTCGACATTTCCACTCCGGACCGATTGGCCGCTTACTGCGAGCAATTGGCCCACGCCAAACAGATCGCCTTCGACACTGAATTCGTGGCCGAGCGGACCTATCGTCCGGTCCTCTGCCTGGTCCAGGTGGCGGCCGACGGCCAGTTGGCGCTCATTGATCCTTTGACGGTCAAGGATCTCAAGCCTTTCTGGGAGGTAATCGCCGCCCCGGGCCACGAGACGGTGGTTCATGCGGGCCGGGGCGAACTGGAGTTCTGTTTGCAGGCGGTGGGGCGGCCGCCGGCGAGGCTGTTCGACGTGCAGATCGTGGCCGGACTGGTGGGGGTCGAGTACCCGGCGGGCTACGGCACGCTCATCTCCAAGCTGCTCGGTGAGAAGCCCAACAAGGCCGAAACCCGCACCGATTGGCGCCAACGGCCGCTCTCGCGCCGGCAGATCCAGTACGCCCTGGACGACATCCGCCACCTTCCGGCCATCCGCGACAAGCTGCACGAGCGGCTCACGAAGCTCCATCGACACGCCTGGGTGGAAGAGGAAATGGCGGCCTGGCGGGAAGAGATCCAGTGGGCCATATCGCAGGAGCGATGGCGGAGGGTGTCGGGCAACACGGGTCTCACCGGCCGCAGTCTGGCGATTGTCCGCGAGTTGTGGCGCTGGCGCGAGGCCGAGGCCCAGCATCGCAATTGCCCTCCCCGCCGCGTGCTCCGCGACGACCTGGTCGTTGAGCTGGCCAAGCGGCAGACGGCCGAGCTGAAGCGGATCGAGGCGGTGCGCGGGCTGGACCGCGGCGACCTGAAACGGCAGTTGCCGAAAATCGCCGAGGCGATCCAGCGCGGGCTGGACCTTGCCGAGGACGATTGCCCGGCCACCGTCCGCCACGAGAACATGCCGCAACTGTCGGTGCTGGGCCAGTTCTTGTTCTCGGCCTTGGGGAGCGTCTGCCGGCAAGTGGAGGTCGCTCCGCCGCTGGTCGGCACGCCCAACGACATCCGGGAATGGATTGCACACCGCATGGGCCAGGCCGGCTCGCGGCGTCCGCCGCGACTGGCGCGCGGCTGGCGTGCGGAAGTGGTCGGCAATCTGTTTGACGATCTGCTCTCCGGCAAGACCAGCATCCGCGTCGGCGACCCAACCTCGGAATCGCCGCTCGTGTTGGAGCAGCGGGCGACCGACCGATAGGCCGCGGGCGAGTTTCTCTCCGAAAACGCGAATCTGCCCTGACCGAGGCTGAGCCCTTTTCTCGCCGATTTCGGGCCTGGCCGGAAAGTGCCTTGAAATATGGACATGGCGCTATATCCGGCCCGGCGTTCGGATGAATGCGAAGAGTGAGAAAACTAGGCAACGTCCCAGCGTTCGTGGCGGGGCTTGATCGGGTTCTTTGGGGTCAGACCCGGTTTTTCGGTTTCAAACCGAAAAACCGGGTCTGACCCCAA
>CAYTJV010000157.1:0-13865 GCA_964438165.1 uncultured Planctomycetaceae bacterium | reverse complement strand
ATATGAGGTCGAATTCATGACGCTCACGGGCCGCACCGTGGCGGTGGCCACCGTTTTGCCGCCGCAATTACGTCCGGTCGGTCCACGCGATGTCCCCCACGTCCGCCAGTTGGCCGCCCCGTGACGGTAGCCATCCCTTTTTCCCGTCATGTGATCCAAACCAAAGGAGCTTCTCCATGCGGGAGAACAACCTTCTTCATCGCATCTCGGCGAATCCGGCGATCTTCGGCGGGAAGCCGATCATCCGAGGGATGCGCATCTCCGTGGAATTGATTCTTAGCCTCCTCGCCCAAGGTGCATCGTGGGAAGAGCTTTTGGACGACTATCCCGACCTGGAGCGTGAAGATATCCAGGCTTGTCTCGCTTATGCCCACGCCGTCGTTGCGAACGATTCTCTGGACGCCGTCGAGGTGGCCAAGCCGTGAGGTTCCTGGTAGATCGTTGCGCTGGCCGACGTCTGGCAGAATGGCTGCAAGCGCAGGGCCACGATGTCCTGGAATCCCGTAGCCTGGGGCCAGACCCGGGCGACCGGAGTCTGCTGGAACTCGCGACACCACGATGGAACGGATCGACGCCTGTCTCAAGGCCGCGCTCGACCTTCACTGAGCGGGAAGCCCAGCCGATAAACTTGGGCAGTTCATGCCGACGCATGCACACGGCTAGAAACGTTTCTTATCCCGATGCGCCACGTGTTCGCCGATCTCGTGGGCCACCGCTTAATGGCGACGCTCAGCTTCACGTCGACCTGGCGCTTGTCGAGCCCTTCGGCAGCGCCCAGACATCCGGGTCATCGGCACGAAAGCCCAGGTTGGCGAGGGTGTCTAAGCCGGCGACGAGGGTGTTCCACCAGAACGGGTACGGAAACTGCGCCCAGAAGACGGACGCCTTGTAGGGTCCGTGAACATCGTGCTACATTTTAGGGTTCATCGCGTTGTCTACGGAGGTGGGATTGATGAGAGAGAGTGTCGAGATGTTCCCCAGAGCCAGAATACCGTACGGGACCTGGGGGAGCAGCTTCTTCCCTGCGTGGCAGACGTCGGCGCTGGCAGAGGTCAACATAGGCCAGTTTGCCGGCGAGGCGATGAACCGGATCCTTGGAATCAGAAAGGTCCCGACGAGCGAGTTGGAGTACCTGATCATCGGCTCCACCGTGCCATGGCACTGGAAGTTTTGGAATGCGCCCTTGGTGGCGAGCTGCCTGGGGCGCCGCATCCCGGGATTTCATATCGAACAGGCCTGTGCGACCGGGCTCCAGGCCGTCCTGTTGGCTGGTGCGGAAGTCCAGAGTGGAGCCAATGACGTCGTGGGTGTGTTGACCTTCGATCGGACCAGCGATTCGCCCGTGGGCGTGTTCCCGGAGCGGCGGACTTACCAGAGGACGATGGCGCTCGCCGACGTGTGGGACAATTTCGGATTCGACCCGGCCGCCGGCCAGGCCATGATTGCCACGGCCGGCAATGCTGCCCGGAAGCACCGTCTTGACCGGAAAGAGGTGGACGAGTTGGCCTTCTGCCGGTATCGGCAATACTTCGAGACCAAGGCATCCGGGTTTCTCGATCGTGTCCTCGTGCCGCTCGAAGTGTTGAATGTGCAAGGCCGCTTTCTTGGCAGCATCGAAGACGACGTTGGGGTTCGCAGACTGACTTTGGACGGCCTACGCCAGATGCGCGAGCTGGATACCTGCGTGACGACGGGCACCCAGACGCACGCCTCGGATGGGATGGCTACGCTGTTGGTTACGACCCCGGAGAAAGCCAGGGAGCTCAGCCCGCGGCCGGAGGTTGTCATTCAGTTTGTCGCTAAAGCCGAGGTGAGGACCCATCCGGCCTTGATGCCGGAGGCCCCCACGCTTGCCGTGCAGAAACTGCTGGCGAAGACCGGTTTCACCATGGCGGACATGGCGGTGGTCAAGAGCCACAACCCCTTTGCCATCAATGACGCCATTTTTTCTAAAGTGACGGGGTACGACTGGGTCAAGGTCAACAAGACCGGCTGCTCGCTGGTATGGGGACATCCCCAGGGTCCGACTCTCACCAGGATGTTGATCGAAGGTCTGGAGGAAGCAGTGGACTTGGGAGGCGGCCTCGTGTTGCTGTTCGGTTGCGCCGCGGGAGACGTGGGTATCGCGGCCCTCTTCCGAGTCACGGAAGGAGGTGAGTCGAAATGACGAAGTCGATCCGACAGTCAACACTCCAGACACTGGGACTTGGCTCGGTCATAGACATCTTTCGCAACGGAAGGCTGCCGGTCGACGCCGGGGACCTGGTGGACCGCGTGTTCGGCGGCCCCGGGGAGCGCGGCTCGCTGGTGATCTCCGGAGCCAACGGGATCGTTGGCGCCGGGAAGATGATGCAGCTTGCTTCCCGGCTGGAGCCGTTTGGCGTCAAGTCGATCAGCCTCAGCCGTCCCAGAACGGCCGATCGTGTCGGGCCGAAGTACCCAGGACTGGTGGAGGCCGTCGGCCAAGAGCGAGCCGACCGAATCATGGCCAGCATCGTCAGGATGACCTACGACGGAAAAAGCCTCCCGGCGGACCTTTTCGGCAAGAACTGGCGTCCCCGTTTTCTCCTGGAAGCGATTCCGGAGATTCTTGAGGTCAAGAAGGCCCACTACAAGATGTTCCGAGAGGCATTTCCAGGCATCGAAATCCGCTCGGTCACGTCGGGTTTCCCGAGCTCGGAGCTGGGGGTCGGCGTGGCGCACCCGGCCTTTCCTCATGAGATCAACACGGTCTGGGCGGTCGTGGAAGAGAAGACTTCCTCGATTACTCAACTTCTCTGGGCGCTGGGCTTGGTTCCGGTTCCGGTCAGTGACGACTGGTCGTTTGTCCTGGATGTGCTGTTCTGCGGCGTGACGCTCACCGGGCTGAGATATCACCGTGCAACCAACATGCCCTTCTGGAAGATCGACAAGTATATCCGGAAGTCGGTCGGTCCGAATCCGTTCAGGGCTCATGACGTCATCGGCGCCAAGGGAGCGAATTTCCTCACGTGGTCCTGCCTGCACCACCTTGGCGAGAAATACGGGGCGTTGTTCAGGCTGACGCCGGAGCTGTGCGAGCGGCAGGAGACCGGCCAGAACTGGTACCCGCCGGACCATTTCCGACCCGTGGTCAACTGGTCTCTGGATGACGAGGCAGAGGATGAGTTCACCAGTTGGATCCAGGGCGCGCTATTCCAGATGGCCAGCCTGATGCTTCACGAGCGGAGGGGCCACCTGTCCCACATCAACGCGATCGGTGAGCTGTGCGCGCAGTTTCGCCGGGGCATCCTGGCCATGATCCGAAGCGTGGGGGCCGAGGGCGCGATCCGCAGGGTCGAGGCGTATCACCGGCTCCACCCCGAAGCGGCCGGTGCCTGCTGGTATCCGGCCGCGTTCGAGCAGCTCGCGAGCCCCGAGTGGCAGCAGTTGTACGTCAACGCCGAGCATGACGGCAGCGTGGGAGTCATCACGATCAGCCGGGAAACCTACAACAGCGACGTGGATGCCGAATTGAACCGGGCCATCGACTGGCTCAAGGCCGAAGCAGTCGCCAATGTGATTGTGACCGGCGATTTCCACCTGGCCACGCAGATGATAGGCGCAGACACCAGCGAGTTCTTCCCCGCTCTGTTCGATGTCGAGCAGGGACGCCGGCTGGCTGCCGCCTGGTCTGCGACCGCCAGGCGGTTCTACGACGAGTTCAACGTGTCGGTGGGCTTCGTCAACGGCAAACGCTGCCTCGGCGGTTTCCTGGAGCTGCTCGTGCACTGCCACTACCTGGTAGCCGTCGAGGACGCGGTCCTGGGAATGCCGGAGGTGACGCTGCCTGTGGTGCCGGGCATGGAAGGCTGCCACTGGCCGTTCAGGAAAGCCAGCCGAAACCAGTGGCCGAAGCTGGTCCGACTGCTGCTGGGTGGAGCGCCGGTGAAAGCGAAAGACGCCGTGGACTGGCTGATTGACTACGCGGGTCCGGTGCAGGAGTCGCTCCAGACGGTTTGGAGTCTTGCATCCTGCGGAGCGGCTGCCTTGCCGATGAGAAAGCTGGACGAGGGCGTGCTGAAAGGTCTGCCCGCCGATGCAGCAGGCGTGCCGGTTTCCGACAGCCCGGCCACGGAAGCGGCCAGGAAGGCCATCGTGCAATCGATCAGGGACTCCTGCGGCGCTGGGTTGTCTGAAGCGCTCGAAGTCCAGGCCAGGCACTCCGCCGACTTTTTCGTCACCTCGCTGTGCAGGCAAGGAAGCATCGGAACCGAGCACCAAAGGACGATGATGGTGTAACGGGTGGCGCACGGGTGCCCCTGATCCGCGAGTCCTCTACATCGAGTGGCACACATACAACTCTCCTTGCTTCTGAGCACGTGCGCGCCGTCTTGCCGCTGCGTTGCACCCGGCGCCCGTTGTCGCCTTGATGGGATTTCCGCGCGTGGAAGACCGCGACCGGGCCCTGGCATCCGGCGCCGCCTCGGTGCTCTCCAAGCCGCTTCTGGTAGAAGACCTCTTCTGGGAACTCGACCGGCTGCTTGCCACGGCGACGCCGAAATGACCCTCCGCGGATAGACAGCGGGTCACACCGGAATTGGGAACAAGTCCTACCCGCTACAGAAAAATCTGAAAGGCGCCTCTTGACAACTGGGACAAATTGTCCTAGGATCACCAGGACAGAATGTCCCACACGCGCGAGGGCCCCATGGTGCGCACACCTAAAGACGTAACGGATGCCGAACTGGCCGTGTTGCAGGTGCTCTGGGAGCGCGGCCAGGCGGCTATCCGCGAACTCACGGAAGTCCTTTATCCGCAAGACGTTGAGACGCAGTACTCGACGGTCAAGAGACTCCTTGCGCGGCTGGAGGCAAAGGGTTTCGTTGGCCGCGACCGCCGCGAGGCGGTGCATCGGTTCCACGCCGTCGTGGACCGCGACGGCCTGGTGGGGCGCCGGCTAAAACGGCTGGCCGATTCTCTCTGCGGCGGGTCGATCTCGCCGCTGTTGACGCAATTGGCCCGGTCCCACAACTTGACCGAGCAGCAGCGGCAGGCGCTGTTGGCTCTGATCGAGGAATTCAAGGAGCCGCCCGGACGCGGTGCCGACAGGAGGAAGAGCAACCCAGGGTAACGCAGCGCATCTTCTTTCATGAAAGGGACCAGCCATGGCTTCCCTGTTGGAAACGGCAGCGAGCAATGCCGTCGTAGCGACGGTGTTGGCTCTGGTGGTGTTTCCCGTGGCGCGGGGCTTGCGCAAACCGGCCCTCGCGCACGGCCTGTGGATTGTAGTGCTGGCGAAATTCCTCACGCCGTCGATGATTGCGGTTCCGCTCCCGGCCTGGTGGCCGACATCGATTCGACTCGAAGTCGCCCGCTCAGGCTCGGAAGATGCCCCTGGTGATTCGGCGGATGAGCCACGATCGACGAGTCCCCTGGCCGCGGCGGACCTTGGCTGGCGAGCATCGCCGCAAGAGGATCTGCTTGCTCCGGCCGGAGGACTCCCTGGCGACCGCATGGGCCCCGCCTCGCGCAAATCGCAGGCCTCATCTAACGCCGCAGGCCGGGCGGTTCCACAGGCGGGGCCTTTGGAACAACCGGCGACGGTTCGGCTCGCAGCGACGCCGATGGAGCCTCGTCGAGGTCCGCATGACACCGGCCGGGCGCTATCCCGTGTCGTGATGGTTCTGCTGTGGGTCTGGCTTGCCGGCACCCTGGCCGTTTTCACCTTGGCATCTGTGCGAGTCCACCGTTTCCGCCGAGCCATGCGATGGGCGACTCCCGCGCAAGCGGCACTCCAAGAGGAAGCCGCACAAATCGCTCGGCGGATTGGTTTGCGGCATTGTCCCAGGGTGTGGCTAGTGCCGGGCGCCGTCTCGCCGATGCTGTGGGCGATTTTCGGCCGGGCGCGGCTGATTTTCCCCTCGCGGCTTCTCGACGGCCTCGCGCCTGGCGCACGCCGCGCGCTGGTCTTGCACGAGTTGGCCCACCTCCGCCGCGGGGACCACTGGGTGCGGCTGTTGGAAACGATGGCCACGATCCTGTTCTGGTGGCACCCCGTAGTATGGTGGGCGCGGCGCGAGATCCAGTTCGCCGAGGAGGCGTGCTGCGATAGCTGGGTCGTTTCGGAAATGCCCGAAGACCGTGGTGCGTACGCAGCCGCGTTGATCGAGACGGAGCGGTTTTTGTCCGAGTCGCATTTGCCCATGCCGGCTGTCGCCAGCGGGGTTCAAGGATTCACGATCATGAAAAGGAGAGTGACGATGATTATGCGCATGCGCGGGGAGAGCCCGAATCGCTTGTCTCCAGTGGCGTGGGCAGCGCTCCTGACGTTCGCCGCGATCTGCCTGCCGCTCGTGCCGACGCTGGCGCAGGTTCACCCAGGCGCCGACTCGCCGGCAGCGGAAGCGGCTGATCCAGCGGTCGAGGCGATGGTCGCCTTGGCCCCGGCCGAGGTGAAGCCGCAGTCGGCAGGTCCGGCTGCCGTGGCTGCACCCCGAGAGGTAGCCGGGCTGGAGGGGGATCGCTATCGTGCCGTTGGACGGGAGGCTCGGCACATCTGGGGCCTTGCATTCTCACCCGACAGTCGAAAGATCGTAATCGCGAGCGGCGACTGGAACATGACCGGGGAACTCCATCTGCTCGATATTGCTTCCGGCAAGCTCTTGGGGCGCGCGAGAGCGCTGAACGGTATTCCATCGGTGGCCTTTTCTCCCGACGGCACGCTCGTGGCCAGTTCCAGTTGGGACCGCCACATGCGTATTCACAAGGCGGACGGACTCGTGCTGGTACACGACATCCCGATGGAGAGCATCGCTCGCGTGGCGTTCTCTCCCGACGGGAAGACCATTGCCACGGCCACCGAAGGGCACCGGCCGACTGACGACAGCCCGGGGCGAAGGGTCCAGCTCTGGGACGTCGCCACCGGAAAAGAGCGGCGCTTGCTCGAGGACGGCCTGTTCCGCCTGCACTGCGTGGCCTTCTCGCCCGACGGGAGCCTGGTCGCGGCCGGCGGCGGCAATTGGCAGCAGAACCGGATGGGCGAGGTCCGGCTGTGGAACGCCCAGAGCGGCAAGCGGGTGGGCCGGCTGGTGGGGCATGGTGGGCCGGTCATCTCAGTCAGCTTCTCTCCTGACGGCAAGACCGTGGCAAGCGGTGGCCTCGACGGCACGATCCGGTTTTGGGACCCGGCCACCAGCCGACAGAAGCGAGAGATTCAGGAGGGAGGCTGGCTCGAGTCCGTAGTCTTCTCTCCTGACGGCAAGCTTTTCGCCAGCGCGAACCTCAATGGGACTGCGACGAAGCTCTGGGATGCCGCAACGTACCAACTGCTGGCAACGTTCGCGGGACACGAAGGGTGGTTGCGCCCGGCTCGATTCTCCCCCGACGGGGCAACCTTGGCTACCGCCGGAGAAGACGGGAAAGTACAGCTCTGGGATGTGGCCAAGCGAGAGCGGCGTCAGACGCTTGTCCCACCAGACTGGCTGGCCGACCCCGCCGAGCCGGTTACGTGCGTTGCCTACTCGCCCGACGGGAAGACCGTGGCGACCGCTCACGAGAGCAAGACGGTGCGGCTCCGCGAGCCGGCTACCGGCGATGTCCGCAGTCTGCTGGTTGGCCACGAGGATGTCGTTAGCTCGGTCGCCTATTCTCCGGACGGGAAGACGCTGGCCACCGCCAGTTGCGACAAAACCGTAAGACTATGGGATGCCGCCACGGGCAAGGCACGAGTGACGCTCAAGGGCCACACCGACTGGGTCCTCGCGGCCGTGTTCTCGCCGGACGGCAAGACGGCCGCCTCCTGCGGCTCAGACAAGACCGTGCGTCTCTGGGAAGCGGCAACGGGCCGCGAGCTGGCGCGGCTGGAAGGGCACGCCGAACTGGTTCGCGCCGTTGCGTTCTCCCCGGACGGCAAGCGGCTGGCCTCCACCGGCGCCGATCACACGGTGAAGGTGTGGGATCTCGATGCCCGCAAGGCAGTCTTCTCGTTGGCCGGCAATGCTGGGAGCGCCGTCGTTTTCTCGCCCGACGGCAACACCCTGGCAAGCCCAGCCGACGACCGCGCCAATGCAGGGGGAGGCGGCGTCCACTTGTGGGACGCGAAAACGGGCCGATTGCGCAGCACGCTGGCGGGTCAAAAGACGATGGTATGGAGCCTGGCGTTTTCGCCGGGGGGAAAAACGCTTGCCGGCGGCTCGCTCGACGGGAGCACCGTGCTTTGGGACCTTGCCTCTGGATCAAGCCCGGAGGGTCCCAGGATCCGAGACCGCTGGGGGACCGTCGTGATGTGGGACATTGCCTTGGGAAAGAGCCTGCACCAGGTCCGGTACCACCAAGGTATCGTCACGACCCTGGCGTTTGCCCCCGACTCCAGCGCGCTGGCGAGCGGCGGCGCCGACGCAACGCTCCAGCTTTGGGAGACCAAGTTGCGGCCGATCGCACCTTTGGTGACGCTCACCACAGATCACGGTGGTGTCCGCAGCGTGGCCTTTTCGCCCGACGGGCACATCTTGGCTACCAGCGGCGACGACGGCAAGGCCCGGCTGTGGGCCTTTGGCACGCTGAAGTGCTTGCGGGAGCTGGGCGATCATTTCGGGGCGGTGAATTCCGCTGCGTTTTCGCCCGACGGCACTCGGGTGGCTCTGGCCGGCATCGACCGGCGGATTACCGTCTGGGACGCCCGCGACGGCCGCAGGCTGGCCGAACTGCAAGGACACACGGGCGAGGTGACCGCGCTACGGTTCTCGCCGGACGGCAAGCGGTTGGCCTCTTCCGCTTACGACAACGAGGTGCGCGTCTGGGACGTGGAGGCGGCACGCACGGTGCTCAAACTCAAGCACCCTCTATTCTCGCAGTGTATCGACTGGTCGCCCGACGGCCGGATGCTGTGTGCAGGCGCGGACGCCGGGTGGGACACGGAGAAGCCGCACTTGGCGATACTCTGGAACGCCGAGACCGGGCAAGAGATCGCCCGATTGCCGGGCCACCGGCAGCACGTGACGATGGTCCGCTTCAGTCCGGACGGCAGCCGGGTGGCCACGGGCGCATCCGACTCGCAGCTCTTTGTTTGGGACGTGGCGTCCCGCAAGCTCCTGGGTTCTATGACGACCTCGTGGGGCGTGCCGAGCGCGGCCTTCCTTCCTGACGGACAGGCGATCGCCGTGGCGACCCATAGCGGCCGCCTCTCCCTCTGGAACCTTTCCGCGCTTCGGGAAATGATCCAGTACGAGGGAAACGGCCCGTTCGCGGCTTGGGGCACGTACGGCTGGGGCGTGTACAGCGTGGCGGTCTCGCCCGATGGGAGTGTGGTGGCGTCGGCCGACCGGCAGGGCCTGGTGAAGTTCTGGCCCACGTTTGGCGGAAGGCGCGATCAGGCGAGCGCGGCCGCGAGCCTCGAAAAAGTCGCCGCCGCCACCGGCCCCGTGATGCCGCCTCCCGTAGCGGCGCCCGTGCCGAGCGAACTGGTCTACAGCGTCGCCTTGCAGAAATCCGGAGTCCTCTTTGCGACCTTCTCGCCGGATGGAAAGCTCCTGGCCGCCGGCGGGGAGGACGGCAGGATCACGCTGCTCGAGGCCGACAAAGGCCGGCTGGACAAGTCGATGGCGGCGCACGAGGCTGCCGTTGTCAGCGGCGCCTTCTCTCCCGACGGACGTCGGTTCGCCACCGGCGGTTTTGACTCCAACGTCAAAGTATGGGACGTCGCCTCAGGAGAGCAGCTCAGGAGCATCTTGGGACCTGTCTCTGGGGTCCGGACAGTCGCGTTCACCGGCGACGGAGAGAGCTTCGTCTCTGGCGACGAGGCGGGCCACTTCAGACGCTGGGATTCTGAAACGGGCCGAGAATTCGCGAGCGTCAAGCTGGCTCCGATGGCCTCCATGGCCCTGTCGCCGGACGGCAAGCTGGCCGCCACGGCGAACTGGGACATGACGGTGGGCATCTGGAACCTCCAGGATTTCAAACAAGTTGCCGTCCTCAAAGGACATCCCGACTTCGTGATCTCGACCGCCTTCTCGCCGGACGGACGCATGCTCGTCTCGACCTCGGCGACGTTCGATCCCAAGCGAAACGTGAAACTCTGGGACGCGCGTACCTGGACCCAGCGGGCCGCACTGGAGGGACACGGGGGCCACGTCCAGTGCGCCACGTTTTCGCCCGACGGAAAGACCATCGCCACCGCCGGCTCCGATCTGACCGTCCGCCTCTGGAATGCCGCCGACGGAAAGCCGCTCAAAAGCCTCCGCGGCCACACGGCGGCAGTTGTCTTCGTGCGATTTTCCCCTGACGGCCGCCGACTGGTCTCTGCCAGTCTGGACGGCACGGTGAAAGTCTGGAACCCCGGGGCCCGATAAGAGCGAACCTCGCTACTCAAGATGACTCGGAATGACACTTGCGGGAACCAGATCCACTCCTTCTTCGTCTAATTGATCGCCACTATACCCGCATGAAGGAGTTCTGATATGAAGAACGCACTGGCATTTCTGGCCTTCGCTCTGCTGGCCTTGAGTCCCAGCGGCAGGGCCTGGGCCGGGGGACTAGAGCACTTTGGGAACCACGACCTTGGCGAGGCGAATTACCGGGACTGGCCGGGGGTTATGCCCCTGGTGAACCACCCAAGCCGGGTCTATCACACTTGGTACAACGGGAATGAGGACTTCTACTTCCGAGGTGATACGACCGCCCTCAATGATGCTCTGCGGAAGTTCGCCGCAAGCAAGGCCGAAGTTCATGAAGTTCTCTTGCGGCCCGCTCCCTGCGTAGCGGTGTCCTCCAGTCGTGCCAAGACAATCCCGTACAACTGGAATCTACACATCGTTGGTGGATTCGCTCCGCACCTGACGACACTCGACCGAGGAAACAAGATCTGGAGTAAGCATCCAACCATGACGGTCTGCGTCGGCCGGGACATCGATCTGGACAAGATCGAGGTTCCCGAGGGAGTCTCGATCGTTGACCTTGCCGACCTGAGTCGTCGCTACCGTGAGGCCCTTGCGAGCAAGGACGAGAACGTTCGCGGCTTGGGTGCGCACCAGTTAGCGCGTCTTGATCCCTACGATGCCGAGAACCTGGCGGCCGTCGCCAGTTTACTCAAAGACGAAGACGATTGGGTGCGACGGAATGCGGTTGGGGCACTGGCAGTCTTCGGCAAGAAGGCCGAATCGATTGTCCCTACGCTACGGGAGATGCTCAGCACTCAGGACAGCCAACTCAAAGCTCGGGTCCAGAAGACCATTGAGGATATCCAACAAGCCAAGGACACGACCGCAATCGAGGAAGAGCATCGCGCGATGCTGAAGAAGATTCGTGAGTTCCGTGATTCACGGAAACGATGAATCCGAAGGACTTCAACGAGACTGTAGCAACAAAATCGGGTTTGGGTCATCTCAAGGAGCAAACGAATCACGAAAACCCGAAAGAACGAAAACCCGAAAGAACGAGCAGAGGGTGACGGGCGAGTATTCATGATTCCCTGTGTTTTCGAGCTTTCGTCCTTTCGGGCTTTCGTGATTGCCCGATGGGGGCGGCGGGGCGAAGAGACCCGGGGAGTTGAGCCATGAAACACTGGGGGGTCCTCGTTCTTGCGGGAATCGTTGTCCTCTGTGCGGTCAGTGCAGTTTTTCATGGGCCGAGCCGGCAGATGGTCCAGCAGAAGGCCCGCTATAGCTGGAGGTGGTATCAGGGCTTGACGGGCATGAATGAGCCCGTGATTTCGGATGCCTCTGATCCGATGGAGGTTGATGATTGCAACGCGCGGTGTGCCTCAAACAGGCATTCTCGCGGCTGAGTGAGAGATTCCGAGGCAGCCCTTAGAACAACGGCCTGTTTGGCGATCAGGACACTCATGTATCCTGACGACTCCTTATCACAGAATGCCTTCCTTTCCAGCAGTGCCTGGCCGGGCACCGGACAGCGATGGCAAGTGCGTCAGCAGTTGACCCATTTTGCCGTGTCGTGAATTAAAACGTCGAGACCCCGTGCGTCCATCCGTTCTTGACGCAACGTTCGCGGCCATTCTTGCGGGCGAACGGTCCGTCCTCAGGCGGCCTTACGCCCACGCCGGTTCGCAGGTGATTTCCGTTCGCAGGATCTCGCGCTTCCAGTCCGGCTCGTGGACTGGCCATCCGCGGATCCGCGTCATGCCGTGGGAGGCTTCGTCGGGTCGGTTGAGGCGATGGACCGTCTTCCAGCAGCGGATCTCCTCCGATGACGGAGGAGGCTCGCGGCCGGGCACGTTGCTGCGGCGGAACGTGAGCCGCCCCTGGTCGAAAATGCTGACGATGGCGGGGGCTGGCAGTTCGAGCATCCGCCGGGCAATGAGCTCGTGGCTGGCCGTACTGTAGCGGGCCTTGAGGGCCAACAGGTCCCAGTCCGTGGCCGCGGCATCGGCCGCAAACCACGGGGTAGGCAGGAGCAGTCGGCCGGCCATCTGGTTGGCGACGGCCTCCCGGACCTGGGGCGACACCGTGCGCGGATCGGCGCCCAAGTCATGGAACACCCGATGGGCAACGTGTTCGCCGATCTCGTGGGCCACGGCCCAATGGCGACGCTCAGCACGGGCGTCCGACCGCACGAGGATCGTGGGGCACGAGGCCCGGCCGCGATGCGAGCGCAGATGCACGTACCGGGCCCCGCCTTGCTGGCAATCGTCGGTCGCGACCGTCAGGCCGATGGCGTGGGCCAGGGCGAGGGCATCGACCGGGGGGTGGTGGACGCGGGCCGCATCGAGCACTTCAGCCGCTACGGCGTCCAAGCTGGCGGCCCATTCTTCCGCAGTCAGACTGGAGAACATGGTGCTACCTCTTGATCTCAGCGGGGGCATGAACACGCTGGCGATGTAGTGTACGCATGAATAGTATAGCCCTGTAATGCTAGCACGCAAGCGATAAGAATGGGCCACTCACGTGGTCGCGTCTCTCCGAGACGCGAAATCTCGGTCTCGGAGAGACCGAGCCATGTGTTGTCGGCCACTTACCGGCGGGGGGCCGCTCGCGTAGGATATGAGATTGTGTACGGTCGGGTATTCCCCTATTAAGGGCCTATCCCAAAACTTCCGAAGTCTCCAAGACTTCGGAAGTTTGCGACTGCCCACCGCGGTTTTGGGATAGGCCCTAAGTCCGGCCGTTTACGGTCTTGGAATTGGGCGGATCCCTCACTTGGAGAGGCACTGCACATGACCCCCCAGGAACTCCTCAACTATGTGCAGGCGCAGCCTTTCCGTCCGTTTCACATCCGCATGAACAGCGGCCGGACGTTCGACATCCGCCACCCCGAGATGGTTCGAGTGGGAAAACGAGACCTGCTCATCTTCACCTTCGTCAGCGATCCCCCCGATGTCTACGACCGATGGGAAAACGTCTCGCTGTTGCTCATCGAGTCTCTTGCCCCCCTGGAGGCGGCCGTAACTTGATGCAACGTCGGACGTGCGCGCTAGTCAGCCTCGGCTGCCCCAAGAACCTCGTCGACAGCGAGCGGATGCTGGGACTGCTGAAACTCCAAGGGTATCAACTGGTTCCGGAGCCGAAAGGGGCCGACTTCGTGATCGTCAACACCTGCGGCTTCCTGGAGGCCGCGCGGCAGGAATCGCTTCAGACCATTCGAGAGATGCTCGGGCTCAAGCAGCGGGGCCTCGTGGGAGGGGTGATTGTCGCCGGTTGCCTGGCCGAACGCGACAAGGTGGGCCTGCTGGAGCAATGCCCTGGCATTGACCAAGTCGTGGGAGTCTTCGGCCGGGAGGAGATCGTGCAAGTCGCCGAGCGGCTTTCCGCCCCAGAGCCCGGCGAGCGCGGCCTTTTCCGACCGGTGGCCCGAAAGGCCCTTCCCGATGGGGATCGTCTGCGCATCACGTTGCCCCACTTGGCCTTCTTGAAAATCGCCGAAGGCTGCGATCGGCTTTGCACATTCTGTTCTAT
>CAYTJV010000156.1:13596-13904 GCA_964438165.1 uncultured Planctomycetaceae bacterium | reverse complement strand
GCCGGCTGCAACCGCACTCGTCGCGCCGCCGAGGAACTTACGACGCGACCATTTCAACGGTGTCCGCTCCTGGTTGCCGTTCATGATATCTTCTCCTTTGCATGTCTAAGATGCTGTTGGGCAGGAACCCTCCGATCCGGGGCGACTAACAAAGTACCACCGCAGCGTGGGGCGATCAAGTCGGCGGTCACTCGCCGATGGCATCGGCCGGGTTGTATCCTCGTTATCCTCGTGAACGAGAATTAGTGGGGCGATCAAGCCGGCGGTCACCCGCCGATGATCGAGGAGATCCTGAAGGCCCTCGTCGA
>CAYTJV010000156.1:0-13586 GCA_964438165.1 uncultured Planctomycetaceae bacterium | reverse complement strand
GCCGGGGTGGCGTTCACTTCGTCGATGCCGATCGCCTTATGGCCCTTGAGGACCCCCGGCCGGGCACGGAACGTGGGCACCCCCTCCACGGATACCAACAGGGATCGGCGCACGTCTTTCTCCGTGGTGATGATGTCCCCCACGCGCACCCCGATCAATTCCCCGGTGGAAACTCGCGTACACGCCAAGCGCACGCTGAGCGAAACGAGCGAGCTGCGGAGCGTCTGGCTGATTTGCTGAACATTTTGGGCCGTGGTGGCTTTTCGGGCCCAGGAGACCCAACTGTTGGCCGAGAGCTTGCCGCTGATCCGCTCGATCGCATTGTACGGGATGCAGAGGTTGACCATCCCGCGGATCTCCCCTAACGCCACCTCGAAGCTGATCACCACCACAACCTCATTCGGGGGGACGATTTGCACCAACTGCGGGTTGTGTTCCACGCGCGCCACTTCCAGGCGCAGGTCGAGCACGTTTTCCCACGCGCGGTGAAGCTCGTCGAGAATAAGCCCGGTGATGCGGGACACGATCCTCAGCTCGATCTCCGTCAGCGGCCGCCGAGCCAGCAGCGCCGCCTCGCGGCCGCCGCCCAGCAGGCGATCGATGATCGGATAAAGGATCGACGGATTGATGTCGAGGATCAGGTTGCCTTCCAGGGGTTCGGCCTTGAGGAGGATGAAGCAGGTTGGGTTTTCCAGGCTGAAAACGAACTCGCTGTAGGTGAGCTGATCGACGCTGGTGAGCTTCACTTCCACCATGCTGCGGAGCATGGCCGACAGGCCGGCGGCAAAGTTCCGCCCGAAACCCTCGTGCAGCGTCTGGAGCGCCCGCATCTGCTCTTTTCCGACTCGCTCCGGGCGTTTGAAGTCGTAAGGCGTGATTTTGTCGCGGGGCTTGAGCGCGCCCAAGGCGACGTCCGGCGGCGCCGGGACCGCCGCCTCCCCTTCTTGGCCCGTCGCCATCGCATTGAGCAAGCTTTCCACTTCCGCCTGGCTGAGCACGTCGCTACTCATGGTTCCATCCTTTGAACCTTTCGTCTCCGCGTCCCCCGTGTCCTCCGTGGTGAATCTGTTTTTTCACCACGGAGGACACGGAGGGCACGGAGGAAGGAACGTATCGTCCTTTCGTCTCTTACTCTCGCACTTGGCCGGTGCCGTAGACTACGTATTTGTAGCTGGTCAGCTCGTTGATGCCGCACGGGCCGCGGGCGTGGAATTTGTCGGTGCTGATGCCGATCTCCGCGCCCAGCCCGAATTCGCCGCCGTCGTTGAACCGGGTGCTGGCGTTGACCATCACGGCCGAGCTGTCGATTCGGGCCGTGAACTGCTGGGCGGCCCGAAGGTCCTCGGTCACGATGGCCTCCGTGTGCTGCGAACCGTAACGGTTGATGTGTTCGATGGCCTCGTCGAGCGAATCGACCACTTTGACCGAGATGATCGGCCCGAGGTATTCCGTGGCGAAGTCCTCTTCGGTGGCCGGTTTCGTCCCAGGCACGAGTTGCCGCGTGCGCTCGTCGCCGCGAATTTCGATGCCGTGCCGCACCAGCGCTTCGCAGACCCGCGGCAGCAGGGTCGCGGCCGCCTCGCTGTGAACCACTAGCGATTCGGCGGCGTTGCAGACCCCCATGCGCTGGCACTTGGCGTTGATCGTGATCCGTTCGGCCAGGTTCGGGTCGGCCGAGCGATCGAGGTACACGTGGCAGTTGCCGGCATAGTGCTTGATGACCGGCATTTTGGCCTCTTCACTCACGCGGCGGATGAGGCTCTCGCCGCCGCGGGGGATGACCACGCTGATATACTCGGGCATGCGGAGCAGATGGCCCACTGCCTCGCGGTCCGGAGTGGCCACCAATTGCACGGCGTCGGCCGGGAGCCCCACGTCGGCCGCCGCCTCGGCCAGAATCTCGGCAATCGCCGCGCTGGAATGCGCGGCCTCTTTGCCCCCGCGAAGGATGACCGCGTTGCCGCTCTTGACGCACAGGGCCGCAGCGTCGGCCGTCACGTTCGGACGGGACTCGTAGATGAAGAAAATCACCCCCAAGGGCACCCGCACCTTCTGAACCTGGAGCCCGTTGGGCCGAACCGAGGACCAAATCACCTCCCCGACCGGATCGGGCAACGAGGCGACCTCTTCCAGGCCCTTGGCAATCGACTCGATGCGACTTGGAGTGAGCTTCAGCCGATCGATTTGGGCATCGGTCAGTCCATAAGCGGGGGCAGCCGCCAAATCGAGCCGGTTGGCCTCGGTCAGGGCCAGCGACCGCTCCGAAAGCAGCCGGACGCTGCGCCGGAGCCAAGCGTTCTTCGTCGCCCCGGTCACCCGGCCCAGTTCCACAGCCGCCCGCTTGGCCCGCTGCGCCACTTCGACGCAGTATTCTTGCAGGCTTTCAACCTGGTTGGCGGACATAGCCTAACTCTTTGGCGGATAAACAGTTAAACAGCTCCAGCGCACCCCGGGCCTCCGTGCGCAGAAGCGCCAAGGAAGTATCCTCAGTTCGGGCTTCGGAGTCAACCGAGAAAGCCCTGAAAGGGCGAGATCTGCTGTCTTCACGTGGCTCTTATGCCGCCCTTTCAGGGCTTGCTATTTCATGCTCAACCCCTCCCCAGGGCGTTGCCCTGGGCTATCCTATTCCGCCTCTTCGGGGCTATGGGAGAGCCGGCTCTTGAACGCCACACACGATGGAGATACACTCAGACTGCCGCTCCCGCAAAACGGGGAGGCGAACACCCCGTCGGCAGCAGCCGTGTCTCCACACTGGGGCCGGACAATGCGGACCGTTCCAGAGAATGAGGTCAGGTTCCCTTGCCAAACGTGCGGGAAGGTCATCGCACTGCCCGTTCAACGCTGCGGGCGTGAAATGGAATGTCGCGTCCCGGAAGGGACGCTTGAACTCCGAGCCACGGTTTCAAGCGTCCCTCCGGGACGCACCAACGCTCTTAGCTCCACTGCCCAGCAATGAATTGCTGGGCTATTCTCAAACGTCCCTCCGGGACGTGGCGATCCAGGCTTCCCCTGGACTGCTCGCACTACCTGTAAGCAGCGCCCTCGCCGATCATCGTGCTCGCTGCAATCCATGGAGCGTGGGATTTTCCGCCGCTTCTTGAGAATCGCTGAGCCGAGCGGCGAGTTTCTGTTTGCCGACATCGAGGATCGCAAGCGCCTCTCGCCGGCGAGGATCTTGTTGATTGGCGAGGCTGGCCAGACACGTGCTCAGTTCCGGCCGGGTGAAGCTCACGGCGGCGACGAAGCTGCGGTCGGCGAGATTGAGGCCCACCAGTTGGCCTAGCCGCTGAACCTGGCCCATGTCGATCGGGGCCCGGCCGAAGAGGTTCTCCGGGAACGCGGTCGAGTATTCGGGATAATACGGGGCGTTGATGTCGATCCAGGTGATAATCCGGTCGATCGCCTCGGGGTCGAGCTTCACCTTGCGGTCGATCTCGGCGTCGCCGTGGCCGGCCAGCAGGGTCTTGACCAGGGGGCTGACGTGCGAGCCCCAATGCTTCGGCGGCAGCACCTGCGGCGGACCGGCGCCGACAACGCGCACATGGCCTTTGGTCCGCAACTCGAAGTAGGAGGTGTTGAAGATCAGCCCCACGTCGCCGGCCAGGTTCAGCTTCTTGCCCGCCGGCTGGCTGTAGTCGTGGCAGGCCACGCAGTGCTTGTCGAGCACCGGTTGGACTTCGGCCACGTAGCTGAACTTCCGCGGCGGGCCGTGCCAGGGTTCGAGGCGGCTGGGCGGTCGCCGCGCGGCCTGGGGAAACCGTGCAGGCGGGGTTGACGAGCGTCGCCCCTCGTGGCAGCCCACGCAGCCAGTCGTCTCGCCGCGCTGGGCCACCGTGGCGCTCCGCATCGACTGGATCATCATCCCCCGCTTGTCGAGCAGTTGGAAGTAAACGAACCGGTCGGCGGGCACCGTGAAATACGCGCTCCCGTCGGGCTCAACCGGAACGGTGCCGAGGATCTGCTTGTTGTTGAAATCGTCCCAGTTCATCCCCGGAGCCTGCTGGCCGGTCCCGCCGTCCCAGCCGGGATGAGTCCAGAACCGCTTTTCCGGCGACTCGACCACGCGGAGGTATTTCACCGTGCCGCGCGGGATGGCCTCCATCCCGGTGCCCACATAGACGTCGGCCACGAGGAAGTTGCCCTCCGGGCGCGCCGGGGCCGTGCGGCGCGGAACGGCCGGCGGCCGCGCCCGCGGCGCAAGCGGCATGGGATCAAAACACCCCGGCGCCTCGGCGTGAAGCAAAACCTCGTTGCCGAACACGTCCAGAAGGAAGATCCCCATTTCTTCTCCCCGGCCCACCATGCGCGAGCAGAGGAAGTGCTTGTCGGAGAGCGGATAGGGGTCCTCGTACTTCGGCTGGACCTGCGTGAAAATGTCGTAATTGCCTTGGTCCACAAGCTGGATCGCCCCCGGCGGCCAGATACGCACGACCGGCGGTTTGCCGTCCACGCCGAGCCGGCGGTCGACGATCGCCAAGGCTCCCCACGGCCGGTCGTGGCACGACGAAAACGTGGCGATGATCGCCGCCGTGCCGGGGATGGCCCGCGCGTCGAGCACCCCGCCCGGCGAATGGCTGCTGTTCCCGTACCAGACCATCGGCTGGGTGCCGTCGGGAAAAATCGTCCAAACCCCTTGGGCGTTGCCGAAGTTCCGGTCGACGTATTCCCAGCGGTCGTAGAGCACGCGGCCGTCGGGCAAGAGCGAAGCGTGTCCTTCGTGGAGCGTGTTGTGGCCCAACTGTTCGAGCTTGGTGCCGTCGGCCTCGATCTTGAAGAGATTGCCCATGATGTGCCGGTTGCACATGCAGTACTTGGGCTGCCGGGTCGAGGTGAAGATGATCTGTCCTGTGGGCAGGTAGATGGGGTCGACGTCGGTAACGCGGGAACCGGACGTGCGCTGCACGAGCCCCGAGCCATCGGCGTTGATCTCGTAGATGTGATAATCGTCTTCGCGATTGTGCCGCAAGGCAACGAGGATCTTCTTGCCGTCAAAGTGCACGTCGGGATCGCGGACGATTCCTTGCGGCACTTCGAGGAGCGTGGTGGTCTTCGCTTGGCCGTTGGGGGCGAACTGAAGGGTCTTCAGGGCCCCGCCCCCGTCGAAGCTGTGGGTATTGATCTCGCCGGTCTGGAACATCGTCTCCGTGTTATGATGGTCGGGCCGGTACTGCTTGCGCGTCACGAAGAGGATCGGCCGGCCGCTTACCAGAGGATTCGCCACAAGGGCCTCGCGGCGCAACGTTTCCATTTCCGCCTGCACCCGCCCTAGCTCGTGACCGCGGGCGTGTTGGGCGCGGGCGACCAGGCCATCGAGCCGTGCCAGGAAACCGGGCCCGGCAGGATAGTGGTCGGCAAACGTCGCCTGCAAGTCGCGCACCGCCGCGCGAAGCGACTCGGCGCCGGCCAACTCCGCCGCACGGCCCTCGGGCACGGCCGCCGCCAGACGCCATGCCGTCGTGAGAAACGCTACGATCCAGATTGGGTTGCAGACCTTCATCCTTCGGTTCCTCGTCTTGAACAGGAGGAAACAGAGGCAACAGAGGACGCAAGCCAATCCTCCGTTACCTTTGTTGCCTCCTGTTCAGCAGAGTAATCGCACGACCACCGAGTCCTTATCCACATGACGCGTATTGTAACTGGCCGCACCTGCGTCTGCCGAGTCTTAGCCCGGATTACTCATGGAGCCGTAGCCGAATTCGCCAGAATTCGGGAGAGGGCAAGCACTTACCCCGAATTCTGGCGAATTCGGCTACGCGCACACTGCGCCGCATTGCACCCGGTCCCCGAATAATCCGGGTTAGATCTGGCAGCGTGCGATTGAGACCAGTCCCGCTCGGCGGGGGGGTGAACCTAGATTCTTGCGTTTCAGGCGTAAGACGGCCTTTCCAGGCCGTCTTTTCGGGCGGTTTCTCGACGGCCTGGAAAGGCCGTCCTACCAAGAACACCAACGGTTGCGTCGGGCAACGGAAACGCTATCTTAGGTGGATTCCCAGTGGAAACACCAGTTTGCGAGGGAGGAAACGATGCTGTCGCTCAAGCTCATGCGATGCAAGGTTCAAGCGGGCGGACCGGCTCACTGGCTGGCTTGGTGCTGGCTGGCGGCCACCAGCGGCCTGGCTCCAGTGCTCGCCCAGGGATTGGGGGACATCGGGAACGATCGACTGAGCGTGACGGTGAAGTCGGGCCAGCGGCCGGTCGCGGTCTACCGGTACGTCGAGAATCCTGCCAAGCCCTACGTGGCCGTGCTCTGCTCGCCGGGCGGAGTCAACGTGTTGCGCGATTCGCCGGCCGACCACAAGCACCACCACGGGCTGATGTTTGCCGTGGCGGCCGGCGGCGTCGATTTTTGGTCCGAGAACCCCAAGTGCGGCCGCCAACTCAATCGTAGCAAGAACATGGCCGAAATGCCCGTCCAGCAGGGCGACTTGGCCGCCATCGGCCCACAGCAAATCGACTGGGTCGCCCCGGGTGACGAGAAGCTCGTGCTCCGCGAAACGCGGCGGATCTCGGTCCGCCAGGGGTCGCGGCAGTCAAATCGCACGCTGCTCACCTGGGACGCGGAGCTTCAGCCGCCGGCCGGCGACCCGGTGACGCTCACCGGATCGGTCTATTTCGGCTTGGGAATGCGGTTTGTGGTCTCGATGGACTCCGGCGGGCACTTTGTCAACGCCGATGGCAAGACAGGCGTGTCGGGGACCAACAACGCGCGGTCGGGCTGGTGTGCCTATTCGGCTTCCGTC
Organism: uncultured Planctomycetaceae bacterium; assembly: GCA_964438165.1. Classification (GTDB taxonomy): domain Bacteria; phylum Planctomycetota; class Planctomycetia; order Pirellulales; family Thermoguttaceae; genus CALFBP01. The sequence continues at coordinate 6,846 of CAYTJV010000156.1, read as the reverse complement.
GACGGGAAGCCGGTGACCGTGGCTATGTTCGACTCAGCCGGGAATCCCCGCCACCCGGCCACCTGGTTCACCATGGACCAGGGCTTCGCCTACCTCTCCGCCACCTTGGACTTGAGCCGTCAGCCGCTGGTGATCGAGCCCGGCAAGCCGCTGAGGCTGCGATACCACGTGGCCGTCTGGGACGGCAAGGTCGACGCGGCGGAAATCGCGGCCGTGTACCGCGAAGCAGTAGGCAGCGGGCGGTAGGCGGAGGGCAGAAGGCAGAGGGGAGAGGGGAGAGAGTAGATCGTGGAGTAGCAGTCCGATGGTTTCGACTATAGCGCGGAAATTCATCCCGTTGATTCGATGCGTTGTATCGCTCAGTGTGGCCGTGTGGCTTGCCGTTTCGCCGGCTTGGGCGGCCAAGAACGTGATCCTCATGATCGCCGACGGCTCGGGCTTCAACTCCTGGCAAGCCGCCAGCATGTACGAGGGGAAGTGGCACGCGGCCAAGCGGCAGAGCACCCAGGTGTACGACGGCCCGGGTTGGGTCAAGTACGCTTGCACCACCTATCCGCTGAGCCTTTCAAAGCGGCCGACCGGGAAGACGGAGCAAGATCCTGCTCTGTGCTATCAGGAACAGAAGGCGTGGGATACTTCGACGGCGGCGGGGACCACGGGCCGCTCGTTCGCCGGCTACAGGTATCTCAAGGCCGGTCCGACCGATTCGGCGGCTGCCGCCACGGCGCTTGCCACGGGCGTGAAGACCTACAATAGCGCGATCAACTGGAGCGCGACCAACCAGCCGCTCACCGGCCGAACCATCGCCGAAATCGCCAAGGCCCGCGGGAGGGCTGTCGGCGTGATTAGCACCGTGCCTTGGAGCCATGCCACGCCGGCTGGTTTGGGCGGGGCCCACAATGTGGAGCGCGACGACTACCGGGGAATCGCCAACGAAATGCTGGGCGCATCGTACCTCGACGTAATCATCGGCGCCGGCAACCCCGACTTCGACGACAACGGCCGGCCGGCCGCGAAAAAGGCCGACTACGTGGGGGGCCCTGCCACCTGGGAGCAACTCAAGCAGGGCAAGCATTCCGGGCGCTGGCGACTGATTCAGTCCAAGGCCGAGTTCGAGGCCCTAGCCGCGGCGGCGCCTCCCGAGGCTGCCAAAGTGCTCGGCGTCCCGCAGGTCTACTCCACCTTGCAGCAGGCGCGGGGAAAGTATCTCAAGGACGATGCGCCCTTCTCGCAGCCGCTCAACGCCAACCTGCCGACGCTGGCGACCATGACCAAGGCCGCGCTGAACGTGCTCGCCCGCGAGCCCAACGGATTCTACCTGATGATCGAAGGGGGCGCGGTCGATTGGGCCAACCACGCCAATCAGCCGGCGCGGATGATCGAGGAGCAGATCGACTTCCACCAGGCGGTCGAGGCCGTCGCCGATTGGGTCGAGGCCCACAGCAATTGGAACGAGACGCTGGTGATCTGCACCGCCGACCACGAGACCGGGCTGCTGTGGGGTAAACGCTCCGACACCATCCCGTTCGACCCGATCGTCGATCGCGGCAAGGGGAGAGTCCCTGACTTGCGCTACAACTCGATCGGCCACTCCAATAGCCTGGTGCCGCTGGTGGCGCGGGGAGCGGGGTGCGACCAGTTCGCCCATCTCGTGCGCGGCGTGGACGCCACAGCCGCCAAGCACTGGAGCATCTCGGGCCAGTACGTCGACAACACCGACGTGTTCAAGGTGATGTTATCGGCGCTCGGCGGGCATGAGAAAAAGTGACCCGCGCCGTTCGCCCCCTTTGGAGTGCGGCGACTTGTCGCCGCTTTCTTTTTCTTTGGGCCGGCGCGAAGTCGCGCTGTGCGCGGGTCTCCTGACCCCGCACATGCTGCGACCGAAGGTCTCCAGGAGCGTGGGAGACCTGCGGTCGGTGGTTCGGCGCTCTTCAGGAGACCCGCGCCGAGCGCGGCCCAAAAGAAAGCGGCGACAAGTCGCCGCACTCCAAAGGGCCTTCCCGGAAGCGTTATGCGGGCGGCGGCTCGCTTTCCGGCGCGGGCCAACTGATCATCGGCTCCGCGGCCTGCGCGGCCGACGGGGGCTCGGCGGGCTGGGACGGCGCTATCGGAGTTTCGGCCGGCGCGGCCTCCACGGCCTCGTCGGAGGTGAACAGCGTGCCGACCGCGAAGGCCAGGCAAATCACGCCGGCCACAAAGGCAAACCACAACCACATCGGCGGCCAGTGATGGACCTGCGCGGCCAACCAGTCGGAGCGGGTCACGGAGATCTCGCCGATCTTGGCCGTCTTGAAGTCTCCCCGGGTTTGAATGGGCTTGCGGTCATCGATCTCGGTGAACACGCGAATCAGATCGCCCCGTGAATAGGTGATGGTGCGCTTCTTCACCGCGTCCGCCCCGGCCGCGGTTTGGTCGACGACCTGGAACCCGGGCTGGGAGACCTTCTGAAGATCGCTGATCCAGATCTGACCCTTGTTGTCCTTGTCCAGCCGCGTGGCGATCTCGTTCCAGTCGGGCAGTGGCGCCCTTCCCAGTTGCTTCAAAGGCTCGATTTCCGTGCCGTCGCCGTCCTGTTCGAGCACCACCTGGCGCGTGGCCGGCATGCTGCCCACGAACGGCGGATAGCTGTCGATGACGCGCCCGCTGAGAATCGAGCCCAGGAACATCCCCACGCCGAGCATCAGGAACGCGATGAAGCTCTGGGCGCTGGCCCGCAGGTCGGGCGGGGCTTTCTTGTCGACGTAGATATAGGCGCCCACGAAGACGAAGCAGTAAGCGAAGCCGTGCAGCAGCAGGCCCAGCACGATGAACGGAAACGACATCGTGGCAAACAGAAGGTAGCGGATTGCCCAGATCGCCATGCCGACGGCAAGGATCGCCCTCAGCCCGATGGCGCCGATGAACCACGGCATGCTGAACATCACGCCCATCTCGATGATCTGGCCGAGCGTCTGGAGCGCGGTGGGCGCCGGCCGATCGGTTTCCTTGAGCATCAGGTTGCAGCCGTTGAAGTAGAACGACGCCGGAATGACGATCAAGAACGCGCAGACGACAAACAGCAGGAACGCCGGTTCCTTTAAGAGGGTGAGCGCCTTGAGTCCGAGCACGTCGGCGATCGTCTTGCCCTCTCCCTTGGGCGGCGTGTGCGGCAAGGTCAAGCAGTAGGCCGCCAGGAGGAGCTCGACGCAGCCGGCCAGGTAGAAGATGCCCGGGCTGGTTTCCCCAAGCCGAAAACCTACGATCCAGCCGGAAATCACCCATCCGATCGACCCGAACATCACGATCCGCGGGAACAGATCCGGGCTGGCTATGTTGCGGAACGTGAGCGAGTTCGCCAGCGCCAAGGTGGGCATGAAGCAGAGCGTGTGGACCATCAGGCAGACAAACAGCCAGACAAACTGCTCTTGCTGGGCGGCGAGAAACAGGAAAAGCCCGCCGACGACGTGCAGGACGCAGAGCACGTGCTCCGTGGCGAACAACCGGTCGGCGATCGGCCCCACCAGCAGCGGCGAGAAGATGGCGCCCAACGCGGTCGTGGCCACCAACCAGCCTGCCTGAGTGCCGTCCAGAAACGGCAGACCCTTGACGGCATACGTGAACACCGGGACCCACCACGTGGCCCACGTAAAGAACTGCATAAACATCATCGCTGAAAGCCGGGTGCGGATGTATCCGGTCTTGAAGTCCATCGCGACGCTCCTTGGCAGAAGGGTAAACGGCTCGAACTGTAAACGTCACCACCGACCCTGCGTCGGTGGGACGATGACTGGCAGCTACGAACGACGCCTAAGACTATAAACGTCACCACCGACCCTGCGTCGGTGGGACGATGATTGGCAGTTCCCACTCTAAGTCTTTACTTCGCTCCCATGACCTCGGCCACCGCCGGCTCGATCGACTCGGCCCAAATGCGGTAGCCCTTGGGGCTCAAATGCAGCAAATCCGGCATAATCTCTTTGGTGAGCGTGCCATCCTGGAGGAACTTCGGGCCGATGTCCAAATAGCGGACCATGGCGCCGTCGTCGATCGTGCGGATCAGTTCGTTGGTCTTCGCAACCACCTGGCGGAGGTGATCGTCCTTGTTCGGGCCGCGGGGGAAGATTCCCAGAACCAGGACCTTCGTCTGCGGCAACTCCTTGCGAAGTTTGCCGACAATCGCCTTGACCCCGACGGCGATTTCCTCGGGTTTGAAGCCGTGGCTGTTGTTCGTGCCGATCATCAGGACGGCCAACTTGGGACAAATCCCCTGGATGTTCCCGTTGGCCAGACGCCACAGCACGTGCTGCGTCTGGTCGCCGCCGATGCCCAAGTTTACGGCATTGCGTTTTCCGTAGAACTCCTGCCAAACCTCCTTGCCGCCCCCTTCCCATCCCTGCGTGATCGAATCGCCGATGAGAACCAGATCGGCGTTTCCCTTCTTGACCCGGGCGCTGATTTGCTCGTGGCGCTGGGTCCACCAGGCGTCCTTGCGCGGTACGGGGATCGCCGCGGCGGGGAGCTTCTTGGCCTTCTCGGCGGCTTTGGCCTTTTCCGCAACCTTGCCCTTTTCGGCAACTTGGCACTTGGCCTGATCGCCCGCCAGCCAACTCAGACCGATCGCCGCAGCCAACAGCCCTCCCCAAACGACGCGCGCAAACCGCATGACGCAATCTCCTTTGAACATGGCAAAGACGAAATTACCCGAAGCGTGTTCCGTTATAGCCTTGAAGAGACGGGAATGCAAACTCCGGAGGTTCGCTTCCGGAATGCGTCTGCACTTGGACAAATGGGGTGGATGCAGCCCCCATTAGTTGATAACCCGCGGTTGGAGGTCCGGGCCGGCACTGCGTCCGGCAACTGACAGGCGAACCAGGTCGGCCAGGCTTCGGGCCCGCATCTTCTTCCGAATCTTCGCGCGGCGGACCTCGATGGCCCGCACACTCCGCCCCAGGGCTGCCGCCACTTGCTGGTTCGTCATCCCGTTGACGAGCATCTCCAGGACTTGGCGTTCCCCTGCGCTCAGACGGCTCAATCGCCTGTGGATCCTGGCCGCTTGGACCATATCCTGCCCGTGTTTCGCGTCCCAGGCCACGGCCCCTCGCAGCGCGTCCGTGAGAAGTTCCTCCTCGCAGGGCTTTTGAAGGTAGTTCAGGGCTCCGGCCTGCATCGCCTCGACAACGAACGGAACTTCGCCGCGCACCGAGACAACGACCACCGGCAAGTGGATCCCGCGCCCGGCAAGCTTTGCGAACCATTCGGCGACGGTCCATCGCGCCACATGGGGATCGATGGCCAGGCACCCGCGCCGGCCTGAATCCACCGCATGCAGGAACTCCTCGCCCGAACCGAAAACCTCCGCGCGGACCCCAAGCCCTCGGACCACCTTCCTGAGGGTCTGGCAGAACGTGGTATCGCGGTCGACGGCGAAAACCGTCGGTTCCTCCTGCCACGGCGTGGTGCTCATACGTGCGGCCCTCCTGGCCCTCAAAGCGAAAGGTGCCAAGAGTTTACCTCGGGACCCGGCCCGCCGCAAGCAACCCCGTCGCACGCATGTGTGTCAAAGCTTGCAGGCCGCGTTGACAGGCCCCGCGCGGCGGCTAAAATAGAGGGCTTTCCTGCATCCGGGCACCCCAACCGGGGAAGGCTAGGGTTGCCAGGGCACCCACGTGGTCGCGTCACTGGAGTGACGAGAAAACTCGGTCTCGCCAAAGACCGAGCCACGTGTCACCGAGCCACGTGTCGCGGGGGATAACTGTTGGAAGAAGCCATCGCCAAAGCCGACGTCCTGATCGAGGCCGGCCGCTGGATCCGCGAGTTCCGCGGCAAGGTCACGGTCATCAAGCTCGGGGGGAGCGTGATGGAAGACCCCCGGGCCCTGACCCATTTGCTCTTGGACGTGGTCTTCATGGAAAGCGTGGGCGTGCGCCCGGTGCTGGTCCACGGCGGCGGGGCTGCCGTGAGCCGGGCGATGACCGAAGCGGGCCTCCAGCCGCGATTCGTCCAAGGACGACGCTACACCGATGCGGCTACGCTGGACATCGTCGAGCGCGTGTTGGCTTACGAAATCAACGAGTCGCTGGCAGCCCAAATCGAAACGCTCGGCGGGTCCGCCAAACCGCTCAATTTCCGGACCAAGAACCTGCTCTTCGGCCAACCCATCCAACTCAACGGCAAGGACGGCCAGCCCGTCGACCTGGGACACGTCGGCCGCGTGACCCACGTCGATCGCCAGACCATCACCGAGCTGTGCAACAACGGTGTCGTCCCCGTGATCCCGTCGATGTGCGTGGGCGAGGACGGCCAGAAACTCAACGTCAACGCCGATACGGCCGCGACCGCCGTGGCCCAGGCCGTCGACGCGGAAAAACTCGTCTTCCTAAGCGACGTGAATGGCGTGCGACGCGACAAGAACGATCCTGAAACCTTGGTCCATTCGCTGACCGCCGACGAGGCCAGGGCCATGATCGACGACGGCCAGGTCGATGCCGGCATGATCCCCAAGTTGCAGGCATGCCTGGAAACGCTCGCCAAGGGCGTGCGCAAGATCCACATCATCGACGGCCGCTTGAGGCACTCGCTGCTGTTGGAGGTGTATACCAGCAGGGGCGTCGGGACGGAAATCGTTTAGAGAAGGAGCGTTGCACGTGGGTTCCAATCAGCCGATGAGTTCTCAAGAGACGGTCGAGCTGTTCCAGAAGTACGTGATCCCCAACTACAACCGGTTTCCGGTTTCGATTGCGCGGGGCGAGGGGTCGTACGTCTGGGACAGCGAGGGAAACCGCTATCTCGATTTCTTTCCCGGCTGGGGATGCAACCTGCTGGGCCATTGTCCCGCCCCGGTGGTCGAGGCCGTGCGCGAGCAGCTTG
>CAYTJV010000155.1:0-13942 GCA_964438165.1 uncultured Planctomycetaceae bacterium | reverse complement strand
GGCCTCGGCATCAGTACACGGCGGATCACGATTTCCACGGTTGGCCTGGTCAAGGGGATTCGGCGCCTGGCGGACCTCGATTGCCAGTATCACCTGGCCGTTTCGCTCCACGCCCCCAACGACGAGCTGCGCAACCGCATCGTGCCCACCAACCGCAAGATCGGCATCGCGGTGATCCTGGAAGCAGCCGACTACTACTTCGAGAAAACCGGCCGCCGGGTGATGTTCGAGTACGTGCTCTTGGCCGACATCAACGATCAGCCCGAGCACGCCCGGCAACTGGCGGCCTTGCTCAAGGGCCGGCCGGCATTGGTGAACCTCATTCCCTACAACCCGGTCGCCGGGCTCCCCTACCACACGCCCAAGTCGGCCGCCACGGCCCGCTTCGCCGAGATCCTCGAACAAGGCGGTGCAAGCGTAGCCATCCGCTACCGCAAAGGCGACCGCATCGACGCCGCATGCGGGCAGTTGCGCCGCAGCGCCGTAGACGCCGTGACGGATGAAGCGCGGGCGGCGTCTGCATGATGTCGGCCAGAAACCCCTTCGCATAACCGACAGGGATGATCTTCTTCCGCTCCGCCCGCGTCAGGGCATGGGCGAGCTCGACGGGAAAGATATCTGGTGCCAGCAACTGGTGGAACCCTTCTTGAAATTCGTCGCGTAGCTTCCGAGCCTTTTCCGAGTCGGCCTCCGGGAGAACCCATTTCAGCGCCACAGACGCGTCGATGATGTACTTCATAGCTCGTCGCGGACTTCACGGATGAGATCGACCGCGACGTTGAGTTTCCCGTACTTACGGCGCAGCTCTTCGGTCATCCGCTCCGATCGCTCTCGGACGCGACGGGACAACTCCGGATCCACGGGCGTGCCCGCGACGAGGTGCGTCAGCACAGCTTCCAGATCGGCCGCGTTTTCGGAATCCGTGCCAAGGGGTGTCGTCTCGATGCTCATACCCCTATTATCCTTCTTTCTGGCGGTGCGTCAAGATCGCCGACAGCCACCGCGGGCGACACTCCCCGTTAGATTGCGGAAAAGATGACCGTATCGAGTAACAGATTTCGGTCTTCGCCGTTGGCGTTGAAGTCGTTGACGAACGACAACCGTAGCTCGTGGCTCCCGGCCGCCAGATCGAGGTCGAGGAAGTACGAACGCCAGGCGCCGGAAGTGAGCTGCACCTGGCCGGCCTTCTTGCCGTCGATGGCGACTTCCACCAGCGGATGCATGCCCGCGGCCGGCGTGCCGGAGGCCACCAGTTCCATCGTGTAGCGCCCGGCGGCGGCCACCTGGATCGGCGTCTGCACGTAGCCGTTGCAGGCCAACGCGGCGTGGCCGCCTTGATTACTGAAGAAGGGCATGCCGGGCTGGGGCGTCATTTGGTCGCACTCGATCGTCGTCCCCATGCGCGGCTGGAAATCCCCCCCTAACGCACTCAAGAGCGAACAGGCGAACCGTGCGGCTTTGCGGCCGTTCTGCTCTTCGGTGTCCCAACGGAGCTGGTCGACCAACACCGTTCCCTTGCCGCGCTTGGCTACGGCAAGGGCCGCCGGAGAGGTCAGGAAATGCACGCCGCTGGCGTTGTCGTCGCGCGCGACGAGCACCTTGTCGACCACAAGATTGCGGTCCTCGCGCGGCGGATCGCTGGCGTCGTTGATGAACGAGACGGAAACCGTGTGCCTGCCCGCATTGACCCGGCCGAATGCGCAGATAGTCTCCCACCGGTCGGTCACGGAAAGCGCGCCGAGCGGTTTGCCGTCGACTGCCACCTGCACGATCGGATACGCGCCGAAACAAGGTGTTCCCCGGGCGCGCACTCCGACGAGGTAGTCGCCCGCGACCGGGAAGTCGATCTCCTTGGACGCCGATCCGACCGTGGCGAAGATCACGCCGTCCGCCCGCCGCTCCACCAGTCCGCCTTCCAGCTTCCAGTCTTCCACCTCGTGGAAGACGCCCCTCTTGCCTTCGAGGGTTTTGGTCAGGGCGAGATCGGCCATTCCGGTAGCCCGGGCCGTCTCGTCCCAGTCGATGCCGACGTGCTTGCCGAGCCAATAAAGATCCTCCCGGGCAATCGCCGTCAACAGCGGCTGGTCGCCTTCAACCCTGGTCACCGGGCCCGCGTAGGATTGGGCGGCAAGATCGAACTTTAGCTCGCGGCAAACGCTTTCCAGCGAGACGGCCGGAGTGCGGTGGAGCCACAGGTTGCCGCCGGCCTCGATCCACGGCTGCAGCTTGTCGAGCTTCGGCGCGTCGCCCCGGCAGAGCACCAGGCTGTAGGCCGCCAGATCGGTTGGCGGGAGCTTCGCCGTCAGATCGTCGAACCGCAGCCCGAGGCTTCGCAAGTGCGTGCGATACGCATCGGAGCCGCCGACCACGGCGGTCTTCCGCGCTTCGGCCGGAGGCTGAGCGAGGTACTCCATCAGGTTCATGAGAATGCGTGCGGCGGCCGGTTCGGTTTCGAACTTGTCCACCAGGAGAAGCTGCGAATAGAGGATCCTCCCCCGTCCCACCCGCTGCTCCAAGAGCGGCGCGTGGTCGATCCCGGCAGCGGATCCGGAGACGACGATCGGCACGGTGGATCCGCTGGCGGGCCGGGCGGGCTCGCCGGTTGCCACGAGATGATCGCCCCGCCAGAACTTGAGATCGTCGGGCCCGATGCCTCGAAGCGCCGGATGATTGGGCCGCTGCGGGAAAGTCATCGTGGAGCGGTGCTTCGTCAGGGCCGCGTCGAAGAGCCCGGCGGGATACGCATCCTGGTGGAGCACCAGCACGCGACCGCCGCGCGCGAGCAGTTCCGCCAGCGCGGCCCGCTCCGGAGCCACGCGGCCGATGACCGGCACGCCCTGAGAGGCCGCCTTCAGCGCGCCCTCGCCGATCACCAAGAGATCGACTGTGGCAGGAATCGTCGCCAGCGTTTCCACGGACGTGGCACGAGGATAAGCGGCTTTGAGGAGCTTCCTCGCAGCGCCCGCCGGATCATACAAGCCAACTTGGGCCCCGATCGGGGGAAAACGCATTCGCGGGAAACCAACCAAGGATTGGCCGTCGCCGCTGACCTGCGTTCCATTTCTGGATATTCGCCATTTCCAAGAGACTCGACCAGGATTGGAGAACCGCGGCAGCCGCAGATCGACGTCGACGGTTTCCTTTTCGCCCGGTCCAAGCTTCAGTTCTCGCCTGCCGCGGTCGGCAAGGGTCTGCCCGATGGAAAGCTCCCAGTCCAGCGTCAGCGATGCCGGCTCGGGCAGGTCGTTGAAGACGGCCAGCCGCCGCGTCACCGTGCTGCCCCAGTAGAACCTTCGGTCGTAATCCAACGGGTACGCGGCGACGTGCTGGTAGGCGTACTCGTGGGCCTTGTAGAGCGGATTCGTCTCGTCCATCGGCCCGCCTTCGATGACCGTCCAGGGCGAAATTCCGCCGACTTCCAGGTGGCGGTAGCCGAGGATCTGCATCTTCCACGACTCGGCCTTGGCCAGGTTGCGGTAGCGGTGGTAGTCCTGGTAGGCCGCGTCGCCGAAGAAGACCGTGTGCCAGGAAGGGTCGCGCGAGGGAATCCACAGGAATTCGCCGACGTAGATCGGCTTGTCCTTCTTCCACACAAACTCCTTCTCGCCGTTGAGGAACATGTGGGGGATCGCGGCCGGCTTCTCGAGCCAATAGGCCTCGTTGGGCCAGCAGGTGAAATCGGGATACTCGTGCGGGTAGTGAATCCCGATCACGTCCGCCACGCCGCCCGGGTCGCCGTCGGACTCGTAAAAGATCGGCCGCGTCGAATCCCACTCCTTGACCAACTGGCCCATGCGCACCAGGTCCTTCTTGGCCGGCGAGGCGTCGTTCAATCGGCCGCCGAGGAATTCGTTCTCCAGGCTCCACATCACCACCGACGGCCGGTTCTTGTCGCGATCGACCATGGCCTTCAGGTGCTTGGCATAATTTTGCCAGAAGACCGGGTCGTAGATGCGGTACGTGTCGTCGTCGTTCCACACCGCCCCTTCAGGGATCATCAGCAGGCCCACCTCGTCGGCCACTTCGTAGTGCAGGCTCGGCCAGGGCTGGGTGTGGGTGCGGAAGGCCACGCAGCCGATCCGCTTGATCGTCTCCCATTGCTTGCGGATCTCTTCGCGGGTCATCCAGCCGTGCGGCGGCCACCACGACGTAGCCAGCAGATTGATCCGCGAGCCGTTCAAAAAGAACTTGTGCCCCTCGACCCAAAACTCGCGGAAGCCGAACCGCGTGCGAAGCCGGTCGCCGCTGGAAAGCGAGGTCCGCAAGTGGAGCAAGTGCGGGTCGACGTGCGACCAGAGCGGCGGCTTGGGCCAAGACTGTTTGAGCGTAATCGTGGCCGTCTTTCCGGCCGGCACCCGGATCCTTGCCGGCGGCAGCCCGAGCACGTCCTTGCCTTGGTCCTCGACGACCGCACCCAGTTCCACTTCCGCCTCGCGGGCCGACTCGTTGGCCACGGCGTACTCGACCACCAGCTCGCCACGTCGGACCGACGGCTTGATGAACAGATCCTTGATGTGTACCGGCGGATATGCCCGCAGCGTCACGTCGTCCCAGATTCCGTACATTCCGAACAGTCCGCCGATCGGCGAAAGGATCTTGTCCTGAGGCGAGCTGCGCACTACATCCCAGTTGGCCTTCTTGGGAAAACCGACCTTGCCGGGTGTGAAGACGCCGGTCCAGTCGTGGCAGCCGACAGCCAGCTCGTTGGCGCCGTCGAAGCGGACGGCCTCGGTCACGTCAACCTCGAACGGCTCATGGCCGCCGAAGCACCCGCCCACGTGCTTGCCGTTGACGTAGATACGGCTATTGAACTTCACGCCGCTGAAATGGATTTTGATCCGCTGCCCGCGCATTTCCGCAGGCACGGCAAACGACCGCCGCAGCCACGCCCGCTGGTACTCGGTGCCGCTCAAATACCCGGGCACGGTGCAGCTTTTCCACTCGCCCGACGTGGGCGGCCCGGACAACTCGGAGACGAGTTGAAACTGCCAGGTGCCGTTGAGGCTGAGTTCCCGGCGTGGCCCCTCGGCCGCACGAGTCGCCGATGCGATGAGAAGCAACAATCCGACAACGATTCGTCTCATAGTTTCCTTAAGGCTGCCGGCCCTGTTCCCGAATCGGTCCTGCAACGCAGTAAAGGTACTTGCTGGAACGAACAAACAACTCGCCGTCGCTGACCGCCGGGGTGCTGCTGAAGTCCCCGCCGTCCGAGGCAAAGCGGTTCTGGGCAAGCAGCTTGAACTCCGGGCCCACGGCATACACGAAGGCCTCACCGGAGCGAGCGAGGTAGTAGATCTTCCCGCCGGCCAGAATAGGCGACGAATAGTCCTGTCCTCCGCGACCGCCGCGTCCTCCCGGTCCCCCACCCTTCCCACGCCCGCTACCCGGCTTTGCCTCCCCAGTCGTCGCCCCGCCGCCAAGCCGCGCTTGGTAGACCTGCCTGCCCGTCGCCGCATCGATGCAACTGGCCGTGCGATTGCCGGTCCAGTACAGGCGACCGTTGTCGTACACCGGCGTGGCGATGCGAGAACGCTCATTGCCTCTCCAGACGACATGGGGCTTCGTCACGTCCCCCTCGCCGCCTGCCCGGACAGCCATCGTCCCGCCTCCCCGTGGTCCCGTCTCCACGGCGTAGACGACGCCGTCATGGGCGATCACGCTGGAGCACATTGAGTCGGAAGAAAGCCCTTCGCACTGCCAACGGGGCTTCCCGCTGTCCGGGTCGAATCCGTAGATCTTGTAGGGCACGGCCAGCACGAGATCCGTCCGTCCCCCCGCACAAGCCACGAGGACCGGCGTACCCCACGTACCGGAGAAGCCGGCATCGCTGCGACGCCAGACCTCTTTGCCCGTTGCCTTGTCCAGGGCCACAATGGCTTTACTTTCGGCAGATGCCGTCACGATGACGAGGTCCTTGTAGAGGATCGGACTGGACGCCGTGCCCCACCCACGGGAACCCGAGCCTGTGCCGACGCTCGCCTGCCAGAGCTTCTTCCCGTCCATGTCGAACGCCAGCACGCCGGTCTTGCCGAAGAAGACGTACACACGCTGGCCGTCGGATACCGGCGTGTGCGAGGCGTAGCCGTGCTGGGTAAATTGCCCGCTGTAGGGATCTTCCGGCAACACCGGCTCGACCGACTGGTCCCAGAGCACCTTGCCGGTACGGCGGTCGAGGCACACCAGATGCCGCCGCAAGTCCTTCTCGTCTCCCACGTTGTCGCGGTCCTCCCCATAGCCGGTCCAACAGGTGACGAACACCCGTTGGCCGACCACGATGGGGCTGGAAGAACCGGGCCCCGGCAGCTTGTGTTTCCACTTCAGGTTCTCCGTCTCGCTCCACTTGACCGGCAGAGGCTGCGCATCAGGGCTGACGCCGCTCCCGTCCGGTCCGTGAAAGCGTGCCCAGTCGCTGGCAAGGGCAGGACCGGTGCAGAGGGCGAAGGCCACCAGTCCCCAGTAGACTCCGATCGCCCGTCTTGCGTACCAAGAATTGTTCATGCTTTTCCTCAAGGCTTCGTTGGTGATTGCCAGTCGCTGCCGGCATCGTCCGCCGACTCACGGCATACGGAGCCGGGGCACGACGATGAAGATAACACTTTTTGCAGCCGTTGTCACGGGCTCGCCGGCTGCGACAATCCGAGCCGCGATGGCTCTCGACCGGGTCCGCCTCATCGTAGTCGGGCGTCAATCCGTCCGCTGGCAAACTTCAGGACGATCTCTCGTTGTTGTACCGTTCTACTCGCGCACATGCCGTGATGCCGTGAGCAAGCATCCGCTCCACATCGCACTGGCGCTCGGCATTCTCGGCCACATAGACGATGCCATTGGCACTCCAGGACTGGCTGGCCACATCGCGCGTCGGCAGGACGGCCAGTTGCTTTTCCACGGGCCCAGGGAAGCCCTAGGCAAGGGGCTCGACACGTCCAACTGCTCTGGCTGGTGGGCAACACGGCGCCCTGGGACAGCAGTAATCGCCAGTGGAACGGGGTGCCGCGCAACCTGCACAATCCCGAAGGCCACTTCGTCAAGTTCGTCCGCCGGCTGGTACGCCGCTACCAGGGCGACGTGCATTACCGGGAGATCCGCAACGAACCGAACCTCGACTACATGTGGCACGGCGCCTCGGCCCGGCAGTCTATTTCGCTCATGTAACCGTTCACGGGTTCTTGGAAAACTGGTGGTTGTCAATCGGGCAGCATCGATTTGGGCGGCGAGCACCTCCTTGCCGCCGTAGATCCGCACCAGCTCCAACAGCCGCCGCAGACGCCTCATCATTATCTTCGTGCAGCACACTCCACTCCAGAACTGGAGCAGACCATCGCCGCACGGTGTCCGCACCGGCTGGGAGAAAAACGATTTCCTCGCGGCATTCGAGTGTGGCAGGAGGGTGCCCGGGACGCACGGTCAGTCGGACGTGGGGCACTTCCTGATTTATGCGAAGGGCCGCTGCCTTGCCGCCGACACCGGCTACTCCAACGAGGCGGTCGAGGGGTCGCCGCACCAGTCGGTCGGGCACAACCTGGTTCTCGTGGACAGCAAAGGCGAAGTGCTGACGGGCAACGGGCAGACGACCGAAGGCAAGCTCGTGCAGTGGGAGGAGAAGAAGACGCTCGTCTGAGCGCAGGCCGACCTGGCGGGGGCGTTCGCCCAGAACAACTACAACCCGATGGCGGTCGCCCAGCGCTCGTTCATCGTCCTTACCGGCCCCGACCCGTACGTCGTCGTCGCGGACGCGTTCGTGAAGGACGGGAAAGACCACGACTATACGTGGCTGCTCCACGGCAACGCCGACTCGAAGTTCGATCTCGCTCAGGATCGTGCGGCGCACGCTTCCAGTGAGGCGGCACTCGACGTCGCTGCCTGCCTTCTCGACAACGGCGCGGTCGCGTTCGAGACGAAGATCTTTCCGTCCGGGGACTTCGGCGACCACCCGATGCTTCGCGCAACCTTCAAAGGTAAGCGATGGCTCGGGCTCACCGTGCTCGGGCCGCGTGGAGCTTCGGAAGCGGCAGCCGACGTGAAGCGCGAGATCAAGGGCGGCAAACTCCTCGTCACCGTGACCCGCGGCGGGGCGAAGGACGAGCTCACGGTCACGGCCGCGCCGAACGGCGGCATCGCGGCGTTGCGGGTCATCCGAACCGTGGATGGAAAGACCGTCGCGGAGGAACTGAAGGTGAAATAGAAATGGCCCACAGCGCTTTCTGCGAGAGCCGGCCGGCATGCAAACACTACTCCTCGGCCTTCGAAACTCCTTTCTTTCCCCGCCTGGGGAAATCGGGCATGGTTCGTGCCGCCGGACTCGCAGTGGTTTCCCTGCGATCCCACCCCAAAAGCGCACACGGCCAACACATTCGATTTGGGACGGCTAACGGCTCTACATCCGGATCCCCGGCAAGAATAGAGACCGCTATGACCTGCTGGTCTGCCCGTGGGATGCGATCGCGATGGTCCCGCCGGACGGCCTTGCCGTGGCGATCGACGAGATCGGCGGCCCGGCATGGTACGCCCAATCCAACCGCGAGCGGCTCCTGGCCGCCGCCCAGCGGCAAGTGCGATCCGACCCCAGCTAGCACCAAACGGCCCCACCGACCCCGCGTCGGTGGAAACGAGGTTTGGCGACTAAGCGTAGTTGCCAAACCTCGTTTCCACCGGCACGGGGCCGGCGGGGAAAGGAAAACCGTCAACGTCCAGAGCGCCTCTTAGTCGCCAAACCTGTCTCCACCGACGCGGGGTCGGTGGGGATTTCTTGAATCCGTCTCCTCTCAATGTTGACGAGGCACGCGTGGAAAAACCGTTTCGTGCTGGCCGCGGCCTGACCGCCGCTGGTGCGTATGCGGGAACCGTGGTATGCTGGTGCCGTTTTGGGGTAGATGGGTAACGTTCCAGGGCTCAACGAGGTGGTACGCTAACGATGTCGAGGTGCTGTATGGTTTCACTGCGTACTTGGCGGTTTCTGGCAGCGGGGGCGATTTGTGCGTGCATGGCGGGAGGATCGATTGTCCGGCCGGTCGATGGCGCAGAAGGGAAAGGGGATTCCATGACGTATCGCGAAGCAAAGGACTTTCTGGCGCAGCACACGAAGGTCGTGGAGCTGGCAAGCGAGGACGGCTCGGCCCGCGTGGCGGTCTGTCCCGCGTGGCAGGGCCGCGTGATGACCTCGACCTGCGGCGGGCCCGACGGCCCGAGCTTCGGATTCCTTCACCGCGAGTTCATCGAGGCGGGCAAGCCCAATCGGCAGTTCAACAACTACGGCGGCGAGGACCGCATGTGGCTCTCGCCCGAGGGAGGCCAGTTCAGCCTCTGGTTCAAGCCGGGGGCCGCCCAGAATCTCGACAACTGGTTCACCCCGCCCGCGTTGAATGAAGGGCCGTTCGAGTTGAAGCCCGCATCCGACGATCGGGTCTGCCGGATGGCGCGGCGGATGGAGTTTGAAAACGCGTCGGCCACGTGCTTCGACCTGGCCGTGACCCGCGACGTGCGACTGCTTGCGGCTGCCGATCTGAAGAACCTGTTCGGCGCGTCGGCCGCCGAGCAAATGACCCAGGCCGGCGTACGCCGCGTGGCCTACGAGACAGCCAACACGATCGCCAACCAAGGCGCGGCGATGACCAAGGAAAAGGGGCTGGTGTCGATCTGGATGCTGGGCATGCTCAATAGCGGGCCGAAGACCGTGGTCATCGTGCCCTACAAGCCGGGCGACGAGGGCAGCCTGGGCCCGGTGGTCCGGTCCGACTACTTCGGCACCGTGCCGCCCGAACGGCTCAAGGTCCTGCCCGAGGCGATCCTCTTCCTCGGCGATGGCAACTACCGCTCGAAGATCGGCACGTCGCAGCGGAGGGCGAAGAACGTGCTCGGCTCGATGGATTTCCAGGGCGGCGTTCTCACGCTGGTCCACTTCACCATGCCCGACGACCCGGCCCAGCATCCCTACATGAACAATCTGTGGCAACTGCCGCAGGCGGAGCCCTACGTGGGCGACGTGGCCAATTCCTACAACGACGGCCCACTCGGGCCCGGCAAGAAGGGCCTCGGGCCGTTCTACGAGATCGAGTCGCTCTCGCCGTCCGCGGCCCTCAAGCCCGGCCAGTCGCTCACCCACCGGCACCGCACGATCCACGTCCAAGCCGACATGGCGACCCTCGCCCGATTGGCCAAGGAAGTGCTCGGCGTGGAATTAGACACCGTGCGCAAGGAAATGCTGGCGAAATAGGACACTTTAGCAAGGAAATCGGGCAATCACGGGGTAAAAAAGGTGACAGGCACCAAATTTGGGTAATATAGGCAACAGTTCCCGGACACTTCTTTCCCAAGTTTCCCAAATTTGGTGCCTGTCACCTTTTCGTCTTCTTTGCAGCCGCTAGGCGATCGGCCCCGTATAGCGCCATCGCATATTGCGCCAGGCGCGGCGCTATGTAGCGCAACATCATATCGGACTTACGTTCGTCCGGCGCGGTCAGTTCGCTCCATAAGTCGCTGTGCCCAAATGTCTTACGCCGGTGGAATAGCATTGGCGTTTGACGCAAGTCTTTAGACCTGTGGTTTCCGCAAAAGTCGTTTTGCGGGCGCGAACTTAACTCCTTGACTGGCAGCAAGTTACATCCAAGACGCAAAACCTTGTTAAACGCCCTTCGTTTGGGGGTGCTCACACGAAGATGAGTCTACCAGACGTAAGGCCATATTTCAAGCCACTTTCCGGCTAGGCACCGGATTGATCAAAAACCGGCTCGCCCTGAGGGCAGGGGCAGAATCGCATTTTCGGCGAAAAAGTCGCGTTCATCCGATCACCCTACACTCGATGAGGCCAAGTTGACCTTGTTTCGTTTCCCGCGGCCTCAGTATATTCCCTCAGCTTCTAGGCTTGACGCGTCTCGCCGGATGCCGAATCCCGCACCGGGCACGTGGTCGCGTCTCTCCGAGACGCGGAAAGCCGCTCTCGGAGAGACCGGGCCATGTGCCTAAGGCATTGCCGGCGAGTGACTTACGATCAGGGGGGCGCTTGCTTGATCCAGTTCAACAATCTCCGGGCGGCCGAGGCCTCGTTGGCGGACGAGATTCGCACCGCTGCGATTCGCGTTCTCGAGCGCGGATGGTATGTGCTGGGGCCGGAGGTCGAGCAGTTCGAGGCGGCGTTTGCCGACTATCACGGCGTCGGGCACGCGGTCGGCGTGGCCAGCGGGACCGATGCGATTGAGCTGGCCTTGCGAGCTGCGGGGATCGGTCCGGGCGATGAGGTCATCACCGTCTCCCATACGGCCGTGGCGACGGTGTGCGCGATCGAGCGAACCGGGGCGAAGCCGGTGCTGGTCGACGTCGATCCGACATCCTACACCATGGACCCGGCCGCCGCCGAGGCTGCCATCGGCCCGCGGACCAAGGCCATCGTGCCAGTGCATCTCTACGGCCATCCGGCCGACATGCCTGCCTTGGCAGCGATTACTCAGCGGCACGGGCTGTTGCTCATCGAGGACTGTGCCCAAGCGCATGGGGCCAGGCTCGGCGGCCGACTCGTGGGGACGCTGGGGCACTTGGGGGCGTTCAGCTTCTATCCGACCAAGAACTTGGGGGCGTGCGGCGACGGGGGCGCGGTCATCACCCGGGACTCGCAGCTTGCGGCCCGGCTGCGGCGGTTGCGGACGTACGGCCAAGCAAGCCGCTATCGCCACTTGGAGCGGGGCGTGAACAGCCGGCTCGACGAGATCCAGGCGGCCATCCTCAGCGTGAAGCTCAAACACTTGGACGAGCACAACGCGATCCGCCGCGTGCTGGCCGCGCGCTACGACCGGCTGCTGGAGCACGTGGTCCGCCCCACAGTCCGCGGCAGCCAGGCAGAGACGTACCACGTGTACCACCTCTACGTGATCCGCCACCCGGACCGCGACGCACTCCAGGCCCGGCTCCGCGGCCGCGGCGTAGAGACCCTGGTTCATTATCCGGTGCCCGTACACTTGCAGGAAGCGTATGCCGATCTGGGCTATCGCGGCGGAGACCTGCCCGTCACCGAGCGGGTCGCCGGCGAAATCCTCTCGCTGCCGATGTATGTCGGGCTGTCGATGGCCGAGGCGGACGCCGTGGCCCGCGCCGTCAACGAAGCTGCGGCGAATTCTTGTGGTGCATGCGTCCCGCATGTACTCGACAAGGCAGGCGAGACGCCTGCACCACAAGGTCAAGATCGCTCAACGGAGTCCGACGCAAGTCCAAGGGAGGCGGCATGACCACCGAGCTCGCAACGAAGCCCGACATGCGGTCGTGGCAGGGGACCAAGGTCTTGATCACCGGCGGGCTGGGCTTCCTCGGCTCGAGCCTCGCCATCCGGCTGGTCGAGTCGGGGGCGGAGGTGACGATCATCGACGCCATGATCCCCGAGTACGGCGGGAACCTGTTCAACGTCGAGCCGGTCAAGGACCGGGTGCGGATCCACTTCGGCGACATCTGCGACCCGCACGCCATGAATTGGCTGGTCCGCGACCAGGACTACGTGTTCCACCTAGCCGGCCAGGTCTCCCACGTGATGAGCCTCACCAACCCGCTGCCCGACATCGAGTTCAACATCAAGGGCACGGCCATCCTCATGGAGGCGGTGCGGCGGTTCCATCCGCGGGCGAAGGTGGTCTTCACCGGGACGCGCGGGCAGTACGGCCCGGCCACCCGGCTCCCCGTCGACGAAACGGCCCCCTCGAACCCCAAGGGGATCTACGAGATCTCGAACCTCACGGCGGAGAAAATCATCCAGGTCTACCACGACATCCACGGAATCGACGCGGTCCTGTTGCGCCTGACGAACATCTACGGCCCCCGGGCCCAGATGCGGCATTCGCAATACGGCGTGGTCAACTGGTTCGTCCGCCTGGCGCTCGACAACCAGACGATCCCCATTTTCGGCACCGGCACGATCCAGCGCGATTTCCTCTACGTCGACGACTGCGTGGAGGCGATCCTCCTTGCGGCGCTGGCGGAGGCGGCCAACGGCGAGATACTCAACGTGGGCGTCGACCGGCCCACGAATTTCCTCGAGCTGGCCAAGCTGCTGGTGGAGATCTGCGGCAGCGGCTCGTGGCAGTTCGCCCCGTTCAGTGCCGAGCGCAAGGCCCAGGAGCCGGGCGACTTCTACTCCGACATCACGAAGATCCGCCGCCTCGTAGGCTGGGAGCCGAGCACCAGCTTGCCGGAAGGATTGCGGCGCACGGCAGCCTACTACCGCGAACACCGCGAGCACTACTGGACGAAGCCGCAGCAGGAGGCCGTGCGGCGGGCGGGGTGACAAGGTGACAAGGTGACAAGGTGAGAAGGTGAGAAGGTGACAAGGTGACTCAACCTGTAAACGCCGCCGCCGGGTTTATCCCGGCGGGGCGACGATTGGCGGCTACAAACCCGATCTCCATAAGACCTTCCGTTTGCGGACGGGCGATTGACTTGCGGCCGGTGGAGCTCGACGATGCCGCCTTCATTCTCGGCCTGCGCTTGGACCCTCGATTGAGCCGGTTCCTTTCTCCGACTTCCGACAGCATCGATCTCCAGCGCCAATGGCTGGCCGACTACAAGCAGCGGGAGCGGCAGGGCCTCGAATACTACTTCATCATCGAGAGCAAAGAGCGCCAGCCGTGCGGCACCGTGCGACTGTACGACTTCCGCGGCGATTCGTTCTCTTGGGGCAGTTGGGTCATCCGGCCGGGCAGCTCGCCGTGGATCTCCGTCGAGTCGGCCTTGCTGGTGTACCGGTGCGGTTTCGACGAATTGGGATTCGCCGAGTCGCACTTCGAAGTCCGCAAGGACAACGCCCGCGTCGTCGCCTTTCACCGGCGATTCGGCGCGCAGATCGTGGGCGAAGACGAGCAGAACTGCTATTTCCGCTTCCTGAAGGCCAATTTCCTCGCGGCCCGGGAGCGCTACGAGGTGACAAGGTGACAAGGTGACAAGGTGACAAGGTGACAAGGTGACAAGGTGA
>CAYTJV010000154.1:0-13979 GCA_964438165.1 uncultured Planctomycetaceae bacterium | reverse complement strand
GGGTCACCGACTACAGCAAGTTGACCACGTCGGCCACGCCGGGGCGGGTCGGGCAGGACGGAACCGTGGAGGTCCCGTTGGTCGGCAGGGTGCAGGTGGCGGGGATGGAACTGGAGCAGGCCGAACAGACGATCGCCGCCGAATCGCAGGCCCGAGGCATCTTCCGCAACCCGTCCATTACCGTGACCATGAAGCAGCCGCGGATGAACAAGATCACCGTCGTGGGGGCGGTCGCCGAGCCGGGCGTTCAGCACGTGCCTCGGATGTCGAGCACCTTGCTGGCGGCCCTGGTTTCGGCGGGCGGATTGAGCAAGGAGGCCGGGCCGGAGGTCGAGATCCGCCGCAGCAAGCCAGCCGGGGCGAGGCCGTACGGGCCGAGTGGGGCAGGGGAAGCGTCGCTCACCGGGCACCTACAGCCGCTCGGCGGCCCGGCCGGGGCGACCTTCCGCGTGAACCTGGCCACGGCCGCCCGCGACCAGACGGCGCCGCATTTGCTCGAAGACGGCGACGTGGTACACGTGATCAAACGGGATATTCCCCCGGTTTCGGTGATTGGATTGGTGCAGAAACCCGGGGAATTCGAGTACCCGGCCAATCGCCCCCTCTATTTCCTGGACGCCCTGGCGCTGGCCGGCGGCATTTCCAGTCCGGTGGCCGACAAGGTCCTCGTGATTCGTCGCTCAGCAGGACAAAAGGCCCCGGCCAACATCGAAGTCAGCATCCAAGCCGCAAAACGCGGACGCGAGAACCTCGAGCTCCAGCCGGGGGACACGGTCTCCGTGGAGCGAACGCCGGCCACGGTGGTCGTCGATACCCTGCAAACGTTCTTCCGCGTCGGTTTTTCCAGTGCCCTTCCCGGATTCTAACGGTTTGGCAATCATGGTGCAGGAATCGACGAGAATGGCCGCCGACGGCGAGACGGGCATCCAGTCCGGCGCGATGGTCGCCCAGAACCTGCTCCGCTTCGTGCTGGCGGTCCGCTACCGCAAGAACGTGGTCGTCCTGACTCTCGCCGCCGCGGCGATTCTGGGCGGCCTCTACTACGCCACGGCGACCCGACTCTACTCCGCCAAAGCCGCGATCGTCGTCACCCAGGTCGGCCGCGACCAGCTCAACACGTCGATGACCGGCGAGGAGTCGCAGCGCCGCAACACGATGCCGACCTTCGAGAACATGATCCGCAGCGCGAAGGTGCTGGAACGGGCCCTGGAGAACCTCGGCCCGGACGACCGCATCGACTTGAAGGGCGTGCCCAAGGAGCGATGGGTCGAGACCCTGCAAAAGGGGCTGTCGGCGCGCTCGATTCGCGCCACCAGCATCCTCGAGGTCGCTTACTCCTCTCGCGATCCCCAGGTTGCGGTCCGCGTGGTCAACGCGGTCGTCCAATCGTATGTCGACTTCATGCGCGATATGCACCAAGGGACCACGGCCGAGGTGATGGGGCAGTTGACCAAGCAGCGGACCGAGGTCGGCAAGAGTCTCCGCGCGGTTCAGGAGAAACTCGTCGAGACCCGCCGGCAACTCAACGACATCAAGTTCGACTCCGAAACCAAGACGCTGCACCCCATGCTGGAGCGATGCGTATTCTTCAACACCGCGCTGATCACGCTGCAGAAGCAGCGCGCCGAGATGGAGGCCTCCTGGAAAGCGATCGACGGCGCGGTCCGCAACGGCGAGGACATCGGTCAGCACCTGATGGCCCTGGGCGACGTGGCGGGCCGGGAGATGCTGATGAGCATGTTGGGGCTCGGCCCCCGCGACAGCACGGCCCAAGCCAATCTCGAACAACGCTTGATGGAGGACCGCTCCGCCTTGGCGCGAATGCGGGGCGAATTCGGTCCCAATCATCCCGAGCTCTTGGCGCTGCGCGAGCGGGTGGCCATGACCGAGGAGTTTCTCGGCGGTTACCAGGATCGGCTCCACGAGCGGATCGCGGAGCTCCGCAAGGGGCGGCTCGGGCCGTGGCTTCTGGAGACCGTGCGCCAGCGTCTGGAAGAAATCCGCGAGAAAGAGGCCCAGATCCAGGCGCGGTTCGACGAGGCCCGCCAGCAGGCGGTCGGACTGAGCGGTCAATTGCTGCAGATCCAGGGCCTGGAACGCGAAGAGAAACGGTTCGGCGGCGAGTACGACGAGCTGTTCAGGAAGATCACCGAGCTCGATCTGCGGCGCGACGGTTCGGAAGTCCGCACGGCGGTGATCCAGCAGCCGCAGCCGTCGCTGCGCCCCGTCTCGCCGCGGCTGAGCTACGTGCTCATCCTCGTGGTGCTTGGAGGGTTTGGGGCGGGGCTGGCCCTGGTCCATCTGTTGGACGCCCTGGACGACCGCTTCCGCTCCCTCGACGAGATGCAGAACCGGCTGGGAGTGCCGGTGCTCTCGATGGTCCAGCAGATGAAGGCCCCGGACGCTGCCGGCCTGGAGGGGATCACGATGTACGCCGATCCCACCTCCCAGGAGAGCGAGGCGTTCCGCACGCTGCGCACGGCGTTGGACCTGGCCCATTCCGACGCGCGGCAAATCGTGATCTCCAGCGCCGAGGCCGGCGACGGCAAGACCACCCTGCTGGCCAACCTGGCCGTCGGGTACGCCCAGTCGGACAAGAAGACCCTCTTGATTGACGCCGACCTCCGCCGCCCCGGTCTGACGCGGATGATGGATCTGCGGGGGATGTACGGGCTGTCGGAGGTCCTTCGCTCGGACGGCGACATTGCCGAGCAGGCCGCGCTTCACATCCAGGCTTCGGGGATCAAAGGGCTGGACATTCTTCCCTCCGGCCCCCGCCCCACCAACCCCCACGAGCTCCTGGCCGGCGCCCGGTTCTCCCAGCTCTTGGCTTGGGCCGGCGGGGTCTACGATCACATCCTCATCGACAGCCCGCCCGCCCTGGCCACCAGCGATACCGCGATCATCGGGCGCCTGGTCGACGGCGTCGTCCTCGTCGTCCAGCCCGCCAAGAACCGCCGCCGCCTCGTCACCCGCGTGGTGGAGAGCCTCTTGATGTTGAAGATCCCGATTCTCGGGCTGGTGATCAACCGCGTCGGCTCCGACCAGGATCACGGCTACTACAGCTACCATAGCGGTTACGGATACGGTTATGGGTCCGGCTACGGGTATGGGTATGGTTACGGTGCGGGCTACGAATCGCATGAGGAAGGCGAGGAGGTTGACGACGAAACCTCCCCTGCCGACGATTCCGACCCCGTGTCCTCGCCCGAAGAACCGGAGCCTCCCGCTCGCACCATTCGCCGCCGAGCGGCCTAGACGCCGTCGTAGGGCAAGCTGCCAGCTTGCCCCAGTAGTGCACACGGGCAAGCTGGCAGCTTGCCCTACGGTGAAATGCCCATGGTGTTCGGTTACGGCCCGATGATGAGAATCGTCGATGCCTCGCTGGCCGGCTGCCTGTTCGTGGTGCCGTTCTTGATGGCCGGGCGTCACCCCCTCGGACAAGCCGTGCTGGTCGCGCTCTCGCTGACTGCCGCGGTGGCCTGGGCCGTTGGCCAGGCATCGCGCGTGCGCGCGCGGTTTCACCCCACGTGGCTTGCGCCGCTGTTGCTCTGCGGCGTGGCCGTGCTGATCGTCCAGCTCATCCCTCTGCCCGAGCCGCTGCTGGACAGGATCAGCCCTAAGATCGGCGAGCTCCTGCCGCTGTGGCATTCGCAGCCGCAACCGGCGGCGCGGCTTGGGACGTGGCAAACGCTCTCGCTGACCCCCGCCGCGACGCGCGACGGACTGGTGCTCCTGTCGGCGTACGTGCTGCTGTTTTTCGTTACGGTGCAGCGGGCCGAGCGCATCGAGGACGTGGAGCGGCTGCTGCGGTGGTGCGCCGCGGCCGCGGTGCTGACCGGCATCTACGGTCTGGTGCAGCTTGTGACCAGCAATGGGAAGTTCTTCTGGTTCTACGAGCATCCGTATGGAACCACGCTCGATGCCGCCAAAGGGAACTTCACCACGCGGAACCATTTCGCGGAGTTTCTCGCCTTGGGGCTTGGGCCTCTCCTCTGGTGGGTCCAAGCCGCCTTCGGCAACGGCGGCACGTCTCCTCGCACGCGCGTTTGTAGTTCCGCCTTTAGGCGGCTTCCGGCTGAGCAACCGCCTGAAGGCGGGACTACGAACGGCGCATTTGCTGTCGCGGACAGTATAAAGCCCTACGTCTTGGCCCTCAGCCTCGGGCTGGTCCTGTTCGCCGGTCTCTTGTCGCTCTCGCGCGGCGGAATGGTCGCGATTGCGCTGGCCATGGGGCTGACTACCGCCTTGTGCTGGCACGCATGGACGGGAAGCAGAGGCTTCGTCGCCGTGCTGGCCGGCATCGCGATCCTCGTGGCCTTGTTGCTGAACATCTTTGGATTGGATGGCGTGAACCGCCGCGTCGACGACTTCCGGGCCGGTTCCCTGGAACGACTCGACGGCCAGAAATCCCGCCGATCGATCTGGACCGCGGCAACTCGGGGCATTCGGGAATTCTCCGTCCTCGGGACGGGGGTGGGAAGCCATGCCGAAGCCTATCCCCTTTACTATTCCCAAGAGCTCTTCAAGGAAGATGCTGACAGAGAGTTTACCCACGCCGAAAACAGTTATCTGCAAATCGGCCTGGAGACCGGTTTGGCGGGCCTGCTGCTGCTGTCGGGCGTCATCGCCTGCTGCGGATTCTGGTGCGTGGGCGGACTGATTCGTGCCCGGTCGGCGCGGGTCATTGCCTGCTTGGGCGCCGTCACGGGAAGTTTTGCGGCGACCGCCGTGCATGCCGTGGTCGACTTCGTATGGTACGTTCCGGCGTGCGTGGCGATGATCGTGGTCCTGGCGGCATGCGCCGCGCGGCTCTGGCGCCATGCCAACAGTTCGCTTGCGCCCGCGAAAACAACAAGTGGGGCACGACTGCATCGTGCCCGGCACGTTGAAAACGTGCCCCACGGCACTGCTTCCGGATGGATGCTCCCGCGGCTGGCGTACTTGGCAGTTGTTGCGTTCCTCGTGCCGGCGGGGGCATGGATGATCAAGAGCCAGGCTCAGGCCGCCATGGCGGAGCCGGCTTGGGACGCCTACCGGAAGTCGCGAATGGCTTCGGACAAAACGCCCGAGGCAAAAACTTCCGAAGTCTCCAAGACTTCGGAAGTTTGCCCCAGCGCTCAAGAAGCGGAATCGCATCGGATCGACCTGCTCCAGACCGCCGCGGGTTGGCAGCCCGATTGCGCCCGCGCCCATCTCGAACTGGCCCAATGCTACCTGCGGCTTTTCGACACGATCCAGGCGGAGAGCGAGAACCCGATGTCGCTGGGCAACGTGCGCGATGCGGCCCTGCGGTCGCGCTTTCCTTCGCGAGAGGCCCTGGATGCCTGGCTTGGCCGGGCCGTGGGCGAGCACGCCCGCTATCTCGACCTGGCGCTTCGGCACGTGCGCCGGGCCCTGACCCTCTGCCCGCTTCAAGGTCGAGGATACCTTTATCTGGCGGAGCTCTGCTTCTTGGAGAATGCGGGGGAGGATTGGAAGGGGGCGTGCATCGAGCAGGCACTCCGGGTCCGTCCTTTCGACGGCGAGGTGCTCTATGCCGCCGCCATGGAGGCCCTGCTGGCCGGCGATTACGACCGCTGGCTGGCGCTTGCCCGGCAGTCGTTCCAGTGCGGGCGCCACCACCAACGCAAGTTGGTCGCCGACCTGATCGGCCGGGCCCCGCCCGAGGTCCTGGAGGAAGTGATCCAGGCAGTTGTCCGCGAGTTCCGGCCCGACTTGGAAGCCATTCGCCATCTTTGCACGACCGCTCAAGCGCGCGGCCGGCCCGAGCAATTGGCCTGGCTCCAGCGGCACTGCGCCGAGCGGGCCGAGGCGGACGCCAAATCGAGCCGGGGCGAGGCCGCCGCCCGACTGTGGAGCGAGGCCCGCCAACGCTACGCTACGATCGGCGATTCGGTTCGGGCCGCCGAATGTGCCCATAGCGCCGTGGCCAGCGATCCGCAGAGCTTCGAGGCCCGCTACGGGCTGGGACTCACGCTGATGGCCCACGGACGACCGGCCGAGGCGGAACCGCACCTCCGCTGGTGCTTGCAGCGGCGCCCCAACGATTCCGGAGTCGAAGCCAAGTGGAAGGAGGCTTTCAAGGGCCGTCTCGATGGCAAGCGCGAGACCGCCGCCCGGCGAGCCGATCCGCGACATTCCTTTTGAGAGGCCCTGACAGAATAACATGTGCAATTCACTGTAGGACGGATTGGCAATCCGTCCTACGGGCAATTTAGGAGGTCCTTGGTGAACCATCACAACCTGATTCGCGTGGCGGCCACGCCCGACGAGCCGGAGGCAAACGCGATCCAGCGCGCGCCGGCGTCGGGCGCGACGCTCGAATGCCTCCAGCGCAATGCCACCGGCCGGACCAAGGCAGCGGCCTTCCACGAGCAGGCAGATCCGTCGGCGCCGCCCGCCTGGTATCGCGTTCGCAGCCCTTTCCTCGTGTCGGGCTTGTTTGTGCTCACCTTCTGGGGCATTTACTATCTGAGCTACTGGCTTCGCTTCGAGGGAGCCATCGAGCCCGAGCAAATGCAGGGCTTCGTGGCGACCGCCGGCTGGATTGTCGCCGTGAAGCTGCTGGTATTCCTCGGGTTCCGCGTCCAGCACGGCTGGGGCCGGCTGGTGACCTTCTACGACCTGGTTGCCCTGGCCAAAGCCACCTCGGTGAGCCTGCTGGCCATCCTGCTGGTAGACCGGTTCCTGCTGGCCGCCCACGTGATCCCGCGAAGCGTCTACGTGCTCGACTGGGGCGCGACGATCGTGGCGCTGGGCGGCATCCGCTCGGTCCGGCGAGGGTTTCACGAGTTCGCCTGGGCGCCGTTCCTGCCCTCCAACCAAATCCCCACGCTGATCGTCGGCGTCAACGACACCGGAGCGCTCCTGCTGAGGGCCATCATCCGCGAAGGGAAGCGGACGTACCGCGTGCTGGGTTTCATCGACCGCGATGCGCACCGCTTGGGCGGCAGAATCGACGGCGTGCCCATCATCGGCACGCTCGCTCAGACCTGGGACCTCGCCGATCACTATGGGGTGGAGGAAATCCTCGTGGTCAAGGACGGCCTGTCGGGCCAGGACCTCCGCAGGCTCCTGGACAGCGCCCGCAAACGCCACCGCACGGTCCGCGTGTTGCCCAGCTACGATCAGCTTCTCACCGGGAAGGTGAGCATTCAGCCGCGGCCGGTGGCGATCGACGATCTGCTGCAACGCGAGCCGGTGGCCCTCGACATGCAGTCGATCCGCCGCTGGATCGACGGCCGCGTGCTGTTGGTCAGCGGCAGCGCCGGGAGCATCGGCTCCGAGATCTGCCGGCAGCTCCTGCAATTCTCTCCCGAGCGGCTGGTGCTGGTCGACCGCTCCGAGAACGGGCAGTTCTTCCTGGAGCAGGAGCTCCGCAAGCACGGCACCCGCGTCGCGATCGACGTCTGCATCGCCGATATTCTGGACCAAGCTCGGATCCGCGACATCCTGCGCACGTACCGGCCGCACGTCATCTTCCACGCCGCCGCGTACAAGCACGTTCCGCTCATGGAGGCCCATCCGGGGGAGGCGGTCAAGAACATCATCGTTGCCACGCGGCAGTTGGCCGACCTGGCCGCCGAGTGCGACACGGAATCGTTCGTGATGATCTCGACCGACAAGGCGGTCAATCCCACCAGCGTGATGGGGGCGTGCAAGCGCGTCGCCGAGATGTACGTGCAGTCGCTCACCAACAGTTCGCCGTGCCGGTTCATCACCGTGCGATTCGGGAACGTGCTGGATTCGGCCGGGAGCGTGGTGCCGATCTTCCGCCAGCAGATCCTCGAAGGGGGGCCGGTCACCGTGACCCACCCCGAAATGCGACGCTTCTTCATGACCATTCCCGAGGCGGCCCAGTTGGTCATCCAGGCCGGGGCCATCGGCCAGAGCGGGCAGATCCTCCTGCTGGACATGGGCGAGCCGGTCCGCATCGTCGATCTGGCGGCCGACATGATCGAGCTGTCGGGCCTCCGCGTGGGCGAGGACATCGCCGTGGAATTCACCGGTTTGCGGCCCGGCGAGAAGCTTTTTGAAGAGCTGTGCTCCTCCGAAGAGCGGCACGCTCCCACCTGCCACCCGAAAATCATCGTCGCCGACCACAGGCCGACGGAGCCGGACCTGATCGCCCGGGCGGTTGACCGCTTGGAGCGTCTGGCCCAGCACGCGCCGGGCGAAGTCATGGCGCGGCTGGAGGAACTTCTGCCCGAATACCGCAGCACGCGCCAGGCGGCCCAGCCCCGCCGCCGTGCCGCCGCCTGACGCCAGACTTCCGAAGTCTCAGAGACTTCGGAAGTCTGTTTCGGCTCGCCCGGAGCGAAGTCCGGCGACTTCGGCTACAGGGCACGAACAACCGCGGGCGGATCGCATGGCCGGAGCGTTCGGCGAAGACCCCTTTTACGGGGCATCTCGGTCTATTACTGACCTTGTTCGGTTCGCGTGGTTTCGCTACATTCCCGCACCTTATTACCACAGCACCGCCAGGATCGCGAGGTGGGCGCCGTACACCCAGAAGAACGGAGTGCGCGCCGGGGTCGTACCACCGCGTGTTCTTGGTCGATCTCCGGACCCGACATGAACAGGTTCTGGCTACGCCCGCGTGACTTGCTGAGCGTCGAGTGTCTGTTCGTTCTTTTCATTTTCGCGGGCGCCTACAAGGAAACCGTCGAAGGCATTCTGGGAAGTCTCGATGTCACTTTGGCCACCTGTGGCATCAGTTTGGTCTTCAGCGTTTTTGTCCTCCTAAGAGATGAACGACATCTGACGCCCGATCAGACCACGTTCGCGGCAACCTATGGACTGCTCATCGCGGTCGTCGCTATTTCGAGCATGACGTCGACGGTCGATGACCCGGAAGTCACTAAGAAAATTCAGAAGTTCCTGGTTTTCAACAGTTGGGCGGTCTGTGCTCCCTTGTTTGTGATCAACACTCCCGAACGTGTCGATCGGCTGTTGAGACTCGTCCTGCTCATTACAGCCGTAGCCGTTTTTCACGCATTGATCGATTCGCGAAAAGTCGACGAAGTTCGGTTTGTAGGGGCTTTGGGAACCGATCACTATCACGCATTGGGGCACGCATCCGGACTGTGTTCGTTAATTGCGATTGCCATCGTCCTGGTCGACCGACGACAAGTCACTCGGTTTCTCTTCGGAGGTATTGCCGCGTGCGCTTTCTTCGTGATGTTCCTTTCGGGAACGCGGCAGTCACTGGTGTCAGTATTCCCAGCCGTCGTCTGTTTCCTGCCTCTCCTCAGAAGACAAGGGATCCGGCTCGTGCCGCTAGTTCGATTCTTATCCGTCTCGGCACTCGCAATAGGTCTCTTCCTTGGAGTCCGGACGTATCTCTACTCGGAAAATGAGATGGAAGGCGTTTGGTCGAGGATGCTCTCGCTTTTTGGGTCCGACGCACAGGGAGTGCTCGAAGAGACCGATCGCTTCATCCTTTGGGCTGACGGGATCCAAGTATGGACTGCCAATCCACTGGCTGGTGCGGGCTTCGGGTGCTACCCCTTCGCCGGCAGCATCGGGAACCGGCATCCGCATAATTACTTCGTGGAACTGCTTGCAGAACTCGGGGTCGTGGGACTTATCGTCGGTACCGCTTTGATGGTACTACCGGCCGCGAGGCTGATCAGATGCTGCCAAGTCGGTTTAACCTTTTCGCAGGCTACGGGAGGGGCAATCTGGCTGTTTCTCTTTTGCTGCGCAATGGTCAGCGGCGACATCACCGACAACCGCATGATGTTCGCATTCACGGCGTTGGTCCTGTTTCAAGATTTGCGAATTCCCAACAAGGCGGGAGTGATCGATCGAGGATTGGCGACCGGCCGACCGCCACACATGCTCGGTGTTCGGCGCAGTGTTTCCACGTCGGACTGTCCCACCGTTGAGGGCCAGAGATGCTAGTCATTATCGATTACGGCATGGGGAACCTAGGATCGATCGCCAACATGCTCCGGCGGCTGAATGCACCCGCCCAGGTATCCTCCAAGATCGCAGACATTGAAGCCGCCTCAGCGCTGATCCTGCCTGGCGTGGGCGCCTTTGATCATGGCATGCAGCGGCTACGCGAATCCGGAATCGAGCGAGTCCTCCGCAAGAAAGTCCTCATGGACCGAACTCCAATCTTGGGAATTTGTCTGGGAATGCAGTTGTTCACTCGCCGGAGCGAAGAGGGCGATCTGCCCGGCCTCGGGTGGATCGACGGCGAGACCAAACGCTTTGACGTGCGGCGGCTCGACCAGCGGCTAAAGGTGCCCCACATGGGGTGGAACCTCGTGGAGCCCCGACATGACCACCCCTTGTTTGAAGGCGATGCTCCCTTCCGCTTCTACTTCGTCCATTCGTACCACGTCTGTTGTGAGAATGCCGACAACGTCCTGGCAGTTTCTTATTTCGGGCGTGCCTTTACCGCAGCCATCTGCAAGGACAATATCCTGGGTGTGCAATTCCACCCCGAGAAGAGCCACCGTTACGGATTGACACTGTTGGCAAACTACGTGAGGCATTGCAGGGATGTTTCGACCAAGAGTGATCCCCTGTCTGCTTTTGCAGGGCGAAGGGCTGGTTAAGACAGTCAAGTTCCGCAGTCCGAAATACGTTGGCGACCCGATCAATGCGGTTCGCATTTTCAACGACAAGGAGGTCGATGAGCTTGCCCTCCTAGACATCTCGGCGACGCGCAATGGCACTGAACCACAATTCACTCGAATTGCCGATATCGCCAGCGAGTGTTTCATGCCACTGGCCTACGGGGGCGGCGTGAGGAGTCTGCACCAGGTGGAGCGGCTCCTCAAATTGGGTTTGGAGAAAATCGTCGTCAATTCGGTAGCTTTCAGCAACCCGGACCTCGTCAGACAGGCGGCTAAAGCCTTCGGCAGCCAGTCCATCCTTGTTTCCATGGACGTCAAGCGCGGCCTCCTCGGTAGATGCCTCGTCTACGTCAACGGCGGGGCTGTCAACACCGGTCTCGATCCCGTGAGTTATGCCCGGCGTGCGGAGGATCTGGGTGCTGGCGAACTGTTTGTGACGTCCATCGACCGCGATGGGACGATGATGGGCTACGACCTTGAATTGGTGTCGCGGGTTGCCAATTGTGTGCAGATTCCCGTAATTGCCTGTGGCGGCGCCGGCTCCCTGAGCGATTTGGTTGCCGTCATCAAGGAAGGTGGAGCTTCTGCGGCCTCGGCCGGCAGTCTGTTCGTGTTTCACGGCAAGTACCGGGCGGTGCTCATCAGCTACCCAACGCCCTGCGAGCTGGATGGCGTTTTAGCGTAGCATTCCGATCTCAACGTCGCTATACTTCGACCCTCCTTCCTTCGCATCCGGGAGAATATGGCATGTCAACCGTGGTGTCGTCCCGTGTCAGGCCGAGGATCGCGTCGTCGCCCCCGAAGTCCGGGTATCGCATCTGCACGCGCTGCATCATGGATACATCCGATCCCGAAATCCAGTTTGACGACCATGGGAGGTGCAACCATTGCCGCCGCTATGATGAGCGTGCGGCCACCGAGGTTTTTCGCGGCGAAAAGGCCGCGGAGCAATTGGCGGGACTCCTCCGGAGGATCCGACAGCGCAGAAGTCACAAGGAATACGACTGCATCATTGGGGTCAGCGGCGGCGTCGACAGCACGACCGTGGCTTACCACGTGCGACGACTGGGACTGCGCCCCTTGGCCGTGCACCTGGACAACGGCTGGGACTCGGAACTCGCCGTTTGCAACATTCAGCGCACCCTCTCCGTTCTGGAAATCGATCTTCACACCCATGTCATTGATTGGGAGGAGTTCCGCGATCTCCAACTGTCCTTCCTTCGCGCTTCTGTGCCGAACTGCGAAATTCCCACCGATCACGCCATCAACGCCGTCCTGATCAACACGGCAATACGCATGGGAATCAAGTACGTGCTTCACGGCGGCAACGTGGCTACCGAGAGCATCATGCCCTTGGCCTGGGGCTACTACAACCAGGATCTTAGGCATTTGCGCGCCATCCACAAGCGATTCGG
Source organism: uncultured Planctomycetaceae bacterium (assembly GCA_964438165.1). GTDB lineage: Bacteria > Planctomycetota > Planctomycetia > Pirellulales > Thermoguttaceae > CALFBP01. The sequence continues at coordinate 1,969 of CAYTJV010000154.1, read as the reverse complement.
AAGTCGCAAGCTGCGGACCATGCCGCAAATCAGCCTTACCCGTTTCGTCTCGGCGGTCCTGCTTCGCGGCGTGAGGTACATCCCCCTCCTGAACTACTTGGAGTACAACAAGGCGGCGGCGAAGAAGCTCATCCAGGACGAGTTGAACTGGCGCGACTACGGCGGCAAACACTACGAGTCTATTTTCACTCGCTTCTTCCAGGGGTACATCCTGCCCGCCAAGTTCGGGTTCGACAAGCGCCGGGCGCATCTGTCGACACTCGTCTGCTCCGGTCAAATGGGGCGCAGTGAAGCGATGGAGGAAATGGAACAAGACCCGTACGAACACGGCGAACTGGCGCGAGACCGCGAGTTTGTCATCAAGAAACTCGGCCTTTCGGAGCACGAGTTCGACGCGATCATGGCGGCGCCGCCCAAGAAGCACGAGGAGTATCCGTCCAACAGATTCTTCTTCCAAGATTTGCGGCGGCTGCGGGAGCGATTCAAGGCGGTAGCGACGGAACGTTTCTAGGGCAGCCCAGCCACGGAGCAGCCACGATGCGCATCGACATTCACATGTATCCTTCGACGTTCAGGCACGAGTCGCGGATCCTGCGGATTACGAACTCGCTGGCGCAGGAGGGGCTGTTCGACCAGATCCACATCCTGGCGACCTGGGGCGAGCGATTGCCCGAATCGGAGCGGCTGGATGCCATACGGACGGTCTGTCGGGTTCGCACGTCCTGGACAGGCAGCGGGGGCGGCCGGTTGCGCAAGGCGCTCCGCTTCCTCGAATGGACCCTGCGGTGTCTTTGGAAATTCCGCGCCCGGGAAATCGATTGCGTCCATCCCCACTCCTTGTCCGCGTTGCCGATGGCGCTGATGTTCCGATTGTTTAAGAGATGCAAGGTGGTATATGACACCCACGAGTTCGAATCGGAGACGATTGCCTGCCAAGGCCTTCACCAGCGGGCGGCGAAACTCATCGAGCGGTGTGCCATGCCGTTCCTGGATCGCATCGTGGTGACAAGCGACGGCTTCGGGCGGCTGTACGAGCAGCAGTACGGCGTGAGCAACGTGCGCGTCGTCAAGAACTACCCGGTGCGCTCCCAGGAGGCGCCGAGCGAGGACTGCAGTCTCAAACGGAGGCTTGGTTTGCCCGGCGACCATATGCTCTTCATCTATCAGGGACTATTCTGCGCGGGGCGGGGCATCGAGCTGCTGCTGCGCGCGTTCGAGAGAAGCGACGCGAGGAAACACATCGTCTTTATGGGGTTCGGCGATTTTCTGCCGTTGATCCAAGCGAGCGCCGCGCGCCGGCAGAACATTCACGTGCTCCCGGGAGTGGCGCCGCAGGACGTGGTGAAACACGTGAGCACGGCGGACGTCGGATTCTGCCTGATCGAGCGGACGTGCCTAAGCTACTACCACACGTTGCCCAACAAGATGCTGGAATGCTTGCAGGGCGGCGTGCCCGTGATTGTCAGCGATTTCCCGGACATGGGATCGCTCGTGGATCGCTACGGCTGCGGCTGGAAGATTCCCGTGGAGGAGGACAAATTGACGGAGCTGATCGGGCAGATCACGACGGAAGAGCTCCGGCGGAAGAGCGAAGCGGCGCGTCGTTGGGCAACCGAGTGCTATTGGGAAAAGGAAGTCCAGCGGTACCTGGAGATGATGCGATCGGTCCTGGGCCGCGAGCCCGGAAGGATTATCCCTTTGGACGAAGCGAAACGGCAGACGCCCCCGCAAGGCGCCGCGCGGCGCGTCTCGGCGTGATGTGACAATCGATCGAACACGGAGTGGCCCGCGTTCTCCAACGGGCCGAGCCCCAAGAGAAGGCGAGATGGCAATGGACAAGAAAGACGTGGTTGACGCCCTGGGAGGCAAGCGCATTCTGGTGACAGGCGGCACCGGCAGCTTTGGACGCCAAATCGTCCGCGAGCTGCTGCTGTATTTTCCCCGCGCAATCTACATCCTCAGCTGCGAT
>CAYTJV010000153.1:0-14039 GCA_964438165.1 uncultured Planctomycetaceae bacterium | reverse complement strand
CTTGGCATACATCCACGACCAGGAAGCGATAGCATGGTGATGTTGCTAACAGTCTCCTTTCAGAGGACGGGTCATGCGACCTTGTTCGATTTCCGCGATGTGCCTGGTGTTCGTCGGCGTCATCGGTAGCACCTGTTCGGCCGGCCGGGTGGCACGCCCTGAGGCTTTGCGAAGGGCGTGGTTGATGAGTCGACCCACCGAAGCCACGCCCATCGAAGACTCTGCGCGTGCCACCCGACCGCTTGCTTGACTCATGGCGGGTTCCTTTCATGTTGTCGCGGCCAGCGCCCCGAGGCCTCTTTCAGCGACAAACTGAGGCGGGACGAACGGGCGTGCTCAGCCGCTTGGTATATGAACGTAAGTACACTATCCCGACGCGTCCCACTCGTCAAGGCGCTGCCTGGCATATTATGCCGCCGGACTCGGCGGTGTTTCCTCGGCGTCCCTTGGAAGGCGCATCCTCCGCAACCGCCGATGGGCTAATAGGTTGAGTCCCCATTCGTCCGGCGACGTGCGGCGTGTTATGCCGCCGCACCGGGCGGCAGAACGCTCGACGCGCTCGAAGTAGCCGTTGGAGGGGTGGTTCCGCCGCGAGCCGCCAGCGTGTTATGCCGCCCGCATAATACGCTAGGCATTTGTGGGGGTGCGGACGCAAGTGCTTGACTGGTTTCAGGTTCACCGCGAAAATGCTCTTCGTTGCGATGTGCGTTATGCCGCCGCAATCGCCCCCATAACTAATTACGACGGCGCTGCGCCGGCGGCAGAATTACATAGTTAGCATTCCAAAATGAACACAAAACCATGCGCCCTGTGTTGCCGAACCACACCGCTTCGCAAATCGCACGTGGTGCCGGAGTTCGCGTACAAGCCCGCCTACGACCAAAAGCAAAAGCATCGACTGATTGAATACGACCCTGTCACGCAACAAAAGAAAGGCTTGCGCCAGAAGGGACTTTACTGCCGACTTCTCTGTGACGACTGCGAGCAGTTGATAAATGACAAATACGAAAAGCCATTCTTGAAATACTGGCGCAACGGCGACGTCTTAAAACCATTGGCGGCCAATGAACTGGTCGTGCTTGATGGCATCGACTATGCAAAGTTCAAGCTGTTTCATCTCAGCGTGCTGTTCCGTGCGCACGCGTGCGATCTGTCGAATTTCGCTGATATCCAATTGGGGGATCACGCTGACACTATCCGTCAGATGGTGCTATCTGGCGACTGCGGTGATCATTCCCAGTATCCAATTGTCTGTTCGGCCATCTGCAACAAAGACGGCGAGATTCTCTACGCTTTTGTTGGGCCGGGCCACATGATTGAAATGGATGGAGCAGAAGGCTACTACTTCACCTTCTGCGGGTGTGAATGGCGATACATGATCACACTGGACGACATCCCGCAATTCGCGGAATGCTGCCTTCAGCTAGACGGTACCTTACCAATTATCAAAGTACACCCTTCATCCCTTCAGTACTACAGAACCTTGCGGGAATCCGAAGAATGCTAACAAATCGGTGAACCGGAGTTGGCTCGCCTTTCGGTTTTTCAACGTCGTTTCCTTCGCTTACAATTCTTGGTCTGTCAACGTTTACTCCATTGGTCCACCAACCCGGTTACCTTGGACGTTATGCGGCAAAGCCCTCGCTTCCTATGGGTACTGCAATCTACTTATCGCTGGTGTTCGCTTCCGCGTTTCTAATCGCATACACAATGAAATGGCAAGGCGCCACTCTCTACTGGGGCAAGGCTTTGGCTCCGGATAACCCGATGTTGCCACGCGGTATGCAGGACTCAATTACGCCGCCGATCCAATCCGCGCGAAACATCCTAACGTTTGCCGCCCCGCTTGCCTTGTTGACCGCTGGCCTTTTCTTCTTCCGATGGTACCTTGTGATTGGCATTTTCGTTCTAATGTGGTTCGGTTCTGGCTTCATTGGTGTCGCGCTCCCCAAACCTCATTCTCGGTTCTTCCGTGATCGAATCCGAAAGAGCATGCAACGACGCCTGGCCGCATATACAGCATCTGGCGATGAGATGCGCGGCCTTGCCATGCGAGATACAATTTCCAGGTTTGACTCACTTGCCGAGTCCCAAGATAATGCCGCATAACAAAGCGATGCACCGGAGCGGGCTACGTGTGCGGTTTCTCGGCGTCGTTCGTTTCGATGCCCTTTTTCCATTTGTCCAAGGTGATTGGTCTTGGTGCGCCCGCCCGGTGATCTTCATCGTTCGGCGTCCAAAGCCATGACAATGCGAGATGACCTCCTGAAACAGCTCGCTGAACTCGAAGCCGAGTTCGGTACGCTCAGCGACGACGAACTGCGCGCCGAGCGGCTCAAATGGAAAGAACTCACGCCCCAATACCAAGCCGCCGACAAGATACTGAAATCCCGCGAGAAGGAACGAGATCCGACCGGCAAAATACTCTCTGATCTTGCAACGCGAGTCGCGAACATCGAAAAGCGCGCAACGGAACACGAAAGCCGAACATGGGCCTTCTGGATTTCAATTGCCGCAGCCATCATCGCATTCCTCTCGCTATTGCTTGCGGGTGTTCAATCCTGTCATGGAACGTGAAAGGGGGCGTTGCAAGCTTCAGCCGCACTGCAGACAATACCGTTGGCACCGTGGGCCAACGCGCCTACGTCTACATGTCCCGAGAAAGGACGAAATCATCATGTCCAACGAAGAATCGGTCGAAAGTGATGTTCGTCTTGGCAATGAATCGCCCTCCGCGCTCGGACGGATTCTCTACGCCGCACTGATGCCGCTGCTGTACGTGTACTTCATCGGCGTAATGATCGCCGCGCCATATTACAATTGGTGCTACGCGCGAGATCACGGGTTTGTGAGCTGGATCTGTCTCGGCGAAGTGGTCGCTACCTTTCAGAGTCTCGCATGGCCGTATTACGCCTTGGCCGGAAGTTCGAAGCGGGACTGGACGGATGACGAATTGGACGCCGTGGAACATTTTCACAAGTCAAGTGCTGCAGTCCAACAGGCAATTCGCATTGCGAACTCCGGGCCCAGGGATCGACCATCTGAGATGACCGCCGAAGAAGCGCAGGCCATGCTGGCACTATATCGCCTTGCACTGACCGAAGCGAGGCAAGTTGACCCTGAATTACTGGTGAAGGGCCACGCTGACTTCCCAACAAGGTTCAAGAACAACTACCTGCCCTACCTGGAGCTTATGAATCGTTACAATTCTGGGAATGGTAAGTTTTCTGATCAGATCGCAGCGCACAAGCTGTTCGATGAATGGGTTGACTGGTTCAACGCAAATGCAGACGATATACACTTGCCAAAGGCGCGATCTCGCTAAATAGAGAAAAGACGCCTAACAACGGGGATGCACGGGAGCCGCGATAAGGTCGTGCGGTATGGAGAGTTGTTCGGCGCGGCCCCGTGATCCCGGTCGTTCGGGCGATGAGGAAGAGGAGGGCCGACCTTGCGACGTTTTTCGACTTCTGCGTTGTCCGCAGTGTTGGTCGGCGTCCTTGGCATGGCCTGCTCGGCCGCGGGGCCGGAGGATTGGTATTACCGGGAAGGTCCGCTGCGCGGGTCGCTCAAGAGCGACAAGCCCTTGCCGCTCTACGATTCCAACCCGGAGCACCTTTGGAACCGCTTGTTCGCCGTGTTCTACATCCGGCCCAGCGAATTGCCGTCGCGGCCAGAGTATCCGAAGGATTCCACGAAGCTGGACGAATGGGACCGCAAGCTGCGCGTCGGCAAGCTGCCGCTCGGACCGGTGGTCCATCGCTTCGAGGGGGGCGACACCATGGGTTTCCTGGCCTGGCCCCAGACGCGCTACTACTCCGAGCCGGGAACATTCGCGCGCGCCGACAAGTTGCTGGAGGAGTTCATTACTAGTCACGGAGAACGGTTGATCGACAAACCTCTCAAGCGGGCCTTTCTCCAACGCGATCTGTGGGCCGTGTTTGATCACCTGGTCGGCCAGAACATCGCCCGCTTCGGCGATGGCGACCTGGTCAGGCGGGGCGCACTGAACAGGGACGTGTATGGGAGCGAAGCGGACGAAGTCCCGTTTGACGATCCGGAGGCCATCGAGCGCCGCGGAATCCTCTGCCGCAAGCTGGCGGGGATCATCCAGCGGCTCGCCCTGCCTCAGGCGGTCATCCGGGCCTTGGCGGACAACTACGCGGCGGCCATCCGGTCTGGCCACTTCGCGTCGCGGCACGATTTCGATTGCCAGTCCAATTACCTTCCACCCGGCCTGCTTACCCGTCCGGACGAGTGGGTGGAAATCGACACCTCGCCTGAGCCTCTGACCCGCTACCAGCAGGAGGGGCAGATTGACTATGTGGCGTGGAGCATCCGAGGACGCTCCTACTACCGCATTTTCTGGCGTTTTCCCGGCGGACGTAAGGCGGTCGAAGAGTATCTGAAGTATCTGCGGGAGGAAGGAGTGGATTGGGAGAAAACGGCCCGGCAGGGCCACGTCGCCCTGAAGCCCGATGCGCGGCAGATTCCGGTCGGGACCGAAGCCGCCATCGTCCAGTTCATGATCGTGCTCGACGACCGGTTGACGCCTGTTCCCACGCAAATTGTCGAATCGGTGCGTGTGTCCGTTTACAAGAATGTGGACGGCACGCCCGATCCGGCGACGAACACCGGTCTTGGCTTGATCGGCCGTGTGTATGGGGCCCAGCGACGGTTGTTGTTTGACAACCTGAAGCATGGCGGCCTGGCGCGGGCGCCGGATGACGCGCCAACCTACCAGGTGCTCTTGAGCGGGTACAAGGACTGGGGCTTTTCGGGGCGCCAGCAATCGGTGGTCCAAACCTGTGTGAATTGCCACATGCACTGGAAAGAGACGAGAGGGGTCTTCAGCCTGAATTCCATCTTCTGTTTTGCACCCAACGGCGGCATGCCGGGCATCGTGATCCCCATGGGTTACGGCGCCATCGGGACTCAGCCCCGGGCGCAACGCATCGCGCGCTGGAAACAGCGGCAGGAGGATTACCTGCGACTGGTCGAGTATGCGCGCGGCGAGCAGGTGGCGAATTAAGGAGCACCTGGAGATTGACTCGGGTCGTCCGATGCTTAAGGAGACCGGAAGATGCTCGTTTCCGCTTCACTAGCAATGGGGCTTTGGCTCATCGCCGCCAGTCGCGAAGAGCCTCTGGTAACGGTTCCCGATCCGCAGGCGGCCTTGAAACGGGAAACCGAAGAGCAACGCAAGGCCCGACATGCCACCGTGGCCGCGGCCCGCTCCGGGACGGTCGTCGTATTGCACCGTGGGGCATGGGAATACGCGCCGGAGAATACACTCTCGGCATTCCGAGCCGGTTTTGAACTGGGCGCCGGCGGGGTCGAACTCGATTTCCAGCGGACCAAGGACGGAGCGATCGTGTTGTTTCACGATGACCGGCTCGAACGGTTGCTCGACGGCGTGGGCCGCGTCGAGCAGTCGTATTACGAAGAACTTCTGCTCTATACGTTCCGTTCGTTGCCGGCGCCGGCGGCGCAAACCGAGCGGGTGCCGACGCTGCGCGACGTGCTGCAACTGGTGCGGGACCGTGCGGGGTTACTGCATCTGGACATCAAGAAACCGGGCATCGACGACGAGTTGCTCGAAGAACTACGACAGGCGGACATGGTCGACCACGTGGTCACCTACAACGACTACAACTCGGAAGCGTTCCGACGGGCCACGGTCGCGAAACTGCCCTTCAAGGGCTCGCTGATGGACGAGGGCCGCGATACGGATCTGCACGCGGCACAGGCCGTGCTCCGGCGTCCGGGGAACCTGGTCATTCTGGATGATCCGCGGGCGATCTTGACGGCGCTGGGCAGTCCCGCTGTACGGGTCTCGTCCAAGACGCTCGTGACGCTCGCGCCGCGTCCGCCGCCGTCGCGCGACGCGCTTGAAGCCGTCCTGCGGGGCGACTCCCGCGAGTTGCCGCTGCGCGTGGCGGCCGTCCGCTTGGCCATCTTCGCGCCGCGGCGGTTTTGCGAGTTGGCAGGGGAACTGCACCAACATCCCAGCGCCGAAACGCGTCTGGCGGTCGCTTGGAACCTGGGGATGATCGCGAAGCATCGTCCCGAACTGGTCTCCGACTCGGTCCGGTCCGCGTTGGTGCGGCTGCTGGCGGACCGGGAAACCGACGTTCGGTCCGAAGCGGCCGTTGCTTGCGGCCGGGCAAGAATCGAATCTGCCGCGCCGCTCGTCGTCAAGCTCTTGGCGGACCGTCCCGATGATCTTGACCGCTGGACCGAAGACGAGAGCCGCCAACAGGAAAAGCGGACGATCATCGAAGCGCGGGCCCGGTATGCCTTCGCCCTTGGCCTTCTCGGTGCGAAAAACGCCGCGGTAACCGACGTGCTCCTCGATGCGGTGAAGCACCGTGCGATGCACCGGGATCTGATGCTGGTCGGCTTGGACGGAGCCATGGCTGCCTGGGCTCTTGGCAGACTTCGAGCAGCCGACTCCGTGGGCGCCTTGAGCGAAGCCCTGTTTCGCGACGATCCGGCATTGGAGAAGGTACGCAGCGAGTCGGGATATTCGGGGGACCCTGCCTCGCCGGCCCGCTGGTGGGACTTCAACATGCACGCATTTATTCTGCCCGCGTTGGCCGAGATCGGCAGCGACGAAGCCCTGCACGTATTGGAAACCGCCCAGGACCCAACCAAGGGCATTGTGCATCCCTACAGCCGCACAAGCGCCGCCGAGGCTCTCTTGAACGTACGAGTCGCCGACCGCATCCCGATCTGTGCCAGGCTGTTGCAGCACGGCGTCCCCGAAGTCCGCCGGTGTGCGGTTCTCACCTGCCTCAAGCAATCGGACCCGCGATATCGAAGACTGCTGGAGTCTGCGACTCCTTGGGCACTTCCCTGGTGGGACGCGCAACATGGCGGGGGGAACAAATGACACGGGAATCTGTTTGAATCGCACTTCGATGAAGGAGCAAGGCGATGAGTTGGCCAATCAGACTCGCCGCAGTTCTGGCGTTGGGTTCCACAGCCGGGGCTGCCGAGGGCGAATGGGCCCGTTTCCGCGGCCCGAACGGCAGCGGCATCAGCGAAGCTGCGAACGTGCCCGCGAAATGGACCGAACGGGACTACAACTGGAGGATCAAGCTGCCCGGCACCGGCTCCTCGTCGCCGGTGGTTTGGGGCAAGCGGATCTTCGTGACCTGCGGTGAGCCGGAGACAGCGAAATGGCTCATCCTGCGGTTGCTGCGACTCGATCCCGCTCACCGGCAAGCCCTCACTCTGCGCGCCAAGATCAGCGCCTGCTACGGACCAACGAAGGACGCGCCGTGGACCAACAGTCTCGGCATGAAGTTCGTTCCCGTCAGAGGCACTGACGTGCTGTTCTCGATCTGGGACACGCGGGTGCAGGACTTTGAGGCGTTTGTGCAGGCAAGCGGGTACGATGCCACCAAGGACATGCACTCGTTGCGGGATGACGGCTATAAGCAACGTGGCGATACGTGGAAAAGTCCGGGCTTCACGCAAGGGCCGACGCATCCGGTCGTCGGCGTCAGTTGGGAAGACGCCGAGGCGTTCTGCGCGTGGCTGACGAAGAAGGAACAGGGCGAGGGACGGCTGCAAACGGGGCAGTCGTACCGGCTGCCTACGGATGCCGAGTGGAGCATTGCGGTCGGCTTGGGCCGCGAAGAGGGCAGCACACCGGAAGAGAAGTCCGGCAAGATAAAGGACGTGTATCCGTGGGGCAATCAATGGCCGCCACCGCGCGGTGCGGGCAATTACTGGGGAGAAGAATCCGAGGCTGGTGCGCCGCCGGATTGGAAGGTCATCGGCGGCTACAACGATGGGTATCCGCGCGCGTCACCGGTGGGCAGCTTCGATGCGAATCAGTTTGGTTTGTACGACATCGGCGGTAACGTGTGGCAATGGTGCGAGGACTTGTACAAACCTTCCGAGCAGTGGCGGGTGATGCGGGGTGCGGCATGGTTCCTCAATGCTCCCGACTACCTGCGATCGTCGTACCGCGGCTACGTTCTTCCCGGTCGTCGCTTTGACGACATTGGGTTCCGGTGTGTGTTGTTGCACAGCCGGCGAAGTTCAAACGAGCCACGCAGATGAGCACAATAGCCGCAACAAGCCAGCAAGCGTCAATCGCCGCGCGGGGTTTTCACTCGGTGCCCTTCTGCAGCCTGCTGCCAGCCCTGCCGGGCTACGCCCGCAAGGCCGAAAGCAGGCCGCCAGCCAGCACCTCACCTGTGGTGGCTCAGAATCAAAAACTCCTTGATCCTTCTTGCTTTCGACGACGGAGCAAGTCCATGCCGCTAATCAGACTCGCCGCAATCCTCGTCCTGGCTTCCACGGCCGGGGCTGCCGAGGGGGAATGGACCCGTTTCCGCGGCCCCAACGGCAGCGGCATCAGCGGAGCGGCCACGGTGCCCGCGAAATGGACCGAACGGGACTACAATTGGACAGTCAAGCTGCCCGGCGTCGGCCATTCGTCGCCGGTGGTTTGGGGCGAGCGGATCTTCGTGACCAGTGGTGATCCGGAGACGGCCAAACGGTTCATCCTGTGCCTCCATAGCGCAGACGGACGTGTGCTGTGGCAGCGTGAATACCCGTCGCGAGCCTACGAGCAACACCGGGACCACTGCTACGCCACGGCCACGCCGGCCGTGGACGCCGAGGGCGTCGTCGTCACGTGGACAACGCCCGAACAGGTCGTCTTGCTCGCCGTGGATCTGGACGGCGGCGAGGTGTGGCGGCGTGACTTCGGACCGTTCGTGGTGGAATCGGGCTGCAGCGGCATTTCGCCGATCCTGTACGAGGATCTGGTGGTCCTGGGAAACGACCAGGACGATCTGAGTTTGATTCCGGGCCACGAGAAAGACCCTCCTGCCGCGGCCGGCAAGAGTTCCCTGATCGCGGTCGATCGCAAGACCGGTCAAACGCGCTGGCAGATCCAGCGCCCCACTTCCATGGCTGGCTTTGGGACGCCCTGCGTGAATCAGGCGGAGGATGGGCGGCGGGAATTGATCTTCACCAGCACCGCTCGCGGCATGACCGGAATCGATCCGCAAACGGGTCGCGTCAACTGGGAACTCAACCAGGAACTGCGCGACCGCACCATCAGCTCACCCGTCGTGGGATCCGGCCTGGTGTTTGCCGGATCGGGTGTCAGCGTCCGGGGAGTGCGCTGCATCGCCGTGCGGCCAGGTTCACGAGAGCAGAAGCCGACGGTCGCCTACGAACTCACGCACGCCGTTCCGATGGTCCCGACGCCGCTGGTCAAGGACGGCCGGCTGTTCCTCTGGACCGACGGCGGCATCGTCACGTGCGTCAAAGCCGAATCCGGAGAGGTCATTTGGCGCCAGCGAGTCGGGGGATCGTTCTACGGCTCGCCGGTCTGGGTCAGTGGCCGGCTGTATTGCATCGCGAAGAACGGCGATGTCGTGGTGCTCGCTGCGGCGGACAAGTTCGAACTCTTGTCCCGCGTGCCGTTGGGCGAGTTGAGCTACGCCACCCCCGCCGTCGCCGGTGGCGTCATGTATCTGCGAACCCAGTCGCAGTTGTTCTCGCTCGGCGGAAAGAAATGAACTGACGGCCGTCCAGCCCAGATCACAGACCGGCGTGTGCCAGCCGTCGGTCCCATTCGTCCAGTCGTCCCAGGTCGTCGAATTGGTGCACCTGTTCGTCTACGGGGGATCTTCGGGTCCGGCCCAAGAGCCCGGCAAAGAAAGTGGGCGCCGAGGCGATGCCGCCTGAGAAGGGCCGTTAATCGGCGCCAAGCCGGATTTCCCTTGCCAAGACCGCACCGGGAGGCCAGAATTACGGACGAGGTACCCGATGAACCTGACCTTTGCGTGAATGCGTTGTTCGTGGCGCGTGCGGCGGGTATCCCGGGATGAACGGGGAGGCGGACCATGCACATTGACTTGCCCGCAGAACAGCAAACGTTTATAGAAAACCTCGTCGCGTCCGGCCGGTTTTCGTCTCAGAACGACGCGATCTGTGAAGCAGTCCGCCTGCTGATCTCAAGAGAGCAGTTGAAGCAGAAGGTCCAGGTTGGCATCGAGCAAGCCGACCGCGGCATGTTGACCGATCACGACACGGTTTTTGGTCAATTGCGCATGATGGCCGCAGCGCAGCAATCCGAACGCGGGCAATGACTGTTGCGAGTGAGAAACCGCCATGCGAATCCGCACCCGTTTGCTTTTCGTGTTGCTCTTGGGAACCGGCTTACTGCTCAATCCGTCCGCTTTCAGCGGCGAGGGGAAGGAAAAGCCGGCGAAAAAGCCGGCCGCCAAGGCGGGCATGTTCCCGCTGGACATTCCAAAGGTCTCCAAGGACAAAGCCATCGCGTTCGCACTGTACACCGTCCACAACAATGTGCTGAAGCTCACCGCCCAGTTGTATCCGCTGGAGGAAGGCGACCCGCGCACCGTCCGGCTGGAAGTCCGGCGGGACGGCCAGTGGCAGGAGGTTGCCAAGACCGAGGTCGTCACGCCGGGTTGGACCGCGCCTTTGCGCGTCGAGAAGTGGGACATGACCAAGGACGTGCCCTACCGGGTCCGCCACGGCGAGGCGGCGATCTACGAGGGCCTGGTGCGGCACAACCCCGTGGAGAAGAACGAGATCGTCGTGGCCGCGTTCACCGGCAATTCGATCGCCCCGGTCCACGGCGGCGACATCCCCAAGACCGACATTATCGAGAACCTCAAGCACATCCGGCCCGATCTGCTCTTCTTCTCCGGCGACCAGGTGTACGACCACAACCGGCACTACGCCTACTGGCTGCGGTTCGGCCGCGATTTCGGCGAGCTGATGCGCAACATCCCCACGGTCACCATCCCCGACGATCACGACGTGGGCATGCCAAACCTGTGGGGCGCGGGCGGGAAGAAGTCGAACAAGCCCACCGGCGAGGACGGCGGCTACTACAAGCCGGTGGAGTACGTCGAGGAAGTTCACCGGGCACAAACCAGCCACTTGCCCGACCCCTTCGATCCCACCCCCGTCGAGCGCGGCATTAGCGTGTATTACACGTCGATGAACGTCGGCGGGGTGAGCTTCGCGATCATCGAGGACCGGAAGTTCAAATCCGGGCCCGAGGGACTCGTGCCCAAGCTCGGCCCGCGGCCCGACCACGTGACCACCCCGAACTACAACCCCAAGGACCTCGACGTGCCCGGCGCCCAACTCTTGGGCCAGCGGCAGATCAAATTCCTCCGCGACTGGGCGGCCGATTGGAGAGATGCGGAAATGAAGGCCGTCTTGTCGCAGACCATCTTCTGCGGCGGGGCGCACCTGCACGGCTCGCACGACAACCGCGTCTACGCCGACCTGGACTCCAACGGCTGGCCGCAAACCGGCCGCAACCAGGCCCTGGCGGAGTTCCGCAAAGCATTTGCCGTACACATCGCCGGCGACCAGCACCTGGGCACGATCTTCCACCACGGCATCGACGACTACGGCGACGCCTGCTGGTCGTTCTGCGTCCCCTCGATCGCCAACCTGTATCTCCGCTGGTGGGCTCCCACCGAGCCAGGCAAGAACCGCCGGCCCGGTATGCTCGAGCACACCGGCGAGTTCCTCGACGGGCTGGGCAACAAGGTCACGCTCTGGGCCGTGGCCAATCCCGACCCGCAGCCGAACCGCGACAAGCTGACCACCCGGGCCGCGGGCTTCGGCATCGTGCGGTTCAAGAAAAAGGACCGCACGATCACCATGGAATGCTGGCCGCGCAACGTGAGCGTCGCCGATCCGAAGGCCAGGCAATATCCCGGCTGGCCGAAGACGATCCGCCAAGAGGACAACTACGCACGCAAGGCGGTGGCGTACCTGCCCACGCTGAAGGTCCGCGGCATGGACGCTCCGGTGGTCCAGGTGATCGACGAGAAGGACGGCGAGATCGTCTACACGCTGCGGATCCAAGGCCGGGAGTTTCGCCCTAAGGTGTTCGCCAAGGGGAGGTACACGATCAAGGTGGGCGACCAGGGCGCGAAGATGAAGACCCTCGCGGGGATCGAGGCCCTCGATCCCGACCGGGCGGCGGAAGTGGTGATTGAGTTCTGATTGTTCTTGGAGTGCGGCGACTTGTCGCCGCTTTCTTTCGGCCGTGGCGACGTGGGCCGCCAAGGAAAAAGGAAAAGCGGCGACAAGTCGCCGCACTCCAAAGCTGCTTCAATCAATACCCTCTGCCTACTCCGCCTTCAATCCGGCGGCAAAGTCATCGTCCGAAATGCCTTTCCCCACCACGTACACCGGCGAGCCGCTGGGCGTGAACTGGCGGGCGGGCTGCGGGCGGCCCATCAGATCCCAGAGTTGCAGGCGGTCGTCGGTGAGCATGATTGTCGTGGGTTTTACCCGGCCGGTGGCCCAGACAATGGCCACCACGCGCTCTCCGTCGCGGAACAGATAGCCCTTGACCCCGTCGCCCAAGGGCAACTGTTTGACGAAGCGCGTGCTTGGCGTGAGCAGGTGCGCGAGCACGGCCTGCGCGGCGTAGATCCGCCGCGGTTCGCCTCCGTACTTGTAGAACACCCCTTGCATGTTGTCGCGGTTCAGCGCGTGGCACGTGCCGGCGTGGTAGAAGATCTTTTCGATGCCACCGGCAATGCCAATCACGGCCCAACGCACGGCGTACTCGGCCTGAAGCTTCTCGCTGCCGACCGACTTGTCGAAGCCCTGGTGTTGCAGCGGGGCGGTGGCTGGGTCGTCGTCGGCGTAATAGCCGTACTCGGTGAGCCAGATCGGCTTGCGCCCGCCGTGCTTGTCCATCAAAGTGTTGAGTTTCTCCAGAAGCCCTTCGAGGAACTCCGGGGGCCGGATGCCGGGGTAATGGTGGATGTCGATGGCGTCGGAAACCTCTAGCCCGCCGCCGGCGAAGAATTTCTCGAAATCGTCGAGGATCTGGCCTTCTTGAATATAGCCGATTCCTGCCAGCACCCGGCACTGCGGGTCGGCCTTGCGTGCGGCCCGGGCAAATGCTTTCGTGAGCTTGGCATACGTGCCGCCGTCGTAGCCGTGCTTGCGCGGGAGCGAATAATCGGTGAACAGCGATTCGTTGAACACCTGCCACCAGCGAATGCGGCCGCGGTAATGGGCCACCGTGGTGGCGACGTAGTTCTCGAATTCGGCTTCGTCGCGGGGGGCGTAGGCCACGCGGGCCCGGTTTTGGGGATAGGAGCCCTTCGCCTCGACGCTCGCCGGCGCGCTGCTCGCCCAGTTGCTCGACGGGAACGGCAACAGGCCCAGCACCTCCAGCCCGTGCTTGCGGGGCCGGTCGATCTGGTAGTCGGGCTCGGTGAACTTAAACTTGCCCTGCTCGGGCTCCACGTCCTGCCACTTCAGCGACCAGTCGCGGACCCAGACCAACCCCGCTTGGCGCGACAAGTCCAACAGGTGCGGCCACGGATAAGCGTGGTTCACGCCGAAGCGCGAGTCCTTGCTCTTGAAGGTCGGGATCACGGCCAGGCGCAGGGTTCGGGTTTCGGTGCGCTGGCCAACGGTGAGCTTGGCAACCAGGCGAAGAAACCCGCGGCGCTGGGGATTTGGATCGAGTTTGACCGACAACAATTGTTGGTCATTTCCCGGCGGCACGTCCCATGGCGCGACGCCGGTATGCACCTCCCGGTCGAAAAAGTCGGTCAGGGTGAGATGAACCTGGGCGGGCTGCGATTGGTCGGTTGCGCGGTGGACCGTCACCCCAAGCCGCACCGCCTCGCCCCAATCGAACACGTTGCCCGGCTTGTCGGTCGAGATGCCGAACTCGATAGGCGAGCGTGCGCCGAACTCGGTCGGCTCGTTTGCCTTTTCCAGTTGCACGGCATCGACCCAGACCGTGGCGCGGCCCGGCGGATGGGGATTCTCCTTGGTCGGGCAGAGGTCCGGCCCGGCCAGTACGGAGCACCACTTGGCCCACGGCTTGAACGTGAGACTGTAGCGATCCCAGTTGGCCGAGAGGCGGACCATCTTGTCGGTGGAGCCCCCTTGGAACTGCTGAACGCGTAGCCGGGCGGGCGTGTCGGGGCGATCGGCTTTCATATAGACGGAAAACGTAAACGGCTGGCCGGGCTCGATCT
>CAYTJV010000152.1:0-14118 GCA_964438165.1 uncultured Planctomycetaceae bacterium | reverse complement strand
GCTCCCCGCCAATGTCATCCGCACCGGCCACGCCTTCATGGACGACATCGCGCACACGGCCGCGCCGAAGCCCGGGCTGGCGCCCGACGCGGACCCCGTCGCAGGCAACGTGCCGGGCGCGGGCCAGTACGACAACGAGCTGCTGGACGCCCACTACATCGCCGGGGACGGCCGCGTCAACGAGAACATCGGACTGACCACCGTGCACCACGTCTTCCACGCGGAGCACAACCGCTTGGTGGACCACACGCAGGACGTGGTGCTGGCGACGGCGGCCAACGGCGATGTGTCGTTCCTCAACGAGTGGCTGCTCACGCCGGTGGCGGCCGTGCCCGCCGACCTGTCGACCCTCGTCTGGAACGGCGAGCGGCTCCTCCAGGCGGCGAAATTCGGCACCGAGATGCAGTATCAGCACCTGGTGTTCGAGGAGTTCGCGCGGACGATCTCGCCGGGCATCGACATCTTCATCCCCCGGTTCCAGAACTACGACGTCACGATCGACCCGTCGATCGTGGCCGAATTCGCCCACACGGTCTACCGCTTCGGCCACTCCATGCTGACCGAGACCATCGACCGCCTGGACCCGACCTTCGCTTCGAGCGAGATTGGCCTGATCCAGGCATTCCTCAACCCGCTGGAGTTCGCGGCCAGCGGCCCCACCCCGGAAGAGGCGGCCGGCGCCATCGTGCGCGGCTTGACCCGGCAGGTGGGCAACGCCATCGACGAGTTCGTCACCGAAGCGCTCCGCAACAACCTCGTGGGCCTGCCGCTGGACCTGCCCGCCATCAACATGGCGCGCGCGATACGGGCATCCCGTCCCTGAACGCGGCCCGCCGGGAGTTCTACGCCGGGACGGGCGACGCCCAGCTCGCGCCCTACACGAGTTGGGCGGACTTCGCCCCGCACCTGAAGCACCCCGAGTCGCTCATCAACTTCATCGCGGCCTACGGCACGCACAACTCGATCACGAGCGCCACGACCCTCGCGGGCAAGCGCGCCGCCGCGACCCTGCTGGTCCTCGGCGGGACGGGCGCCCCGGCCAACCGGCTCGCCTTCCTGAACAGCACCGGCGCCTTTGCCAGCGGCCCCGGCGGCGTGACGACCACGGGGCTCGACGATGTCGACTTCTGGATCGGCGGCTTGGCCGAGCAGATCATGCCCTTCGGCGGCATGTTGGGCTCCACCTTCAACTTCGTCTTCGAGACGCAGCTCGAGAAACTCCAGAACGGCGACCGGTTCTACTACCTGGAGCGGACCTCAAACCTGAACTTCCTCACCGAGCTGGAAAACAACTCGTTCGCCAAGGTCATCATGGCCAACACCGATGCGACGCACCTGCCGGGGCTCGTCTTCTTGACGCCGGCCTTCACCCTGGAGGTCGACCAGACCAGGCAGTTCAACCCGAGCGTCATTCCAGGTCCCGACGGCATACTGCTGGATGACCCGCTGACGCCCATCAACGAGGCCGCCGACAACCTCCCGGGCAACGCCGACCCTGTGGGCGGCTCCGCCCTGACCCCGCTGGTCATCCGCGACAACCCGGCGACCCTGGGCCCGGACACGAACTACCTGCACTACACGGGCGCCGAGACCGTCATCGTCGGCGGCACCCTGGGCAACGACATCCTCATCGCCGGCGCCTCGGACGATGACACCGTCTATGGCGACGCCGGCAACGACCAACTGGAGGGCGGGTTCGGCAACGACACCCTCCGGGGCGGCGTCGGCGACGATATCATCACGGACATCGGCGGCGATGACGTCATCCACGGCGAGGACGGCAACGACGTGATCCACGGCGGCAATGGGATCAACCTGATCCTCGCCGGCTTCGGCAGCGACTTCGTCGTCACCGGTGTGGACGCGTCCGAGGCCTTCGGCGGCCCGGGCAATGACTTCATCCTCGGCGCCGATACGAACGAACAGGACATGGGCAACGAGGGCGACGACTGGCTCCAGGGCGGACTGCTGGACGGCAGCCCCGGCGACAACTTCGACGGGTTCGGCCTCGACCTGATCATCGGCAACGACGTGTTCCTCGGCAGCGGCGGACCCGACATCATGATCGGCGAGGGCGGCGACGACATCATGGTCGGCAGCAGCGGCCCGGCCGACAAGTATCTCGGCGCCTCGGGCTTCGACTGGGCCACCTTCAAGGACGAGCCGTCCGGGGTGACCATGGACCTGAACATCATCGCCCTGGATGCGGGGCCAATCCCAGCGGCGGCCGGCATCCTGGCCCGGTTCGCCCAGGTGGAGGGGCTCTCGGGATCGCGGTTCAGCGACATCCTCTACGGCGACAACGCCGACGCGCTCACCATCCCCACGGCCGGCCTCCAGGGCAGCGTGCTGACCAACATCGGGCTCATCGCCGGCCTGCAGGACTTCCTGGGGGCGGGGGTGACCTCCTTTGGGTCGGGCAACATCATCCTGGGCGGCGACGGCAGCGACCTCATCGAGGGCCGCGGCGGCAACGACCTGATCGACGGCGACAAGTGGCTGAACGTGCGCATCAGCGTGCGCGCGAACCCTGACGGCACGGGCGCCGAGATCGCCAGCTTCGACAACATGGTGCCCCTGGTCCCGCTCATGCTGGACGGCACCTACAACCCCGGCCAGCTCGTGATCGTCCGCGAGATCATGCCCGGCAACGGCGGCTTCGACACCGCCGTCTACGCCGGCCCCCGGCTGAACTACACCGTGCTCGAGGATGACAACGGGACGCCGCTCGATCCGACCGACGACGTCATCACCGTCATCGACAACGTGGGCATCGAGGGCACCGACCGGCTCACCAACATCGAGCGGCTGCAGTTCGCCGATCAGTCAATCGTCCTCGTCCCGGGCCTGAACGCCGAGCCGGAGGGCCTCCTGACGATAAGCGATTTCACCCCGGCCATCGGCGACGTGCTCAGCGTGTCGGCGCCATTCGTGAGCGATGCCGACGGGCTCGGGCCCATCAGCTTTATCTGGCAGGTCGAGACCGCCCCGGGGACGGGCATCTTCCAGGACATTCAGGCGCCAACCGGCGTGGGCGTGGTGCGGGCCATCGGGCCTAGCTTCACGGTGACGGCGGACCTGGCCGGGCGGGCGCTGCGCGTCCAGGGCGTCTACCAGGACCTCCACGGGGTGCTCGAGACCGTGGCCTCGGCGCCGACGGATCCCGTGACCTCGGCAGCTCCCACGGTGGCCCAGCCTATCGCGGACAGGACGGTGCTCGAGGACGCCGCGCCGGTGGGGATCAATCTGGCCGCCGTGTTCACCGACCCGGACGTTCCCTTCGGTGATGTCCTGACGTTTTCCGCGGTCAGTGCCGATCCCGCCCTGGTGGCGACCAGCGTGGCGGGCAACCAGTTGACGCTCATCTTCCAGCCGAACGCCAACGGAGGGCCAACCACGGTGAGCGTGACGGCCACGGACCTGTCCGGGATCTCGGTCACGGATATCTTCAACGTGACCGTCACCGCGGTCAACGACGCCCCCACCTTCACCAACGGGGCGAACGTGATTGCCCTGGAAGACAGCGGCCCGCGGACGGTCCTCGGCTGGGCGACCGCGATCTCCGCCGGTCCGGCCAACGAGGCGGGCCAAACGCTGGCCTTCCTGGTTACGGCCGACAATCCCGCGCTATTCTCCGCGGGTCCGGCGATCTCGCCGACGGGCACGCTGACCTTCACGCCGGCGCCTAACGCCAACGGCGCGACCACGGTCACCGTGCAGCTCCAGGACAACGGCGGCACCGCCAACGGCGGCGTGAATCTTTCCGCCACCCAGACGTTCGCCATCAACGTCACCGCGGTCAACGATGCCCCCTCCTTCACCAAGGGGGCGGACGTGACGGCCCTGGAAGACAGCGGCCCGCGGACGGTTTCCGGCTGGGCGACCGCGATGTCCGCCGGTCCGCCCGACGAGGCGGGCCAAACGCTGGCCTTCCTGGTAACGGCCGGCAATCCCGCGCTATTCTCCGCGGGTCCGGCGATCTCGCCGACGGGCACGCTGACCTTCACGCCGGCGCCTAACGCCAACGGCGCGACCACGGTCACCGTGCAGCTCCAGGACAACGGCGGCACCGCCAACGGCGGCGTGAATCTCTCCGCCCAGACGTTCGTCATCACGGTCACCGCCGTCAACGACCAGCCGACTTTCACCGCCGCCAACCCGCCGTCGGTCGACCAGGGGGCGGGACCGCAGAGCATTCCCGGCTGGGTGACCTCGGTCACGTTCGGCCCGGCCAACGAGGCATCGCAGGCCGTGCTGGGATACGTGGTCAGTGCGGTGAGCAACCCGGCACTCTTCGCCGCCGGTCCCACCGTGGCGGCCAACGGGACGTTGTCCTACGCGCCGGCTCCGGGTGCGCGCGGGACGGCGACGTTCGCCGTCGCGGTCCGGGACAACGGCGGCACGGCCAACGGCGGCGTCGACACCTCGGTGGCGCAGACGTTCACCATCCTCGTCAACCCGGTGGTGCAATTGCCGGGAGGAGGGGGCTCGAACGCGGCCGTCGTGTCGCGCGTGGGCGCCAACCTCCGGGTGGTCAACAACGTGAACCAGGTGCTCTTCAATGCTCCGCTGGGCTCGTTCACCAAGCTGACCGTCCTCGGGGCCGCGAACAAGACCGACACCGTCACCGTGGACCCCGCTGCCGGCGGCGGTTTTGCGCTTGCCCAGGGAGTCACGTTCGACGGCGGGGCCGGCACCGGCATCGACACCCTCATTGTCCGCGGGACCGCAGGCGTCGACGTGCTCACGGTCCGTTCGCAAATCGTTCCCACGCCGTCCAACCTCGTGGTGTTTCAGAACGCCGCGACCGCGCTGGATGTTCGATTCACGGGGACGGAGCGAGTGCGGCTCGAAGGCCAGGGCGGCAACGACACCTACGGCATCGACGCCCTGCCGGTAAACGTGACCGTCGCCGATTCCGGCGGGACCGACACGCTCGACTTCTCCCGCGCGGCGGGGAGCGTCACCGTGAATCTCGGCGGGGCTGTTCCCCAAGCCGTCTTCGGCGGTACGACCTCGCTAACGCTCCCGCCTGCGGCGATCGAGAACGTGATCGGCACGGCCTTGAACGACACGATTACGGGCGATTCGCGCGCCAACCGGATTTTCGGCGGGGATGGCAACGACTTGCTCAACGGCGGCGCCGGCAACGACCTCGTCTTCGGAGGTCTTGGCAACGACACGTTCCAGGGCGGCGCGGGGAACAACGTGCTGGTGGGCGGCGACGGCAACGACATCCTCCGGTCGGGCCCCGGCAGAAACGTGATGATCGGCGGCCTGGGCGCCGACGATCTCCGCGGCAACTCCGACAGCGACCTGCTTATCGGAGGCCGCACGACCTTCGACCAGAGTGAAGGCGACCTGTTGGCGATCCTCGCCGAGTGGTCGGCCCAGCGGTCGATCGACCTTCGGGTTGCGAATCTGACGCGAGGCCTCGGACCGACCCGCACGCCGTTCCTCCGCCCGGGCGAGAGCGTGCTCAACGACAACGCGACGGACGTGCTGTTTGGCGGGTTGGGTGCCGACTGGTTCCTCTCGTTCGCCAACGACAACGTCCTGGACCGCGGCGTCGCCGACCGGCCGGTGGCGTGAAGGATTGGGTGGATAGGATGTTCGCCGGCCCCGCCGGCGCACTGGTGACATAACTCGGAGACTCTCCGGGAAAGGTGTGGTGAGGGGGGAAGCTGAGCGGCTTGCCGAGGCCGTCGGTCCTTGGGGTCAGACCCGGTTTTTCGGTTTCAAACCGAAAAACCGGGTCTGACCCCAAGGACACTAGACCAACGGCAGCGGCGGCTGCGGTGCAGCAGCCGTTGTCAACAAAGCAGGCGACCGAACAACAACACAGCCACAACGATACGACCGCTTCTTGAATCGCGGGGCAACAACCCGCGAAGCGGTCGCATCACGCTCGTCACTGCTCGCGGGCCAACACCGATCGGCCAAGGGCATGGCTGAGCGCCATCCGCAATCGAAGGGTCCGCCCAACGGAATCACACCCGCCACGATTCCCCGCCCTCCCGGAGATATCCTACCGCTATCACCTCTAAACCATTAGAATAGTGACATTTGCGTGAATGGCACTCCCCAGGCCCCGCCGCACGGAGGGATTGCCGGACCCAAATTGCCCAGTTTACCGGTATGCGCTTTGGGATGAACGATCGCCCCGAGGAGTTCCCGCTTGGCCGAAAACTGACGCTGCCGGGCCATTTTGCTGTGCCGGTGGTGCTGGAGGCCGTTCGTAAGCTGGGAGAGGGGTACGAGTGCCGGATTCGGCTTCCCGATGGTACGCCCGACGAGGCGATTCTGTCTCCCGCTGAGGCCGCATTGGTCTTTGGCAAGCCTATTGAGGCCCCGGCTTCCATTCACCCGGTGGATCCGGAACGGCTGCGCCTGCTCATCGAATCGGCCCGGATTCGCTTAGCCTACGCCCACGACCGGCACTTTGCCGTAAGTCTGTCGGGCATCCACACCCTGCCGCACCAGATTGAAGCCGTCTACATACGGATGCTGCCCCAGCCCCGGCTCCGGTTCTTGCTGGCCGACGACCCAGGGGCCGGCAAGACCATCATGGCGGGGCTATTGCACAAGGAGATGAAGCTCCGCGAGGGCATCGAGCGGGTGCTGATCCTCTGCCCCGCGCCGCTGACGATCCAGTGGCAAGACGAACTGCTCCGTTGGTTTGGCGAACCGTTTGACATTATCTTCTCTGCCGTAGACCAGCACCAGTTGGTCAACCCTTGGCATCGCTCCACGCAGGTCATCGCATCGCTCGATTACGCCAAGCAGGATGACGTTCGCGAGCGGGTTTGGAACGAGCGATGGGACTTGATCATCATCGACGAGGCCCACAAGTGCAGTGCCTACACCAAGGTCTCTGCCGGCCGCGGTGATGAGGTCGAAAAGACGAAGCGATATCAACTCGCTGAGCATTTGGCGGCGAAGACCGACCACCTGCTGCTGCTCACCGCCACGCCACACCACGGCGATGACGACCGTTTCGCCCACTTCGTCCGCTTGATTGACCGCGACCTGTTTCCGGAACCGCACCGCGTTGGCAACCAGGCGGCCGAGATCCGCCGCGACATCCTTCGTCTCGGTCCCGATTGCCCCTGGGCTCTAAGGCGACTGAAGGAAGACCTCCGCGACCTTCGCGGCTGCCGGCTCTTCCCCGACCGCCACGCCCACACCGTCGCCTTCCAAATCAATCAGCAGGAATACGACCTCTACAAGACCGTCACCGCCTACATAAATCAGTTTTTCCCCCATCAAGGAACTGGCCGCCGCCGTGCCAGTGTCGCCTTGGCCCGCACCGTGTTCCAGCGGCGATTGGCCAGTTCCACGATGGCCATCTATGAATCGATCCGCCGCCGCCTGGAACGCCAGCAGGAGTTGCTGCATGAACTGGAGCAGCTTTCCCCGGCGCAGCGAAATCGTCGTTTGGCCCAATTGCAAGGGCGCATGACCGACGCCGAGCAAGACGAAGACGACCTGGACGACGCTGACCGTGACCGGCTGACGGACCAATTCACCGCCGCGGTCGAACTCGACCAACTCAAGGCCGAAATCGCCACGCTCCAAGAGTTGCTCGCCCAAGCCCGCCGGGTCCGAGACCATGCTTCCGACTCAAAGCTCTCTGCCCTGAAGGAATGCCTCGAACGGGCGGAGTTCCGTGAACTGAGCGATGGCCGCGGCAAGTTGCTCATCTTCACCGAGCACCGAGACACCCTGAAGTACCTTTGCGAATGGCTGGAGCGATGGGGTTACACCACCTGTAGCATCTACGGGGCGATGAATCCCCATGAACGAAAGAGGGCCCAAGAGGTCTTCCGCACCGAGAAGCAGATTTGTGTAGCCACCGAAGCCGCCGGCGAAGGCATCAACCTGCAATTCTGCCGGCTGATGATCAACTACGACTTGCCGTGGAATCCGACACGCCTGGAGCAGCGGCTCGGTTGCGGACCCGGTGCCAGGAAGAACGCCGGCATTTCGTCGACGTCTGCCGCGATTACCTTGGACGCTCTTTCGATGCCCGCGTTCGGGCCGCCCAGGATCGCATCATGGCCCTGAAAGTGCGCGGGCTGACTGACGACGACATCGCCGTCAAGCAGGCGAACAACGAATTGACGGATTTGAAACGCACGCGCGAGGAACGCCTTGCCGGCCTCGACCAGTTGATGCTTGTCCGCCACGGCCCGGTGAAGCATGTCGCCACCGCTCTGGTTTTGCCGGCCGGAGCCGAGGCCGCCGCAGTCGCCGCGGCCCCGGAGGACATCGACCCCAACATTCGCCGGCGGTCGGAAAAGGCGGCCGAAGACTTGGCCGTTGCCCACGAGACCAGCCGCGGCTGGGAATGCGAACGTGTCGGCCACGAGAAGAGGGGTTTTGACGTGCGGAGTCTTGGCCCCGCCGACCCGCAAACCGGCTATCGCGATCCCGTAGAAGGCATCCGCCGCATCGAAGTGAAGGGCCGCACCCGCGGTTGCGCTATCCGCCTCACCACAAACGAATGGTACAAGGCGACCCAGCTTGGCGATACCTACTGGTTGTATGTGGTTTGGGATCCACTGAGGGCAAATCCCGAACTGGTGGTAATCCGCAACCCAGCCGCTAAACTGGATCATGCCAAGAAGGAGATTGTCGCCGCACGGCACTTTGAAATCCCGGCCGACGCCGTGAATTCAGCAGCATCCAAGGCCCCCTGACCATGGCCAAGCAGTTCCACGAAGTACGGGACCCCATCCACGCGTTCGTCCGCCTGAGCACGGATGAACGCAAGGTCTTGAATTCGCGACCATTCCAGCGGCTGCGCTACATCCATCAACTGGCACTGACGTACCTGGTTTACCCCGGAGCGACGCATCAACGCTTCGAACATTCGTTGGGCGTCATGGAACTTGCCACTCGCATTTTTGACGTGGTGACGCATCCGGCCAATCTCACCGACGACATCCGCGACCTTCTGCCTGTCGTCATGGACGAATACCAGCGGAACTACTGGCGTCGCGTGCTCCGGGTCGCTGCCCTCTGCCATGACATGGGGCACCTCCCCTTTTCACACGCCGCCGAGAAGGAGCTTCTCCCCGATGGCTGGAAGCACGAACAGCTTACCAGGGCGGTGATCGAAGACCCGGGGCTGGGCAGTATCCTGGCCGAGATGAAACTCCAGTCCATTGACGTGGTGAAGCTCGCTCTCGGTCCCAAAGAGACTCCCGGCTTCAACTTCTCCACGTGGGAAACCATCCTTGCCGAGATCATCATCGGCGATGCCTTCGGCGCCGACCGAATGGACTATCTGCTCCGCGATTCACACCACGCGGGCGTCGCTTACGGCCGCTTCGACCACTATCGCCTGATCGACACGCTGCGAATCCTGCCCCCGGCTCCGGCCGAAGCCGCCCCGCCTGAATCGCCGCCCGCGAACGGAAAGGCGGCCGAAGCACCGGCAGCGTCCGCCGTGGAGCCGGCCTTGGGCATTCAAGAGGGCGGGCTACATTCCGCCGAAGCCCTCATGCTGGCCAGATACTTCATGTTCTCGCAGCTCTACTTCCACCCCGTCCGCCGCATCTACGACATCCACCTGAAGGACTTCCTGAAGCAGTGGCTTCCCAACGGCCAATACTCGACGGCGGTCCCGGAACATCTTAAGATGACCGACAGCCACGTGATCGCAGGCATATTGCAGGCGGCGGACAGTCCCGAAGCACCCGGCCACGACCCGGCGAAACGCATTGCGGAGCGTCAGCATTTCCGGCTGATCTATCAGCGCCACCCCGACGACGTTAAGATTACCCCGGAGCCAGGGCACCAAGTATCCAAGGCCGCAGCCCAGGAATTCGCGGCGGAGAACATTCGCTGGGACCGCCAGCCCCCTAAAGGTGGTGCCCCAGACTTCCCCGTCCAGACCAAGGACGGGCGAATCGTGTCGTCCGTGGCGATTTCAGAAACGCTGACTCGATTGCCCGCGGCTTCGTTCGACTACGTTTTCGTCGCCCCCCAGTTCCACAAGAAGGCGATGGAGTGGCTGGCCCGCAACCGAAAAGATATCATCAAGCCCGAGGAGCCCCCAAACCCCCATGGACCGGTCAAATAGAGCGGCAATCCTGACCCGTCTCGCCACCAGGCTCCGCGAGAGCGGCAGTTGGTGCGGCGAGACCCATATGCAGAAGGCCGTGTACCTTCTACAGGACCTCCTGGACGTGCCGATGGACTTCCAGTTCATCCTGTACAGGCATGGTCCGTTCTCGTTCGATCTCCGCGACGAACTGACATCACTTCGCGCCGATGAGCTATTGGCGCTTGAGCCGCAGGCCCCGCCTTACGGCCCGCGCCTGGCGGCGACCGCGCTTGCGGACAAGCGCGAGAAGGCTTGTTCCAAGACCCTCGACGCCTACAAGAAGCACATTGCGTTTGTCGCCAAAGCACTGGGACCGCGGACGGTGGTCGATCTGGAGCAACTTGCCACTGCCCTCTACGTCACCAAGCACCGCACTGCCGAACACGATGGCACCGTCGCCTCACGGGCCGAGTGCCTCCATCGCCTCAAGCCGCATATCCCCACGGTCACGGCGGCCAAGGCCATTGAAGAGATGGACGGGCTCAGCACCGAGGCCAAGACAGTCAGGTAGCCCGCGGGTTCCGCGGGCACTAACAATCCATGAGCCACAAGCGGTTGACGAAGAACCCACCCGCAACATGGCTAACACGCATTGCCTGCCATGAAGCACTGGGAGCAGATCCTTCGCCGAGGCTTTGAGTCCAAGGAACTGGACTATAAGGGCCCCTGCGCATGGGACGAAGCCGACAAGAAATCTTGCTGTGAGTTGGTCAAAGACATCCTGGCCATCGCCAACGCCAAAGGCGGCTGGATAGTCATCGGCGTGAGTGAAACGCCCACCGGCTTCTCTTGGGACGGATTGACCGACGAGCAGTGCAGGTCCTTTGAAACGTCTCGCCTGAACCGTTTTCTGCAAAATTACGCCGACCCGCCCATCAACACCCACGTTATCAAGCACACGAGCCAGGGCAACAACTTCGTCATCGTCGAGATTCCCCGATTCCCCGACACGCCCCATATCTGCCAGAAAGACTTCCCCAGCGTGCTGGCGGCCGGCGCGTTGTATGTCCGCACGGACAACAACGAATCCGCCCCGATCAGGAACTCCACCGACATGCGGGCGATTATCGAGCACGCCACTCGAAACCGTGCCGACCAACTCTTGGCTTCATTCCGCGCAGTGCTGACCAACACTCCGCAGCCAGCAACCGCACCGGCCGACCTCGAACAGTTCGATGCCCAGGCCCGCGACGCCGCCACCCGCTCCAGGGAACTTATTCCGAAGGACCTTGCTTCACTGCCATTGGGTTTCCGCGAGACCGCGATTCATCCCCTGAAGTTTGAGCGATTGCGGTTCACCATCCAGCAACTCGAACAAATGGCCGAGGCCGCAAGCGTGACCTACCGCGGTTGGCCCTACATCTTCTACAGCGAGAAACGGGCTGACCTCATACGCCACCTTGACGACAGCCTGGAAATGCCTCTCAACGAGCAGGACGCCTTCCAGTTCTGGCGTCTCAACCGGTCGGGCTGCCTGTACGTGAACGAGATGTTCCAGGAGGATGAACGGTGCTTCAGGGCCACTGGCCGCGGGTTGGAGGCTGACCAGGGATGGGAGGAGTTGAAGGGTGGCGTCTTCCCTGAGTCGCCCAAGCCCGGCAGGCTGCTTGCAGGCATCACATTCGCCTACACCTGTGCAGAAGCAGTCCAGTGTCTTGTTGACCTCTATACCGGCCGGTTGGCGGACGATGAAATCGTCCGGCTGCAAATGCGGCTTCGCGGCGTTCAAGGTAGGCACATGGCAATGGTCCGAGGCAACAGCTACCACTCGACGCCTTGGCAGTGCAGTGCCGACCAAATCGTCTATGAGCAACAGCACACGCTTGCCGACTGGCGTGCCGGAGTTATTCCGCACGCATTCGAGCTACTGAAATACGTCAACCAGAAATTCAATGCGCCTCCACCATCCTACGATGAGGTAACCGCCCAAATGCAACGGCTCCTCAGCCGGCAATTGTGAAGTGCCATGACTCAGAACCAATAGCTTCTACACTTCCGACTATCCATGAGGTGAGGCATGCCTCTCGACCTTAACAGCCCCGAAGTCGATCAGCTCGTTCGCATACTTGAGGAGGCCACCCGCGCGACGTCCAGGGCGGTGTCTCGCTTCATCGAGCCGGCTCGCGGGACTCTCGACCGTGCCAAGTCCCGCCGCCACCACATCGTTTTCGGGCGGCGCGGGTCGGGCAAGACCAGCCTCCTGCGCAAAGCAGAAGCAGACCTCTCGCTTGACCGAAAGCCAACAGCCTACGTTGACCTCGAAACGTTCAAAGGCCACAGCTATCCCGACGTGCTTCTGAGCGTCCTTATCGCCGCGATCGATGGCTTCCGATCTTGGCTTGAATCCGCCGGCGCGCATCCCAAGAACAAGCTTCTATTTTGGCTGAAGCGTTTTGGGAGAAAGCCCGCAGCTCCCCCCATTTCCAAGCACAAGCGAGCGGAAATACTGTCATCGCTTGCGACGATGAAGAGGGATCTCGAAGCGCTCCTGTTTGCGCAAGACAACGCCCACGTCACCACTACCGAAAGCACGGCATCCGAATCGAGCATCGGTGGTGAAATCAAGGCGCAGTTGCCCGCTCCGTTTAGCGGAGTCGGCGCTTCTGCAAAGGCAGACTCCGCACAGAAAGTGGCCTCGGAGACAAAGGAAGAATCGCTCCGATCCAAGATCGATTTTCTGCACCGTAGCATACTGCGATTTCAGCATCTTGCCCAGTCGATTGCTCAGTTGAGCGATGGCAGCGCGTTCCTTGTTCTCGACGATCTCTACCACATCCGCCGAGAGGATCAGGCTGCCGTTCTCGACTACTTTCACAGGATTGCGAAGAACAGCGGACTGTGGATCAAGGTCGGCAGCATTCGCCACCGAACCGACCATTACCGACACGGCAATCCTCCCGTGGGCGTCAAGCTCGGTGACGACGCAGACGACATCGACCTCGACATCACCTTGGAGAAATACGACATTGCCAAGACCTTTCTCTGTCGGGTGCTCGATGGCCTTCTTCACGAGGCCGGCATTGCTAATCGCGACGACATCCTCTCTGACACGGCAATCGACCGGTTGGTTCTGGCGAGTGGCGGTGTTGCGCGTGATTTCCTCACGATTCTCCGCCGTGCCATTGACTGCGCAAGGGAACGCGGAGACGACGCCAGGGGGCCGCGGATCGGTGCGGAAGACGTTAACCGCGCATCCGGAGAACACGACACATCGAAGCGAGATGAACTCCGTCGCGATGCTGCGGACGACACTTCTCAGATCGAGACGGCATTCGCTACGATCCGCGACTTCTGCCTCGTAACCGCAAATGCGAACTGCTTCTTAGTGGAACGTGATATTCACCCCGGTCGCCGTTTTGTGCTGGACGAACTTGTCGACCTGAAGATGCTCCACCTTGTACAGTCGCGTGTTACGATTCCGGATCGACCTGGCACGTTCTACATCGCGTACATGCTTGACCTGAGCCAGTATGCCGGAGACCGAAAACGCAGAAACCTGGATCTTATTCCGTTTTGGGACCAGTCCGCCCGGGACCGCCTTCGCAAAGTCGGGCTGCTGTTCGACCTCATGCAACTCAACCCGGGCAAAGAAGCTGGTAGCGAGCCAACCAATGCAAACAAATGACCCGCGCCTGATCGAGGATTACCTGCCCATCGAGGCCATCAGTGCCGAGGCGTCGAGGGAGAAGAGTATCCGCAAGGGGCACATTTCGACGTTGCACCTTTGGTGGGCGCGGCGGCCGCTGGTTGCGTGCCGGGCAGCGGTATACGGGGCGTTGGTGCCGGCCGACCGTTGGGTGAAGGAGGTCAAGCTCAAGAACCCGCCTCACGATCCCGAGAAGGCGGAGCGTGTCCGCAACGGCAAGAAGCTGGGACTGAATCGGAAAGCCGCAGCGGAGTTCGTTACCCGACTGTGCAAGTATCCGGGTGAGCCGCGCGTCATCGCCGATGCTCAGAAGCATATCCTGGAGGCCCATGCCGAGCGACTCACTGCCGAACTGGCC
>CAYTJV010000151.1:0-14139 GCA_964438165.1 uncultured Planctomycetaceae bacterium | reverse complement strand
AATCGACAATCCGCTCGTCCGGCAGGTGAAGAAGTCTTGTGAGCGAGACCGAAGTTGCCCAACCTGCCCCGGGACCCCTGCCGGCTCGTCCGGCAGGTGAACAAGTTTTGTGAGCGAAAAGCGGCTTGCGCAGAAAACTTCTTCACCTGCCGGACGAGCCGGCAAGGGTCGAGTCCGGGGTGTGCGGCGGCCCGTCCTCGCTTACAACACTTGTCCACCTGCCGGACGAGCCGGCAGGGGTGGCCGTGCCCTTCCGCCCGATGCTAAAGATCCCGGATTTCTTGCCGGCACGGGCCCTCGCGAAGGACCGCGGGGCCGATCTCTCCCAGGCCGACCGCGGCGATCATCAGGGCGGCCCCGAGGACTTGAATGCCCGTCAGCCGGT
Organism: uncultured Planctomycetaceae bacterium; assembly: GCA_964438165.1. GTDB lineage: Bacteria > Planctomycetota > Planctomycetia > Pirellulales > Thermoguttaceae > CALFBP01. Next base: position 13,754 of record CAYTJV010000151.1, on the reverse strand, counting down.
CGCCGGCCAGGAGATATCCGAAGAGCATGGCGAAGACCGACTCCAGGGTGAAGATGATGGCGGCCCGGGCGGCCGGCAATTGCCGCTGGGCCAGCGTCTGAACGTAGAACCCCATGGCCGTGGCCACCACGCCGGTGAGCAGAAGGGCGGACCAAACCTCGTTGCTGGGCCAGGAAAACGGCTCGGCAAACGGCCAGGCGGCCAGGAACACGACCGCTGCCGAAGCAACCTGCGTCACGGCAAGAGCGAGCGTATCGTGATCCCTCGAATACCTGCCCAGCAGGGCGATCTGAACGCCGAAGCCGGCCGCCGCTCCCAAGGTCAGCCAATCGCCCAAGGCCAAGGGCATGGGCCCGGTGCCCATCAGCAGGATCAGCCCGAGTACGCTCACGCCAATGGCCGCCCACAGCAGCTTCGGCGTGCGGATGCCGAACAGCACCCGGTTGGCCAGCGGGGCGAACACGACGAACAGACTGGTGATCAACCCGCTGTTGGTCGCCGTGGTGTGCCGCAGTCCGAAGGTCTGAAAGAGATATCCCGAGGCCAGGACAATGCCGACAAGGCTGCCCACAAGCAGCGATTGGCGGGTCACCTTACGCCAGCCCAAGACCCCCAGGCAGAGAGCACCGATCACAAAGCGCACGGCGAGAAACGACACGACTCCATAGCCGGCCACGGCATCCTTCACCACCGTGAACGTCCAGCCCCATATAACGGTGATGAACAACAGCAGCCCGGAGAGCAGGTAGTTCTTCATGGACGACCAGCATCAGCGGCCGGTGACTGACCGTGACGTTCCGACTCGGCGCCGACCGGCGACCCCGGTCGGCTGCACGCCGTGGTTAGGTCCCGGTGGCGCTTCGGGCGTGCGGATTTCGCGATCGGTCTTACTTTCCCGCTCGCGTAGAAACGCCGCCAATCCGGATACTCCGCCATGCTGCTGCAAGAGACGACGTCGTGTTTCGTGGATCTCGTCCAAAACTGTGTCGGGCGGATCAATCGTCGGTTTCATGGGCGTCACCCATCAATTAGCTGGGAATCGTTGTTTCGATGTAAACAGAAGGCAAAGCAGAATCCTTTCATTTACGGAGCTCGATCACCACGCCTTCGCCGGGTGAGAGGGCCAGCGGGAGAACGCGATCGTCGCCCTCCCGGCGCAGGGGTAAATCGAGACCGATCTCGACATCCACGGCCCGCTGGACCGGCAGGCGGAGGTGAACTTCATCTTCGGCGCGTGCCTGCAGGTCGCCGTTGAGCGCGGTGAGAACGTAGCGCCGGCCCTTCTCGTCGCGGCGAAGCGTAAGCTCGAAGCGGTTGCCTGCTGCGTAGAAGAGCTGGCGCGGCATGAGGGTCTTGATGAGAGCCAAAAGGGCCGGCTCGACCGCTGGCCTGGTGTTCCTGTCAATCTTATTGAACACCAGCAGTTCCCCCTTTCCCAATCGACCGCGGTACAGATCGCCGAGCACCGGGTGCGTGGATTGCTTGCGCGGCGGAGCCGTTCCGCGCGGCTCCCACAAAGCAGCCGTCACGCTCCGCCGTGACGAGCTTTCCCGACGGCCTTCCCCATGGGTCGTAGATGCCGGGCGGAGCGATGGCCACCGCCCGGCCGCCGCCCGCGATCCACTCTTTCAGACGCTCTTGGAGGGGCTCGGCCAAACAGGTCGCACACGGCAGCAGGAGCAGTTCGGAGGTCTTCAGGTCTTGCTTGCCGGCCAGGATCAAATCCTCCCACAAGAAGCCATAATCGTAGCCGCCCGATTCCAAGGTCTCGGCCGCCAGCACAAGGCGCGAGCGTGGGCCGTGAATAGGCGCCGCGTTGAGGAAAGAACTGTTGGACTCCAGGATGTTCAACCGCGGCTCCACCTGCGGATGGTCCAGCAGCCAGCGCTCGAATTGGCGCAGCCGCGCGATGCTCACCGGGATGCTCGGCGCGCTATAGCGGAGCGTGGTGTGGCTCCACCGCGGGTCGGTCCAGTTGGCGCAGTCGCCCCAACCGGGGTTGGTGCCGTACCAGACGTTGAACAGCGACCGGCCGCCGGCGGCCAGACGAAAGAACTCTGCCTCCGTAGCCCGCCGCGCGCCGCGCTCGTCGAACAGCTCACCCGAGCTTCCCAGCCCCCATTCCATGACCGCCGATTCCTTGCCGAAGGCCCGCTTCAGGCTCGTCAACATGCGGTCGGAAAGTCGCAACCGTTCTCCCATCGAGGTATGGAACTCGAAATAATCGAAGATCGGGTAGAGGACCGTGAAGTCGAAGCTCCAGGCGTGGTCCGTGGGGTACGGCACGATGTCCACGATGCGGTTGACGGCCGGCACGTCGGGCAGCTCGGCCTTAACCGCCGCCAGGTAGGCGACGATCCAATCGCGAAAGGCCTCCTGCCGGAATCGCTGGAATTCGTAGTTGAGCGGGCTGGGTAAGGGCGAGTTAGGCGCCGGCGGCATGATCTCGCGGAAATCCTGGTACTTCTCTCCCCACCGCTGATTGAGGGCCTGGATCGCGCCATAGCTCTTCCTCAGGCGCTCGCGGAAAGCCCGCTTCGCGCTGGCGTTATAGCCCGTCTGGGCGAAGCCGGCCCCGCTGTGCGCTTCCTGCAAGACCTCCCAGCCCATCACGCGGCCGGGCCATTTTGTCGCAAGGTGCCGGGCGCGCTCCGTGGCCATCGCCTGCATCGCGGTCCGCACGCGCTCGTTCCAGAAGTTGAGCTGGGCGCGGCCGTCGGATTCCCAGCGCTTGTCGCCTTTGAGCGGGACCCGGCCCGACGGGTCGCAGAAGAAAACGTCCTCGTCGCCGGCGTGTTTCGCCAGCCACCATTCGGGCGTCAGCGTATAGCAGCTATGGAGCCCGACGACGTCGGCGATGAGAAATCGCCCTTCCGGCGTTCCGCGGACAAAATACGACGCGTACGCATCGAAGGCCGGACCGTTGATGAATCGCCCCTCGGGCCCCTGGAAATACACGTTGCCATAAATCGTAGCACAACCGTCCAGGCGCAGGAGGCGATCTTGTTCGGGCCAGAAGAGCCAATTCGTCTGAGGGAAGTAGAACGCCAGGCCCGCATCGGTTCGATAACGTCCCTTTTCGATGCGCACTTGTGGCCGTCCGGGGTCGGGCAAGGGCTTGAGTCCCAGTTTTTCCTTCGCGCGGGCAAGGCGGTCCCGCGCCACGTCGAGCCGCTCCCGTTGCCGCTCGGCCCAAGGAATGACTTCTCGGGTCATGCGATGGGCGTTCACACCGTCGAGGTAGGCTTCCAGGTACACACGATAGAGCCGGGCAAGGTACCGCTCGTTTGCCGCAACAGGTGCCAACGATTCTAAAACCTCTGGAACGTCCGCCGCCGAAGCTCTCCCGCCGACGCGCAAGGCGTGCTGGGCCCGCAGGAGGGCGCGCACGTCGGCTTCGCAGAAGGCGTGTTCCACCAGCAGCCCGTTGTAGGCCATGGCAGCCTTCAGCACCTCGGGGTGTTTGCCGCTGCGCAGGTCGTTTTGTTCGCCGTAGTTGCCTTGCGTGCCGAGCGTTTCGCGAAGGCTATAGAGGTACAGGTCCAGCGGATCATGGCGAGGATGTTCGGAGGTTCCCAGAAGCTCCCGTGCGGGCTTGCGCAGGTCCCTCCCTCCCACGGTCAGAGCGTTCGTCGGGGCGATGGCATAGAGATTGTCCACGCGCAGGCGTCCTCGCCCTGCGAGCGACAGGCGGAGGCCCGCGATCCGCCCTCCCTCGGCCGCCCGGGCAAAGGGGACATCTTTGCCGAAGACGAACCAATGGCCCGTGGCCGGAAAGGGATTGTAGCTCCGTTCCGGCACATACATGTTGACGATGGCCGCGGTGAAGCGCCCATGCACCGCGTCAAAGTGAACGCGCACGCGGAACCACCGGCCCTGAGCGAAACGGAGCGGCGGCTTGGGGTTGATGCCCGTGTAGCTGACGACCGGATCGAGTAAGACCCGTCCGTCCGTCGCACTCGCGTAGAACCGCCGCTGGGCATCGGTCGCCAGCACGGCCGCGGACCGCCCGGCGGTATCGAGCAACGTCAACTCGAAGCCGGTTTCGCCGGCGTCTTCCTCGGCCAGGGCCTCGAACTCGATCAGCCCGTTCGCCTGAGCCTCGAAAGAACCTTCCAGCCGAGGCGTCTTTCCCGGCCCGGGCAAGGCCAGTTGCAGACAGCGGTCGTCGATCCAGCGCGGGAGCGGGTCGGAATTCCTATAGTCGCGCATCAAGACCACGCGGGCCGCGCCGTCGCCCTTTTCTACCGACCAGCCGGTGGGGAGCTTGGGAGCATCATCGCTCTCGACGCTCTCAAAGCTCAGCCATTCCCGAACGTTCAGGTCGGGCTCGGCCCGTAGGATTTCGCCAGCCGGTTCGCCCTGGAACCGGTAGAGCTTCACGTCGTCGATGCGGCCGCTCTTGTAGACGAACAGTCCGGCGAAACCGTTGGGGTTCTTCTCGACCTCCGGGATCACGCCGTGAAAGAGCAGCTTGCCGTCCACGAAGAACCGCGCGAAGGCGCCCCACCGCTCGCAGACCACGCGGTGCTTGACGCCCTTCCGGATCAGCGGGTCGGCCCCTTCCCAGAGCCGGGCATTGCCGTACGCGACCGCCGTCGTCTTGTTGTGCATGCCGCCGAACTGAAAAAAGACGCCCGACGGGCGCGCGGCGGAGGCATCCAGGTTCAGGCAGGCGCTCAGGTCGCAGGGATCGTCGCTGGAGGCGGTGTACTCCAGCCGCATGGACTTTCCCGCGTCCTTGTCGAGCAGGATGAAAGCGTCCGGGCCCTTGGCCTCCAGCGCGCCGTCGACGACCTTCCACTGGCCCACCTTCACCTTCCAGGCCGGGTCAAGCACTGGCTTCTGGAAACCGTCCTCGAAGATCAGCTCGGCCTGGGGCGGCAAGGCGCCCGGCGCCGGTTCCGCGGCCCGAGTATCGGGTGCAGGGGCCATCGCCAGGGCGCTGGCCCACGCCACATACCCCATCCAGAAACACTTCAATGCTCGCATGACAATACCCTATTCGTAAGGGAAACAAACAGCGTATCCCTTCTACGCCCACGCGGCAAGTCCCCGGCGTTTGTGGGGCAAGTTTCCAGCGTGCCTTGAGTTGTCGGGCACGTTGGAAACGTGCCCCACGCCAGGAGATAGACCGCGATGGCAAGCGATGGTACGATGGGCGCGGTTGCGGGCCTCCCCGGACTTCGGGCCCGACGCGAACTCTCTCATGCTCGGCCGACCGCATGTTCCCAATCTCTGCGAAGAAGTTCTTCCTCTACGGCATCGCCATCGCCGCTTGTGAGGAATTCATTACGCAGGGCGTGCTGAAGGACTCGTACTTTCTGTGGATCTTCACGCTGATCCCGTTCGGCGTCTTCCTCGGGATCGCCGGCTGCATGAGGGCGGTCCTTCACAAGTTCACGGCAGGACGGCGCGCCGCCGTCCTGTATTACCTGGCCATGGGCACGATCGGACTTGCCGTGGAATGGTTCCTGATCGGGCTCTCGCCGTGGAGCGACCGGACGTCGCCGCCGTTGTTGATCGCCGTTTTCCACGCCGGCATGTTCAGTTTCTGGGGCACGGTGGCCTTTGCCCCGCACGTCTTGCTCGACTCCCGTCCGCAGACAGCCAAGCTCAGGCGTCGCTTGCTGAGGACCTTTACGGCGCTCATCGCAGCGACCTATGTGCTGACGTTTGCGGCCAAGATCCTCGCCGCCGACCAAGACGCGCAGTTCCTGGCGAGCATCGGCCCGGTCGTCGTCACGTTCCTGACGATGAACGTTTTCTACGTGCAGTACTTTCGCAGTCTGTAGGTTGGGCCGAGCGGAGCGAGTCCCATCACGTCGGTGGGATGCCAGAAATAGGAGAACGGCTCGCCCGGCGTATCGATCCGCGGATCGAGCATTCCCCCTAGTCCCAATCGGCCCGCGTGCCCCCGCCGAGCAAGAGGATCGCAGCCGCCACGGCCGCGATGCGTCGCGCCCTTCCCATGCTGCACCTCCTATTTTCCGCGATCGGGTGCGACCTGGGCCGCAATCCACGCTTCGATGCTCGAGCGCTCAATCCGTTCCATCTTCCGGCGCTTTTCCTGGAATCGCTCATAGCGGGCCTTCTCGTCGGGGGACCAGGCATTGGCCTCGACGTAGTCGCCGCAATAGGGGACCGACAGATCGATCCAGCAAGCCAGTTTGGCCAGCTCCTCGCGCGAGAGGGTCTCGCCGTAGTGTCCGTCTTCCAACAGTTTCATAAGGCGGCTCTTCGCGGCACCGGCGAAATACGGAGGCAAGAGCGTGGGCACGGACTGCGCGTCGATCCAGTTCACGACGTCGCCCGGATGACCGGTGAAAGACAATGGCCCTCCGACAATGCTGCGCGGCGTGCTCTCAGTCAATGCCAGATAGGCTTCGCTCCATCGCCGTTTGGCCACACGATCGACCACTTCGCGACCCAGCAGACTGAACGCAGCGTCCTCTTGCGGGGCGGCCGCGGTTGGGGTGCGGTCTCCCTTCGGCAGATGATGGCAGCGGATGCAATGACGATCGAGGATCGGCTGGATCTCTTTGCGGAAGCTGAAGCCCCGCGGCGGTCCATCGAGGCCAGCCAACTGCTCGACTCCCGCGCGAAAAGCCATCGGCATCGGTGGGGCTTGCCGTGGCGCAGTGTTCTTCGATTCGTGGCAGCCGACGCAAGCGACCCGTTCGCCCGGCTGGGCGGTCGACCAGCTCCGCATGGTCTGCACGGCGTAGCCCTTCGCGTCCATGGCTTGGAAGTAGACGGGCGTCCTTGCCGGGACGGCGAACAGGGCTGAGCCGTCCTCGTGGACCTTCGCCTCGCCCAGCACGGTCTTCGGGTCCCAGGCGCCGTTGCCGATCGAGATCGGCGTGCTGCTCAGGGCCGCGCCTGCCGGGCCGTGGCTGCGGTTCTCGCCGATGCCGGCGGCGCGAAAACTCAGCGCGATCACCCGCAGCTTCTTGATCGCGCCGCGCGGGATGCCCGCAAGCCCGGGACCGGCGTAGATGTCCTGAAGATAGTACGTGCCGTGCGTCTGGCGATAATCCACCGTGCTCGGACGCGGCGGCGGCATCGGCCGGGGCGCCAGGGGCACGGGCTGGTTGCACGAGATTTTGGGATCGGACACGAGCAATTCCCGCCGTCCGTCCTGGTCCATCCAATAAATGGCGAAACGGCCTTTGGAGTCGGAGGGTCGGAAGGCGACGATGAACTCCCTCTCGCTCAGAGGATAGGGATACTGAAACTGGTCGCCGCTTTGGCCATAGGCATCGACGCGGACCGCCTCCGTCCCGCGAACCGGCGCGATCAGTTGTGCCCCTTGGTTCTCCTGCCTGCCGCGCGACGGATCGAGTATTCCTAGCCATCCTTTTTGCGGCGTGTGGTGGCCCGAGAAAATAGCGATGACCTTCTGCGTCCCGGGGATGGCCCGGGCGTGCAGGATGGCCGTGGGAAACCAGGTGTTGTTGCCGTAATACGCGGTCTGGCCGGTGCCGTCGGGGTTCATCTGGAACAGGCCCTGCGGAAAAATCTGCCCGCGATCGCTGTATTCCCAGCGGGTATAGAGGACGCGGCAGTCGGGCGTGAGCGTGGGGTAGTTCGAATGGACCTGGTCGAAACCGAGGCGCCGCAGATAGCGGCCCTCGCCGTCGCAGGTGTAGAGGTTGCTCACTTCGGTCCACCAGCAATCCACGGTCTGCACGCAGCGCGTGGAATTGAAGACAATGTGCCCGCTTGGCGTATACGCCCCCTCGTAGTCGGCAAAACCGAGGCCGAAGGTCAATTGTCGCACCGCGCCGCTGGCAACGTTCATCTCGTAAAGGTGATAGTCATCTTCGTCGAGCGATTTCTTCCAGGCGAAGAGCACGCCACGGGCATCGTAGGAGACGTCCGGATCGCGGATCACCCCCTCACGGTCGTCCAGGAGCGTGCGTGTCTCTCCGTAGAGACCGCGCATGGTGAGCAGGCAGAGGCTCGATCCCGGCTCGAAGTGACGCTCGGACTGGGCGTCGGACTGGCCCTCGGTGTAGGCGTAGTGCGAGCCGCCCAGGTCGTAGTGCTTTGTGAAGACGATACGAGGCGCCTTTCCCAGGAGTGTGCGCAGGCGGGCGGCACGGCGTTGGGCACATGCCCGAAGGTACAACTCCTCCCAGCGCGGATCCTGCGGCGGCGGGACGGCCTTGTCGAGCGTCGCCATCGCGGCCCGCAACTCGGCCGCGGCAGCCCCCGGTTCCTCGGCAATCGCCTTCACCGCCTGCTCGTAAGAGCCCCCCTTGAGCAAACCGTCCTGGAGTCGCCAATCCTCGGCGACATCGACAGGCGGTTTGTCCTGGCCGGAGGATTCTTGACCCCATGCCGCGTTGCAGCAGGTTGCCGCGACGGTCAAGGCGAGCAAGATCGGCTTTCCACTTGGCATCTGCCGGCCCTCTTCGATATGGGTGACGGCAAACATCCTAGCCCGCCCTGCACTCCTGGGCAACACTCCTCCCCAGGGCGTTGCCCTGGGCTGTTGTATCACGCCCCTTCGGGGCTGAAGATCAAGCCAGAATCGCCTTCACCAGCTTGGCCGGCTCGACGCCGGTCAGGCGCTGGTCGAGGCCCTGGTAGCGGTAGGTGAAGCGCGCGTGGTCGAAGCCCAACAGGTGCAGGATCGTGGCGTGGAAGTCGCGCACGTGGACCGGGTCCTTGACGATGTTGTAGGAGAAATCGTCGGTCTCGCCGTAGATCGTGCCCGGGCGGATGCCGCCGCCAGCCATCCAGAGGGTGAAGCAACGCGGGTGGTGGTCGCGGCCGTAGTTCTCGTGGCTCAATTGGCCCTGGGAGTAGATCGTGCGCCCGAACTCGCCGCCCCAGATCACGAGCGTCTCGCCCAACAGTCCGCGCCGCTTGAGGTCTTGGATCAGGGCGTAGCAGGGCTGGTCGACGTCTTTGCACTGGCTGGGCAGGCGCCCGGCCACATTGGCGTGCGTGTCCCAGTTGTTGTGGTAGATCTGAACGAACCGCACGCCGCGCTCGACCATCCGCCGGGCCAGGAGCGCGGCGTGGGCGAACGTGCCGGGCTTCTTCGCTTCTTCGCCGTAGAGCGTATAGGTCGACGGCGGCTCGCCCGCAACGTCGATCAACTCGGGCACGCTCGACTGCATGCGGAAGGCGAGCTCGTACTGTTGGATGCGGGTGTGGGTTTCCGGGTCGCCCACGCGGCGGTAGGTCATCTCGTTCAGCGCCTTCAGGCCGTCGAGCGTGTTGCGGCGGACCTGCGCCGGCACACCGGGCGGGTTGTTGATGTAGAGGATCGGATCGCCGGCCGAGCGCAACGCCACGCCGGCGTGCTCGCCCGACAGATAGCCCGACGACCAGAGCCGCGCGGAGATCGCCTGCACCTGCTCGGTGTTCGAGGGCCGGGCCACGAGGACCACGAAGGTCGGCAGGTTGTCGTTGAGCGATCCCAGACCGTACGAAACCCAGGCCCCGATGCAGGGCCGGCCGGTAATCTGGTTGCCGGTCTGCATGTGCGAGATCGCCGGCTCGTGGTTGATCGCCTCGGTCTGCATGCTGCGGATGAAGCAGAGATCGTCGACCATCTTGGCCTTATAGGGGAACAGTTCGCTGACCCACATGCCGCACTGGCCGTGCCGGGCGAACTTGTATTTCGACGGAGCGATGGGGAACCGGGCCTGCCCTGAGGTCATGGTCGTGAGGCGCTGGCCTTTGCGGATGGAATCGGGCAGGTCCTTGTCGTACCAGTCGACCATCTTGGGCTTGTAGTCGAACAGGTCGATCTGCGACGGCGCGCCGACCATGTGTAGATAGATGACGTGCTTGGCCTTGCCGGGAAAGTGGGCCAGGTTCGGCCTAGGGGCGGGCGCGGGTTTGGCGGCCTCGGCGCCGAGAGCTTCAGTGAGCCAGTTCTTTCCCGCCAGCGTCATCAGCGCTGCCCAGCCCACGGCGTCGGCCCCGCGACTGAAGAACTGCCGCCGCGTCTCGTACCGGACCCATTCGTGGAAGGGATTCATGATTACCTCAGGAACCGATCAAGGTTAATTTGGAGTGCGGCGATTCATCGCCGCTTTTTGTAGCCAGCGGCGCAAATTGGCGTTATCCAAAGCGGCGATGAATCGCCGCACTCCAAAGTGTCATTTGTTCAGCACTTCGTCGAGATTCATTAGTTCGTTGGCCAGCATGGTCCAGCCGGCCAGCAACGGTGGAGCAAGCGACGGATCGGGCTTCGACTCGCCCACCGCCAGAAGCTGATTCGCCTGCTCGGCGTGCGATTGGTAATACGCGAGCAGGTCCTTGAGCGACGCTTGCACGACCGCAACCTCCTCGGCACGCAAGGGCCGGGCCAGAAGCCGCTTGGCCAAGAGCTCCAGGCGACTGGCGTCGGTCGGCCCACCTTGTTTCAGCACGACCTGGGCGAGATGCCGGGCGGCTTCGATGAACTGCGGGTCGTTGAGCGTCACGAGCGACTGGAGCGGCGTATTGGTCCGCTCGCGGCGCACGGTACACACCTCGCGCGACGGGGCGTTGAAGATATCCATCGAGGCCGGCGGCGCGGCCCGCTTCCAGAACGTGTACAGGCTGCGGCGATAGAGGCTTTCGCCTTGGTCCTGACGATAGTCGCGGGTATCGCTGCCGATCATCGCCACGGCATCCCACACGCCCGGCGGCTGGTACGGTTTGACGCTCGGCCCGCCGATCTTCGGCGCCAACAGCCCGCCGGCGGCCAGGGCGTAGTCGCGGACTATCTCCCCGTCCATGCGAAACCGCGGACCGCGGGAGAGAAACCGGTTCTGCGGATCTTTTTCGAGCTTTTCCGGCGTGGTCGCCGCCGACTGCCGGTACGTGGCCGACGTGACCAGAACGCGAAACAACTTCTTCACGTCCCAGCCCGACTCGCGGAACTCGACCGCCAGCCAGTCGAGCAACTCCGGATGCGTGGACGCCTCGCCGGTCGTGCCAAAATCGCCCGCCGTACGCACGATCCCCGTGCCGAACACCTCCTGCCAGAAGCGGTTCACCGTCACCCGGGCCGCGAGCGGATGCTCGGGGCGCATGAGCCACTGGGCCAGCCCCAGGCGGTTCTTCGGCAATTCCGGCGGCATGGGCGGGAGGCACGCGAAGGTCGCCGGCCGGACTTCGTCGCGGCGCTGATCGTACTGGCCGCGGAACAAGAGATACGCCTTCGGCGGCTCGCTGCGCTCCTGCATCACGTGGGTGACGGTGCTGCGGGCGCGGATGCCGGTCTCCTCTTTCTCCAAGGCAGCCAACCGCGCTGCAAGCTGGCGGTGCGGTTGGTCGATGGTGGCGAGCCACCAGGGGAAGACCTCATTCTTGTCGGCTTCGCTCCGCTGGTTGGCGGGCTTGGCCAACAGCCAGGCGGCCCGGGTGCTGCGGAAGATTCGCTCCACTTCCTCCGGCGAAAGGCCCCGCCCGTAGATCCGCAGGTCTTGGATCGCCGCGCCCTCCACGCGGGACGCGGTGTGCCGCTGGCCCACCTTGAGCGGAACGCCGGTGCGGATCGTCCCTTTCAATCGGTCGGCCTGGACCGTGGGCGCCTGCCGCTGGCCGTTGACGTACACGGTCACGCCGGCCGCCTTGCCCGAACCGTCGTAGGTCACGAAGAGATGGTTCCACTCATCCGGCTTGACGGGGTTGGCGCCGACCACCTTGATCGCATCGTCCGGCCACTGGCTGATGATGTGTGCGCCCACGCGGCCGTTTTCGACCCAGAGGTCCCAGCCGCGGAAGCCTTTCTGGTCGTCCATTCGGGCAAAGATGGCGCCGCTCAAACGGTCCTTGGCCAGCCTGGCCCAGACGCCGAAGGAAAAGGCGCGGTCCTTCTCAAAATCTCCAACCTGGGGCACTTCCAGCGTGCCGCTGGGCGGCAGCCGGAAAGCCTTGGCCGCCACGTGCCCGGCGTCCCAATCCAGTTGGCACTTGAGCGCGACCTCTTGCGACTTGCCGTCGATGGCCAGCCGGACCGTGCTACCGCTCCCTTCGCTCAGCGGCGCGTGCAGTGCCAACCGGTCCGACGGAATCTGCGACGCCATCTCGCTGGCTTGCGTCTTCGCGAGCCACTGCTCGAAATCGGCTCGGGCCGACTGCTTGCGGGTCTCGATTTGCCCGCGGGTCTCGGCCAACTCCTTGGAAAGAAGATCCCACCGGGGCCGGTCCGGCGGCGGCGGCACCACGATCACCGGGGGCGTGTCTTTGATGTTGCCGTCCATCGCCCCTTGCGTCGTGTTGTTGAAGAAGGCCGACATCTGGTAGAACTCTTTCTGGCTGCTCGGGTCGAACTTGTGATCGTGGCACACGGCACAGTTCGCCGTCATCCCCAGCCAGACCTGGGAAGTCGTTTCCGTGCGATCCTGCGTGTAGAACACGAGGTTCTCTTCTGGGATCGTGCCGCCCTCGATCGTGGTGATGTTGCAACGGTTGAAGCCCGAGGCGATCCGATGCTCCAGTGTCGGCGCCGGGAGCAGATCGCCGGCAAGCTGCTCGACGGTGAAGCGGTCGAACGGCAGGTTGCGGTTGAATGCCTCGATGACCCAGTCGCGGTAGGACCACATCTCGCGGTGGTTGTCGAAGTGCAGGCCGTGGGTGTCGGCATACCGGGCGGCGTCGAGCCAGTATCGGGCCCGATGCTCGCCCCAGTGCGGCGAGGCGAGAAGCCGGTCGACCAGCTTCTCGTAGGCGTTGGGCGAGGGATCGCCAACGAAGGCATCGACCTCCTGAGGCGGAGGAGGCAGGCCGACGAGATCGAGCGACACCCGCCGGGCCAACGCTGGTCGATCCGCCTCCGGCGCCGGCTCTAAACCCAACGCATCGAGCCTGGCCAGAATGAACTGGTCGATAGGATTCCTGACCCACCGGGCATTCTTCACTTGCGGCAGCGGCCCGCGGACCGGCGCAATGAGCGACCAGTGCGGCTGATATTCGGCTCCCGCCGCCACCCAACGCCGCAACAATTCCCTTTGCGCCTGGGTGAGCTTCTTGTGCGACGCCGGGGGCGGCATTTGCTCGCCCTTGTCGTCGGAGAAAACCCTCCGGATCGCCTCGCTCTCGTCCGGCTTGCCGGGCACGATCGCTTCGGCCTTCACGGCGGCTTCCCGCCGGTCAAGCCGCAGATCGGCCTGGCGTGCAGCCTTGTCCGGCCCATGACAGGCGAAACAGTTCTCGGCCAGGATCGGCCGGACGTCGCGGTTGTACCGAATCGCATCTTCCGCTAAGGCTGAAAGCGGAAGGGTCGAAAGAAGCCCGAAGGAAACCCAGAAGCAGTGCTCGGTCCATTTCATGGCAGCCACTTCGCCAAGGCGGGGGGTATGGTGGGCAAGGCGGCGGCCCACGCTGAAGGTCCATCGACGCCGCGCCTTTATTATACGCGCGGCGACAATTGGCGAAGCCGCAATTCGCCGCCGAGCCCCCGAGTCGGGTGGAGGACCCTGAAGAATGAAGGGCGTAGCTGGGCTACGGCGCAATTCCCCAGGGATTTCCACCAGCGCTCTTCAAGCTGTTGATGATTGCGGTGGGCGACGGAGCGCACGTGGATGTGTACGCCGTGCTGAAAGATCCGCGCGTGGGGATACACCCAGGCGCGTACCTCCTGGTAGAAGGCGCTGCGCGCGTGCGAAGAAAACCTGAACCGCGGGTCGGATGACCAACGCGTCCACACTCTCGTGCCCAGAGGTCCGGGCCGCCGTGCGCCCGAGCGCGTCCCCACGCGGATCACCGACAGCGCCCTGCCCTCGTGGGGAGTGGCCCTG
>CAYTJV010000150.1:0-14211 GCA_964438165.1 uncultured Planctomycetaceae bacterium | reverse complement strand
GAAGCCATCGTCCTTGAGTCCGATGCAGTAGTTCTTCTCCCCGTGGCGGATCACGGCAGGACACGGCACCTGCAACCGGTCCTTGAGGCGGTTGAGATGGAGTTTCAGATCGGCGGTCATTCCGGGCCGGGTGCCGGCCGGCGGGGCTTCGATGGCCACGATCGTCTTGTACCGCTTGACCGCCGAGCCCATCCAGTCTTCCGCCTCGGGATACTCGTGGATCTTCGTCACCCGCCCGCGGAGCGCCACGCCCGGGAACGCCTCCAAACGGACCGTGGCCGGCAGCCCCGGCCGAACCAGGGCGATCTTGTCCTCCTCGATCATGGCCGCGACCTGCATCTTGCGGAAATCGGGCAGGCGGACCAGCACCCGTCTCTCCAGCGTCACTTCGCCCGCTTCGACCATGTGGGAATGGCCGTAGTGAAACAGGTGGCCCAGCACGACCTGGCCCGACACGTGCGCCCGGACCACGCACTTGCGGATCTGCTCCTCGACGTGACTCAGCCTCTGCAGACTGAGGCTCTCGTGGCATTCGGCGGCCGCCAGCCTGGCCTTTGCCGTCACCAACGCGGTGCTGAGCTGCGTGAGCCGGACGGGTTTGGTGAAGTTCTCCAGCACGGCGCGCTTGATCCGGGCCATGCTGAGGTCGGTCTTGGCGGCCTTCCAAGCATACTCGTCGGCCCGCAGTTGGAGCTCCGTGATATAGCCCTGCGCCTCCAGCTTGCGGCTGCACTCCAAGAACTCCTTGGCCCGCCGCTCGGCCTCCTCGGCGACCATCAGGTCCGCCTTGGCCTTTTCCTCCGCCAGCTTGAATTCGTCGTCGAGGTACGTCTGCTTGGTCAGTTTGGCGGTTTCGAGCCTGCTGCGGGCCTGGATCACCGCGGCCTGCGCCTGCGCGCAGACGATCTTCTGCCGTTCCCGGTCGGCCTCCAGGCCCGACGAGTCGAGCCGCACGAGGACATCACCGGGCTTGACCGTCTTGCCTTCGGGAACGACTTCGAGGATCCGGACCCACATGCTCGACTCGGAGCGGACCTCGCAGCGAACCTCCACGTTGATCGCGCTTTCCACCTCGCCTTGCACCGAGACCTCGTGCTGGAAATCGCTTCGCACCACGCGGCAGGTGAGCGGATCGGCGTCGCGCGACGCGAGGCTGAGATTGGCCAGGATGGCTGCGCCGAGGAGCAATAGCGCGATCGCAAACGACGCGACTGCGAAGAGCAATCGCCACCAACGTCGACTTCGGCGGACTGGCGGGACTCGGCTCATCAGAAAACCGCCCTTCTGATGCCGGGGTGTGGTTGGCAGGGCACCCTGCCGGAGGTAGCCCCATTATAATCCCTTCGGTCAAGCTTCGCTACCCCGTTGAGCGGAAAATCCGGAAGAAGGGTTCGGGGTTCAGGGTCTCGGAGGGAATTGCAAATTGAAAATTGCAAATTGAAAATTGAAAATATCAAATTGAAGAGCACCAACGCAAGGTTCCCTTGTGCCAACGGGAATCGGCGTCTCTGTCTGCAATTTGATATTTGATATTTGATATTTGCAATTTTCAATTTGATATTCCCTGAACCCCGAACCCCTTGCCGCCCGGGACCGCCCGCGTTACGCTACCGGGGGTGGGTATCCCTTCTGCGGCGCGGGGATTCTCCCCTGGGTGGTGCTGTCTCTTTCTCGTGGCAAAGGAGCCGGATCATGAGCGTCACGTTCGCAGCGGGCTTCGTGCAATTGATCTTCCTGCTGGGCCTCGGTGGAGGCTTCGGCCTTCCTCTGGGAATTCCGCCCGGACCGGAGGATCCCGCGCTGGCTAAAGCGGCGCCGGAGGAGTGCCTTTTCTACGCGGCTTGGGCAGGCACCGCCAAACCCAACGCCCAGAGCAAGAACCAAACGGAACGGTTGCTGGCGGAACCCGAAATCCAGCGATTCGCCGGCGAGTTGACACGATTGGTGAAAAGCCGACTGCCGGATTTCACTTGGGCGAGACCGCCGCGGGGCAATCCTTCGGCGGCTCTCGCGGTCAAGGAACTTGCCGATCTGGCTGAAACGGTCCTTGGACGGCCGGGAGCGGTCTTCTTGACCAGCGTGCGGCCCGATCCCCGCACGCCCGACGTTCGCGGCGGGGCCTTGTTCAACCTCGGCGACCAGGCGGACCGAGTCAAACAGGTCCTTGAGAAACTCCAGGCGAGCCAGCTCGGTGGGCGCGCCGAATCGGTGGAAATCGGCGGCGTCACGTGGCACCGTATTGCGCTCGGGCGCGGGGCTCCGCCACTCGCCTGGGGAATTCACGGAAAGCACCTGATCGCTGCCGTGGGAGAGGGCGAAGCCGAGGCGCTTCTGAAGCGGATCGAGGGCAGTCCGCCACAGTGGCTCACGAGCGTCCACAAGCAGCTTCCGGTCCCCCGGCCGGCCACGCTGACCTACGTCAACGCCCAAGCGATCGTCGAGCTCGTCAAGCCGCTCGTGCCCAGTGCCCAGGGGCGCGCGGCGATCGATGTCCTGGGACTCGACGGCGTGACCCATTTCGCCGCAGTCACCGGACTGGACGAGACGGGCTTCGTGAACCGATCGCTGGTCGGGCTGAGCGAGGGCGCGGGCGGGATCTTCAAGATCGTTAGCGACAAACCGCTGACGGCCGAGGACTTGGCTCCCCTCCCCCACGACGCCACGATCGCCGCGGCGGCCCGGTTCGACGTCGATCGCGCGTGGGAGATGTCTCTCGATATCCTAGAGAAACTGGACCCGGCCACCAGCGGCCGGTTCCGGACCGCGCTGGAGAGCGCTCAGAACGGATTGGAGCTCAATCTCCGCGACGACCTGCTCAAGCCGCTGGGCGACGTGTGGTGCGTGTACAACTCGCCCGGCGAGGGAGGACTCGTGCTGACCGGCCTGACGGCCGTGGTCCGCGTCAAAGACGCCCAACGTCTGGCCAAGGGCCACGCACAGCTCCTGCGCGTGGCGAAGAACCTGATTGCCGAGCAGAGTGGTCCGCCACATCGCCGGACCGAAATCACCGAGTTCGATCATGCCGGGCACAAGGTCTACTACCTGAAGACTCCCGGCAATGAGCTGCCGATCGCCCCGGCCTGGTGCTTGACCGACAAGGAGCTCATCGTGGCCCTGTTCCCGCAGAACGTCAAGGCGTACTTGTCGCGGGGCAAGGGGTTCGTTTCGCTTGCCAAGCGGCCAGAAGTGGCCCAAGCACTCGCCTCGAAGCCGGGCCCGATGAAGCTCGTTTACCAGGACACGCCGGAGTTGTTCCGGCTCGGCTACCCGCTGCTCCAGATCGGCGCCAAGTACGCAGTCGGGCAGCTTCGGCGGGGAGGGATCGACGTGGATCTCGCGATCCTGCCCTCGGCGGCGGCGATCACCAAGCACCTTCGACCCGGAACCATCGCCGTGACGCGGACTGCGGCGGGGATCGAAATCGTCAGCAAGCAGACGCTTCCCACGGGGAACGTGGGGGCCTCCGTGCCGGTCGGGGTGGCCCTGCTGCTCCCCGCGGTGCAATCGGCCCGGGAGGCGGCCCGCCGATCCCAGTCGATGAACAACCTCAAGCAAATCGGGTTGGCTATGCACAACCATCACGACGTGTACAAGACCTTCCCGGCGGCCCACAGCACCGACAAGGAGGGCAAGCCGCTGTTGAGCTGGCGAGTCCATATACTTCCGTTCGTCGAGCAGTTGCCGCTTTACCGGGAGTTCCACCTGGATGAGCCGTGGGACAGCGACCATAACAAGAAGCTGATTGCCCAAATGCCGCCGGTGTACCGCTCGCCGAACAGCCGCGCCGCCCCGGGCAGGACGAACTACGTCACGGTGCGCGGCGAGCGGACCATCTTTCCCGGCAAGAGAGCGATTGGGATGCGCGACATCACCGACGGCACGTCCAACACGATCCTGGCGGTGGAGGCCAACGACGATTCGGCGGTCGAATGGACGAAGCCCGACGATTTCGTGTTCGATCCCAAGAACCCAACGAAAGGGTTGCTCGGCCTGCGTCCGGGAGGCTTCAACATCCTGATGGCCGACGGGAGCGTGCGGTTTCTGAACGATGGGGTCGACGCAGATGTCCTCCGCGCGCTGTTCACGCGGGACGGCGGCGAAGTGGTTTCCCCGGACGGCCTCCGGCAGGTTCCGCGGCGGTTGGCCCCGGTTACCCCGGCTGACGCGCGGCCGGTGCCGGAACTCCCGGAAAGACCCCAAAGCCCCAAACCTTTGCGGAAACTGAGTCCGCCGAGCACAAGCTCTTGGAACCCGCTGGAGCGGGCGCGGACCGCGGCCCGGCGCGCCCAGTCGACCAACAACCTGAAGCAGTTGGCCCTCGCCTTGCACAACTACGCCGATACCTACAGGCAGTTCCCGCCGGCCTTCACGACCGACAAAGAGGGCAAGCCGGCTCTGAGCTGGCGAGTGCTCGTCTTACCGTACTTGGAGCAGGAGCCGCTGTTCAAGGAATTCCGCCTCGACGAGCCCTGGGACAGCGACCACAACAAGAGGCTCGTCGAGCGGACGCCGGCCGTCTTCCGCGCACCGCAGAGCAAGGCTGACAAGAACAAGACCAACTACCTGACGATCCGCGGCGAACGGACCGTGTTCTCCGGAAAGAGGCCGGCTCGCTTTTCCGACATTCTCGACGGAACGTCGAACACGCTGATGACCGTCGAGGTGAGCGACGAGCTGGCAGTAGTCTGGACGAAGCCCGACGATTTTGTGCCCGATGCCGAGGAACCCCTCAAGGGCCTCGTCGGGCTCCAGCCCGACGGCTTCCTGGCCGGAATGACGGACGGGAGCGTACACTACTTGAGCTCGAAGATCGATGCCCAGACGCTACGATGCCTCTTCGACCGTGCCGACGGGCAGGCAGTCGATCCCGGCCGTTGGATGCTCCCCGGCCGGTGAACGCCATGCGCCAACACCGGGGATACGGTCTCGCCACTCCCCTCTCCCGCGCGCGGGAGAGGGGCAGGGGTGAGGGCAGTCTCTCTCCAAAACAGGCGCCTGCGCCGACGATTGACAGGGCAATCTCGTCCAGTCGATAATAATGGTTCATCCGAGGGAACGATGCGCGGCCTGGGTGCGCCGACGCAAGTTGTCATTCTACAGGGAGTAGGAAGCCTTTTCTCTGTTCCCGCGCAAATCCTCTCTCCGGATGAACGACTGCGGTCGTCGTTGAGGGCATCGAGCCGGTGGGCGTTTCCGTGGATCCCGGAGTCAAGTGATGAGCACCCACGACCTTTACGAGATGCTGACGGAAATGGTGCGTCAGGGACCGGGCCACGTCGTCGCGTTCGCTTTGGGGATTGCCACGGTGGCGCTGATCTTGGCCTCTGTGCACTGGATCTCCAGGCGGCCGCTCTTGCGAAAGATCGAGCGGCTCTCTGCCGAGAACCACCGCCTGCTCGAATTGCGCGCCGCCGGCGAGGCCGCTCTCCAGATCACCCGCGCGGAAAACGACAATCTCCGCGCGGAGCTGAAGTCGCTTTCCGGCCAGGCCGAAGAGCTGCGCCAGTCCAAGGCGAAGCTGGAAACAGGCCTGAGCTGGATCCAACAGGAGAACGACCGGCTCCGCACCGTATCGGAAACGAGCACGGAAGAGAACCGGCGTCTGCGCGAGATCAAGGGGAAGTTCGAGGGCCAACTCGAAGCAGCCCGCGAGGAGAGCCAAACGCTTCGCTCCGCGCACGACACACTCCAAAGCGAGGCCCGCCGGCTCCTCGAAGAGCGGAGCCGATTGGAAACGGAAGTCGACGGTTTGCGCGAGAAACGGGAGCAGCTCCTGGCCATTCAAGTGGATGTTTCGAGCGAGCTGGTGGCCCGCAAAGAAAGCGAGGCCGCGCTTGCCGGCCAGGTCGCGGAGCTGACCGAACAGACGCAGCGGTTGGCCGGGTTCGACGGGAAAGTGTGGGAGAAGGCGTCTTCGGGTCCGGTTCCTGGGTTCCGCCCGCTGCGCGAGCGCGGGGTGCCGATCATCGCCCTGGCGAACCTCAAAGGCGGCGTTGGCAAGACCACCTTGGCCGCCAACCTGGGCGCCATTCTGGCCCAGGAGAAACGGGTCCTGCTGGTGGATCTCGATTACCAGGGATCACTCACCTCGTTGTGTCTGCCGCCTGAGAAGATCGAAGAGATCCGCCGCCGCGGCGAATTCGTGGACCGCATTCTCCAAAGTCCGGCCGTCGACCTGGACGAGTTCCAGCGCTGTTGCCACGAGGTGCCCGATCGGCCCGGGCTGCGTCTGATCGCCGCCGACGAGGATCTGGCCGACGTGGAGAACCGCGCCATGGCCGAGTGGCTTTTGCACCCCGAGTGCGGTGAC
Organism: uncultured Planctomycetaceae bacterium; assembly: GCA_964438165.1. GTDB lineage: Bacteria > Planctomycetota > Planctomycetia > Pirellulales > Thermoguttaceae > CALFBP01. Next base: position 7,901 of record CAYTJV010000150.1, on the reverse strand, counting down.
GTGCGGCACGTGCTCCGCTCCTATCTCCACGCCCCGGGCGTGTGGCGGGATTACGACTACGTGCTCTTGGACTGCCCGCCGAGGCTGACCACCGCCTGCATCAACGCCTTTGCCGCCGCCGATTTCGTGCTCATTCCCGTGATTCCCGACCAGACCTCGGCCGAGGCCGTGCCGCGGCAGCTTCGCGCCCTGAAAAACCTTCAGGGCGTTTTGTGCCCACGCCTGGAGGTGCTGGGCCTGGTGGCCAATCGCACGAGCCCCCGGGAGCAGCTCGTGCAGCGGGAACAAGCGATCTGGGATTCCCTCCGCCGCCGCTGTGAAGATCCCTGGGGACGAGAAATCCATCAATTCCGCACCCTCATCCGGCAGAAGGGCTCGTTTGCCGAGGCCGCGCGGGCCAATCGCTTCGCCGCATTCTACCAGGACGTCGAGCCCATGTTCCGCGATCTGGCCCGCGAGCTGATTCAAAGGATTGCCGCCCATGAACGTCAACGACCTGCAACAGTTTTTGCGGAGCCTCAGCCAGCCGCTTAACGTGTCGGGAGCGAAGAAGGCCGCCGACGACCTGGAGCGAGCGTGCGCGGGCCTGGAGCCGTTCCGCGACATGAACGTCACCCAGTTCGCCGACTTCCTCGCCAACGCCGAGGCGTACGCGCGGACCGGCGTCGTGCCCGCCACGGGACGCGCGAAGTCGTCCGCCGCCAAGGCAGCCGCGAAAGCCGGCGATCCGCAAGCCCTGGCCGCGGCGGTCGAGCAAATCCGCTCGCTCTACGACCGCGTGACTAGCCCCGAGGTCACCTACGGCGCCATCGAGGCCGAAGTCAAGCGGCTTGAAAAGCAGTTCAAAAAGGATGATCTCTTGGAAATCGCGAGGGGAATCGGCATCAGCGGAAAGTTGAAAACCAAGAAAGACTCCGTGGTGGAGATCCATCGCCTCATGACCGAGCGCAAGGAGAGCTTCGAGCGAACGCGGTTTTGAAAGTGCGCGCGATTTCGAGAGTCGAGTTTTGAACAGGAGGAAACAGAGGGAACGGAGGATTCACTGCGTCGGCATCTTGGGGCCTATCCCAAAACTTCCGAAGTCTCCAAGACTTCGGAAGTTTGCGACTGCCCACCGCGGTTTTGGGATAGGCCCTTGGTTTGATTCGTGTTTCTCCGTTACCTCCGTGTCCTCCTGTTCAACCAAGTCCTTGCCATGACCTACGCTTTTTCCTCATCCGGTGCCTTATGACGTACGACCCGCTCGATCCGCAGCGTGATCCGTTTCGGCCGCCCGAGGTTCCGACCGAGGTCTCTTGTCTGCACTGCGGCAAAGAGTACGACAGCTATTTGATCGAGTGGCGAGTGGAGACCGACGCCGAAGGCAAGCTGCACGGCTTCTGGTGCTGTCCCACGCCGGGCTGCAGCGGGATAGGCTTCGGCTTCGACATCCTCCCCACCGACCCCCATTACCGTGACGAGCGCGGCGGCTGGGTTTGCGATGAGGACGACGTGGACGGCGACGACGATGCCGAGTTCGACGAAGAGGACTTCGGCGACGAGGACGATTTCGGCGACGAAGCCGACCCGGGCGGCTCCTTCGGTCCCGGCCGATCGCCCAACGGAAACGGCGAGTCCGACACGCCGGGGCTCGACGACGAGATCCCTTTTTGATGGAGAAGAGCTGCGTCCCCTTTCAAAGACACTTGGAGTGCGGCGATTCATCGCCGCTTTCCCTTGACATCATGAGCGATGGCCGCCCAAAGAAAGAAAGCGGCGATGAATCGCCGCACTCCAAAGGGGCCCAACCATTGCTCTACGCCGCTTCCAGGACACTTCGCCACCGGCGAGGCAAGGCGGCGAAGGCGGTTTGATAGGTGGCTTCCAACGGGACCGGGACGTGGGCGTTGGGCTCCAAGAACAGCGGCATGTTCGGGAGCGGGTCGCCGACGGCGACGGCTTCGATGTAGGCCCGGGTCGTCAGGTCGCATTCGTAGGCCACCAGCGTTAGCGGCTTCTCCTTTGGCAGCACAAACGGCTCGTCCTGAACCTCCTCCCAGATGGCCGCGTGGATCCCATTCGGGTCGCGAGGGCCGGGGGGAAACGGGTCGACAATTACCAAGTGGATCCGGTGTTCGAGGAATTCGCACGCTTTCTCCACCAGCGCCCGCAGCGCGTGCCCGCTGGCCTTGTTCCCGGGGGAAACGACTTCGAGGAGGGCCACGATTCGGTCCCCGCTCACATGGCGCACGGCAATCGAGCTCTTCTTGCGGCGATAGAACTCGGCGTCGGTCTCCGCGGTGAACTGCGTTCTCGGGCGTGCCTGGACGAGGGTCGCCGTACCGCCTGAGCCTGCCTCGTTGTCGTGGGCGGATGGGGTCTGAAGCGTCAGCACGTCCGGCCCGAACCCGGCCGCCTGCTGCTCGGGAAGCGCGTAGTAATCCTCCGGGAGCAGACCGCGATTCAGCGCTCGCGCGAGCTCCGTGATCCAGTCGTGATGGAAAGCATGAAAGATTCCCGCAGGGACGCGTCGCCAGTCGTGAATCGGCATGACTTCGACCTCTCGACTTCGGGGAACGAGCCCTCCCTTATCATTATAGGGGAGCGCCCTCCCCATCGCCACCGATCCCTTCGAACTCCGGATTCCGGGTGGGCTCGCACATCCCTGAAAGAGTCTTCGATGGGCGTGGCTTTACGGCGTCGAACAACCTACCACGCCCTTCGCAGAGCCTCAGGGACGTGCCGGCCGGCGAACGGGTCAGGCCGGCGGACGATGTAGCCGGATGGGCAGGTGACGGGCGTAGTAAGTGAAATCGGCGTCGGTGGTGAAAATGGCTGCGCCGCGGCGCACGGCGACGGCGCACAGAAGAAAATCTACGGCGCTGCCTGCCACCCCTTTCGCACGACACGCGTTGCTGTAGCGAGCGGCCTGTTCGTAATCGTCAGCCTCCAGCGATGGATCCTCGAATGCGCGCAGGTGCTCTCGCAGCCGATCGAAGACCGTCTCATCGCGGACCCCCGACAGGATCTCCTGCCGGATCGGTCCGATGAGCATTACCTTCCGGTCCCGGATGAGCTTCGCCCAGGCGCTTACCAGACGCCGCTCGGCCGCCGCCAGCCGATCCGGCTGGCGGCGAAGGGCCAGCGACCAGATCGGCGTGTCGATCAGGACCTTCAACGCTTTCTCCTGCGCTCGGCCTTGTAGTCGTACGTCGGATCCAGCGGGACGGTTCCGGCCAGGTCAAGGACTTGGAGCTGTTTGCGGTGCTGAACGTACTCCTCGAGAGCCGCCGTGACCGCCTCCTTCTTGGTCTTGTGCCGGCCAATCCGCTGGGCTTCCTCGATCAACTTGTCGTCCAGGGCAAGATTTGTCGCCATCGCTCGTTTCCTCCAGATCGCCCCATTCTACACATCGTGATGTGTGGAATCAAGGCCAAGCGCTTCCCTGTCCGCGGCAATGCCGGCCCCCGTAGCTGTCGATCAGTGCCCCGCCGGCGCGAGGCCGGCGGTGGCAAGCTCTGCGCGCTCGTCGGCTGTAGCTGTCACTCAGTGCCCCGCCGGCGCGAGGCCGGCGGTGGCAAGGGCTGCTGGGGCTTGGCGGGTCGGGCCGAGAGGACTCGGATCATGCGGACGATGTCCCAGCCGCCCTTGATGCCCACGTGAAACAGCAGGTAGGCGTACCAGGCGATCGAGGCGAAGACCATCACCGTCCAGAACGCGATGAAAAATCTATCGATCATGGAGATTGCTCCTTGGTGAACGTCGAGGATTCCGCGGAGGCGGGATGGCCCTTGCCCATGGCCTGGCCGATCAGCGAGCCGAGAATCATGCCGGCGAATGCCATTCCGAAGGCCGACCAGCCGGCGATCTCGGGCGAAATCTGGTTCGCCTTATCCACGATGGCGTTGACGACCAAGAAGGTGATCGGGCCGACGGCGCCGAGGATAATCGCGGCGACGGCGCCCCAGCTATTCGCGCCGGGCCAGTAAAGGGCGGCGACCAGGAGCGTGAAGAGGCTGGCCATGTAGATGTTGCCGGTCACGGCCAGATAGTCCCACGCAGCGCCGGGGAGTTGGTACCATAGGCCGTAGAACACCAGGAATACGCCGATCGCCAAGACCAAAAGCCGCACGGTGAGCAACTTTGCCCTGGGCGAGAGTGGCTTGCGCAAACAGGGGCCGATGATGTCGTTGTAGATCACCGTGGCCCAGGTGAGCAGGTAACCGCTCTCGGTCGACATCTCGGCGGCCAGCATGGCGGCGATCACCAGGCCCAACAGCCCGGGTCCCAGGATGGTGTGCAGGAAAGCCGGCATGGCGGTGAGACTGCCGACGCCTTGCGGCAGCCCGCCCTGGTGCCAGAAGTAGAGGAAGGCGCCGATGCCCCACACACCCGGCAAGCCGAACCGGCCCACGTAGTAGAAGCTCGTGCGACGGTAGATGGCCTTGGCCGTGGAGGCATCGCGGGCAGCGAGCACGCGGGCGATGGTGGTCTGCCACGTGGTCACCACGGCAATGGAGGTCATGGCCTGCCAGGTCACCCAGCCCCATCCGAAGGCCGTGATGGGGTTGAACGGATGGGCCATGGTCACTTCCGTGGTCTCGCCGGCGATACTCGTGTCGAGGAGCTTCGCGCCCGACGTGTGTGCCTGCCACAGCCCTTCGATCAGGTTCGACCAGCCGACGTTCCACACCACGAGCACCGAGGTGACCACGATCCCGGCGCCCATGACCAGAAACTGGAGATAATCGGTGATGAGCACGGAGAGCATTCCGCCAAGGACGGTGTAGAGCAGGACGACCAGCAACAGCCCGGTCATCATGGCTTCCAACATGCCGAGATTGAACGAGAGCCCGGGAAGCTCGACGTGATACTTCACCGCGGGATCGAGCCCGGTGACGTACATCAGGAAATCGCCGCCCAAGCGGAGGAAGATCCCCATGTTGAGCACGCCGCCGAGGATCACCACCACGCCGGCCAGCCAGCGGACGTGCTTGCCGAAGCGATTCTCGAAGAGTTCGGGGATGGTCATCACGCCGGCGTTGCGCATGGGCACAATCACAAAGCCGGTGATTCCCACGATGAGCATCATGATGCAGCCGAGCAAACCGGGCGTGGCGCCGGCCAATCCGTTCTGAAAGCCCTGTTGGGCCGTGTACATCACGGTGACGATGCCGACCTCCGTGGCCGCCAGCGAGGCCACGCCGAGGTTGAGGTCCAATTCTCGGCCCGCCACCGCGAAGTCCTCGACGTTGCGCACATAGCGGCGCATCCACACGCCCGCCACCACGCACCCGACCAGGTACACGACGATGATGATCCAGTCGATCGGCGCCAGCACCATGAAAGCGTCTCCCTCGAAGCAGGCTCGCCCGCAAATGTTTCATGCATGGCGTCCGGATTCCGTTACATCCGGACGCCGTGCGAACGGGGTGAGTATAAGGTGGTCGAGGGGCGGCGGGCAAGTATTCTTCTTCTCGTTCCCACGCTCTTTCTTCTCGTTCCCACGCTCTGCGTGGGAACGTCCACCGGGCGACGCTCTGCGTCGCGTTGGACCCGGGCCGCAGAGCGGCCGGATCGGGCGTTCCCACGCAGAGCGTGGGAACGAGAATGAAGTCCCAAGAGCGTGGCGCCGGAGGATTGACACAACGGGCGGGGGCCAATAAGATTCACACCTGGGAGGAGCATCTCCCGGGCTTCAAGTGCTTTGGCAATAAGAGCTTGGAGCAATCCTCCAGGTCCCGCAAGGAAATCCAACCAGAGAGTTGCCCTATGACCCACGTAGTTTGTCAGCCCTGCTACGACTGCAAGTACACCGATTGCGTGGTGGTCTGTCCGGTCGAGTGTTTCTATGAAGGGGAACGGATGCTGTACATCCACCCCGACGAGTGCATCGACTGCGAGGCCTGCGTGCCGGAATGCCCGGTGGAAGCGATCTTCTTGGACGCCAACGTGCCCGAGGAATGGCAGAGCTACCTCCAGCTCAATGCCGAAATGGCGTCCAAGTGCCCGGTGATTACCGAGAAGAAAACGCCGCTGGCCAGCGAATAGCGGCCCAATCAGGAAACGCCCACCTCGAAATGGGCACCGTCGACCCAGGTCCGCCAGGATTCGTACTTGGGGTTGCGGAGTTTGAGGGTAATCAGGGGACTCCGCTTGGGCCGGATGGGCTTGGCGACCAGTTTCATGTGCGCTTCGTGGGGCGTACGGCCACCTTTCTTGATATTGCACCCCAGGCAGCAGCACACGACGTTCTCCCAGGTGGTTCCACCTCCCCTGCTCTTAGGGGTCACATGGTCGAGGCTCAATTGGCTGGTGGGGAAGCGGCGGCCGCAGTACTGGCAGCGATGCTCGTCGCGGGCGAAGATCGTGTGGCGATTGAGCCGGAGGGACCGACTGGGGATGCGGTCATACCTCAATAGCCGGATCACGCGCGGGACCTGGATCTCGAAGTTCACCGAGCGAATCCAGTCCTCGTGGGGCTGTTTCTCTTCGGCGCGGAGCTCGCAGTATTCTCTCCAGGCATCGAAATCGTAGTTGGCAAAGCGGCCGTCTTCAGCGGAAATCACTTCGGCCAATTCGCAACAGAGGAGGCTGAAAGTACGGCGGGGGCCGATCACGTGGACGGCCACGTACAGCCGATTGAGGACCAGCACACTGGATGCCAAGGCGTCGGACGTACCTGCGCTGGGCATCAGACAGTCTCCCTAGACTCTCTCGCTCGGCCAGCGGCCCGTGGGCCGCGGTCGTCGGCCACAATGGCTCTGCCCGCCGGAGTGCTTGCCCCCTCAACCCGGCCATCGGCGCGTCCACCCTGGAAAGCCGACGAAATGACGATTGCTCCCGGTTTCACGTCCTATTGTAGCCGATCCGCTCGGGCAAAGCCATAGGTAGTCGCGGAGACGCGGCCTTGCGGAAATACGGCGCCTGGGGCTGTCGAAAAAACTCGCCGCGGAGCGATTCCGCGGCCCGACAAGAAATTTACCCAGCCTGACTTGCCACGCCTCGGCATTTCTCATTAGGATGAAGGAAATCGGCTGCTCTCATATTGTCGTTGTCCACAGCCGACCTCACTCGGGAGCGGGTCCATGATTCATTACAGTTGCGATCTGTGCAAACGAGAGTTGGATCCCAGCGACGATCTGCGTTACGTCGTGAGGATCGAAATCGCCGCCGCCTTTGATCCCGTGGCCGGCGAGGAGGAGGACGATCGGGAACACCTCGAAGAGATCCAGGATCTCCTGGAGCACCTGGAAGATGCTCCCAGTGGTCAGATCGGCGAGGACGTCTGCCAGGAGCTGCGCTTCGATCTCTGCCCTCAGTGCCGCAAACGCTTCTGCAAGAATCCGCTGGGAGTGCCCGCCTCGAAGGTCCTCGACTACAGCGGCATCCTCGACTTCAGCGACAACGAGAAGAACTGACACTGGTGATGAATCCGAGCGCGCTCAAGGTAGCCGTGATCGGCGGCGACGGGACTGGCCCGGAAGTCGCCGCGGAAGGCGTCAAGGTTCTCAAGGCGGTCTGTGCATCGGAAGCGATCGCCCTGGAGTTGGCCGACTACGACCTCGGCGGCGATCGATACCTGAAGACCGGCGAGATCCTGCCCGAAAGCGTCTTGAAGGAGCTCGGCGCGTTCCCCGCGATCCTCTTGGGAGCGATCGGGCATCCGGACGTCGCCCCGGGGATCCTCGAGCGCGGGCTGCTGTTGTCCCTGCGGTTCTATTTCGATCAGTACATCAACCTGCGTCCGGTGAAGCTCTTCCCCGGCGTCGAGACCCCTCTGGCCGGCAAGGGGCCCGACGACATCGACTTCGTCGTCGTGCGCGAGAACACCGCGGACCGGTATAGCGGCGTGGGCGGCTTCTTGAAGAAGGGTACGCCGGATGAAATCGCCATGCAAACCGCCGTCTACACCCGCAAGG
>CAYTJV010000149.1:0-14259 GCA_964438165.1 uncultured Planctomycetaceae bacterium | reverse complement strand
TCTCGCCTCGCAGAAGCAACTGCGGCCGAATCGCAACGGGAACCTCTATCTGCAGATGGAGCTCTCGGACCGCTCCGGCAGGGTCAGCGCCCGGATGTGGAACGCCGGCGAGTCGCTCTACCGCTCGTTCGAGAACGGCGACTACGTGATGGTCGAGGGGACCACGCAACTGTTCCAGGGCGCGAAGCAACTCATCATCAGCCGGCTCATGAAGGTCGAGCCGAGCGAAGTGAACGAGGACGACTTCACGCCCGTGGCCTCCGTGGACGTCGACAAGCTCGTCGTGCGCATGGGCGAGATCTTCCGCAGTCTCGTCTGCCCGCACTTGCGCAACTTGGCCGAGTGCTTCCTCATGGACGACGCCTTCATGCGCAAGCTCACTCGGGCCCCGGCGGGGATCAAGCTCCATCACGCCTATCTTGGCGGGCTGTTGGAGCACATCGTCAACCTGATGGAAGTCGTGGTCCGCATTGCCCCGTGTTATCCGCAGCTCGATCGCGACCTCATGCTGGTGGGCGCGCTGTTGCACGACGCCAGCAAGGTCGACGAGCTGAGCTACGACCGCGAGTTCGCCTACAGCGACGAGGGCCAACTGATCGGCCACGTAGTGATGGCCGTGGGCCTGCTCGAGAGCAAGATCCGCGAGGCGGAGCGGCTTTCCGGCGAGCCGATTCCGCGCGAAACCGTGCTGCGCTTGAAGCACTTGATCGTCAGCCATCACGGCGAATACGATTTCGGCAGCCCGAAGTTGCCCATGACCCTGGAAGCGATCGCGCTATACTGCCTCGACAACCTCGACGCCAAGATCGCCGCCTTCACCCAGCAGTTGCGCGACGACCCCAACGTCGACAGCCCCTGGACCAACTTCAACTCCAACCTCGGCCGGAAGCTGTTCAAAGGAGGCGGAGGGGGCGAGCGGTGATGCGAGCTAAGAACCGCAAAGCGACAACCGATGCCGTCGTAATCCTCGAAAGACGTTACGTCCGGGGCAGACCCGAAATGCAGGCTCTCCTGGCCGAGGAGGAAGCGAATGCTGAGATTGCCCGGAAGATTCACGATCTTCGCACGAAGGCCGGGCTTTCTCAGCGAGCCCTCGCCAAGCTGGTTGGCACGACGGCGTCCGTGATCTGCCGACTAGAGGATTCCGACTATGAGGGTCACTCCTTGGCGATGATCAAACGCGTCGCGGCGGCCTTGGACAATCGCGTTGAGATTCGATTCGTGCCGGCGAAATCGGCGTCTGGCAGCGCCTGACTTCGCCAGAAGGCCGAGTTGATCCAAGTGGGGCCTCGGGGTACTATATTCATGGATGGTCCCCATCCCCCGGAGGGAACGATGAGCTTTACGGTCAGTGATTTCGACGATCTGAAACGCTTGTTGGGCGAACACCCCGAGTGGCGAGTCGAATTACGCCGTCTTCTCTTGACGGACGACATGGAGGCTCTGCCGGGCATCGTCCGCGAGCTGGCGGAAGCGCAGCGCCGGGCCGAGGAACGCCTGGGGGGAGTGGAAGACCGTCTGTCACGCCTGGAACAGGCAGTCAACCAGCTGGCGGAAGCCCAGCGCGGGGCCGAGGCGCGTCTGGAAGGGGTGGAAGACCGGCTGGCACGAGCTGAAAGCCGACTAGAGGGTGTGGAGTCCCGACTGGAAGGGGTGGAAGACCGGCTGGCTCGGGCTGAAAGCCGACTAGAGGGGGTGGAGTCCCGGCTGGCAGGAGTGGAAGACCGGCTGACGGGGACGGAGCTGGCAATTCAGCAACTGGTCGTGGCGCAGCGTGAGACGGCTGAGCACTTGCGCCGACTCACGGACAAAGTCGGCGCGATGGACGGCGTCCTCCTGGAGTCGGACTACGCCCGAAAAGTGCCCAGCTATTTCGGCCAGTGGTTGCGGCGAGCCAAGGCGGCCGATCTGGGCGAGCTTTGGGACCAACTCGAATCGCACCTGGGCCACGAGGACACCCGCTATGCGTTGTTGGCCGATCTCGTGGTTCGAGGCCGCGTTGCTCAATTGGCGGACCGACCGGATGCCTATCTGGTCGTTGAAATCTCCGCCGTGATCGACGACCACGACGTCGAGCGCGCAATCCGGCGGGCCGAGTTGTTCCGCCGCGCGGGGCTTCCGGCGATCCCGGCGGTCGCCGGCCGTGAGGCCACCGGCGCGGCCAAGGCATTGGCCGAAGGGCGCGGCGTCGCCATGCTCCAGGACGGTCAGGAGTTCTACTGGGACCAAGCGCTGACGCACTGGCCAACCGCTGGGGTTTGAACAGGGGGAAACGGCGGGCACAGAGACGAGCCCGCATTCTCTGTTTCCTCCGTTGCCTCCTGTTAAAAAAAAGTCAGTCCCTATGGATGAGATTGAACTCGAACACGCGATCGGCGACCTCGTTCGCCGCCCGACTTATCGGCCGGTCCAGCCGCGCGTGATCGCCCAGCAGTTGAACGTGCCGAAATCCGAATGGCCGGACGTGAAGAAAGCCGTCAAGCGGCTGGTCGCTCGGGGGGAACTCGGCTACGGCTCAAACCATCTCGTGCAGGCCGGGGAGCCGGCCAAGCCGAAGGGCAACCGCATCGTGGGCGTGTTTCGCCGGGCGGGAGGAGGATTCGGCTTCGTGCGGCCTTCCGCCGCGACTACGGGCGAGACCGAAGTCCGCGACATCTACATCGCCGTCGACAAGGCCGGCGACGCCTCGACGGGCGACACCGTGGCGGTGCGGCTAGTGCGCCAAGGCGGCCGGCCATCGCTCGGGCCGCGGGGCGAGATCGTCGAGGTCGTCGAGCGCCAGACGCACCGCTTCGTGGGCACCTACTTCGAATACCGCGGCAGCGGCGAAGTGCAGATCGACGGGCCGCTCTTTACCAAGCCGATTTCGGTGGGCGATCCCGGGGCCCACGGCGTGCAGGCCAACGACAAGGTCGTGGTCGAAATGATCCGCTTCCCCTCGCAGTTGCATCGCGGGGAAGGGGTGATCGTCGAGGTGCTCGGGCCGCGGGGCAAACCGGGAGTCGATACGCTCTCGATCATCCGCGAATTCGAGCTGCCGGAAGAGTTCGCCGAAGACGTCCTGGAAGATGCGCGGCAGCAGGCCGAGGCGTTCGACGAGTCGATCCCGCCGGACCGCTTCGACGCCACGGGCGAGACGATCATCACCATCGACCCGGTGGACGCCCGCGACTTCGACGACGCCATCTCGCTCGTGCGTTTGGACAGCGGGCACTGGCGCCTGGGCGTCCACATTGCCGACGTGGTCCATTTCGTGCGGCCGAAATCGGTCCTGGACCGCGAGGCCCGCGATCGGGCCACCAGCGTCTACCTGCCGGACCGCGTCATCCCCATGCTCCCGGAGTTGATCTCCAACGGCCTGGCCAGCCTCCAGCCGGACAAAGTCCGCTACACGAAGACCGTGTATATGGAGTTCACGGCCGACGGGCTTCGTCTGGGGACCGAGCTGCACCGCTCGGCGATCCGCAGCCGGCAGCGGTTGAACTACGAACAGGTCGACGCGTTCATCCAATCGCCCGACCGCTGGCGGCGCAAGCTCGGGGCCGAGGTGTGCGAGCTGTTGGGCCGGATGCGGGAACTGGCGGCGATCCTCAGGCAGCGACGCATGGCCCGCGGCGCGCTGGAACTGACCATGCCCGAGATCAAAGTCCTCCTGGACAAGCAGGGCCGCGTGTCCGGGGCAGAAGTCCAGGAAAACACGGAGAGCCATCAGATCATCGAGGAATTCATGGTGGCCGCCAACGAGGCCGTGGCCGAGACGCTTCGCGACAAGGGGATCTTCTTCTTGCGGCGGATCCACCAGGCCCCCGTGCCGCGCAAACTGCGCGACCTGGCCGCATTCGTGGCCGAATTGGGCCTGCCCAGCCGCGACCTGGAGGGCCGGCCCGGATTGCAGAAGTTGCTCAAGAGCGTGGCCGGCCGGCCCGAGCAGCGCGCCGTGAACTACGCCTTGCTGCGGTCGTTGGCGCGGGCCGTGTATAGCCCCAAGGAAGAAGGGCACTTTGCCCTGGCCAGCGAGTGCTATTGCCATTTCACGTCGCCCATCCGGCGTTATCCCGACCTGACCGTCCACCGCCTCGTCGATTCCGTGATCGCCGGAGCCAAGCCGGCCGGAAAAGGTGACAGGCACCTTTTGTGCGAAGCCGGGCACCGACCGGAGGTGGGTCGCGGGCCTTTCAGGCAAAAGGTGCCTGTCACCTTTTCCGGCCGAGGTGATTTCGACGAGCTTGTGGTCCTCGGCGAGCACTGCTCGTCGCAGGAGCAGCGGGCAGAGGCAGCCGAGCGCGAACTGACGAAGGTCAAGCTGCTGGCCTACCTGAGCGAGCGGATCGGCGAAGAAATGGATGCCGTCGTCACCGGCGTGGAGAACTTCGGGCTATTCGCCCAGGGCGTGCAGCTTCCGGCCGAGGGACTGATCCGAGTCGACTCGCTGGTCGACGACTACTACCGCTTCGACCGCGCCGCGCACACCCTGGCCGGCTACCGCTCCGGCAACACGTTCCGCTTGGGCGACCTGGTCCGGGTGGCAGTCGCCCGGGTGGATCTGGAGCGGCGGGAACTGGACTTCCGCTTGGTAGGCCGGCGACCGCATCCAACCGGGCCGACGCTGCCGGCGGGCGCAGACGGGCCTCCAGAAACCGGCACCCGACGCCGCAAGCCGCCAGCGCCCAAGCGAGCCAAACGCACGCCGGCGGTCCGGAAACGCCCGAAGCGGCGACACGCCCCCTAAGATGGGGACGACACGCCGCGTGGAATCGGCTATGAATTCCCCGCAGACGGTACACAATGGCACAAGTTCGTAGTCCCGCCTTTAGGCGGTCATGTGCGAAGAATGCCGCCTAAAGGCGAACGGCCACTGCCGAACGTGTTCCGAGCGAATTGGAAAGGACTCCAGGATGCCCGTGGATCGCTCTTGTCCGATTTGTGCAAACCACGAACAGCACGTCATTCCCTACCGAGGGCGTGCCAAGCTGCCGGTGCAGCCGGTGATCTGTAAGTCGTGCGGACTGGTGTTCATCAACCCCATGTACGCCAACGCGGAGAAGGACGCCATATCCTCCTGCCCTCGCGCCCTGCACCGGCCGGTGCGGTTCGGCCGCCCGATCCGACGGGCCCACGAGCGGGAACTTCGCGGGGCGTGCCGCTTCCTCGACTTCATCGGGCCGTATCTGAAGCCGGGCGAGCGCGTCTTGGACATCGGCTGCGGCGACGGCGCCCTGGTGCGTACGCTTCAAGAGTTCGGGGCCGTGCCGACGGGAGTCGATCTGGATCCCGAGGGGGGGAAATTCATCGAGCAAACCTACCAGATTCCGGTGGTAGTGGCGCCGTTCGAGACGGCCGCCTTCGCCGACGGGCAATTCGACGCCGTGGTGGCGACGCACGTCATCGAGCACTTCTTCGAGCCTGTGGAGGCGATGGAGCGAATGCGCCGGCTGCTCAAGCCGGATGGGCTGCTCGTGCTGGAGACTCCCAACGTCCTTCGCCCCAAGGTCGGATTCCGCCGGCTGTTCAGCGTTCCGCACAACTACTATTTTTCGCCGCGCACGCTTTGTCTGGCGATGCAGGGGGCGGGGTTTGCCGCCATTGCCGTCCGGGAGTACAACCGCGATAGCTTCCTCGTGGCGGCTCGCGCCGTCGCCGACCGGAGCACCCTGCCGCGACTTCGCGGCGACGATTGGCAAGAGGTGGCCCAACGCATCTTGGGCCACGACTTCCGCTACAAGGCGAGCCTGCAGTTCGTGTGGCGCAAAATCCCCGGCCTGAAGCGCGCCATCATGTACCGCATCCACCGCGACATAGCGGGCGAGAGCCTCTCGCGGTGGCTCGCCCGGGCCGCGTGAGACGTGGCCAGAAGAAAGAATTCCCGCATCGCATTTCTTCCACCCCGCGGCTGGATTGATTGGACCAGGGACCGCCGCGTATAATCAAGCGGCCGATAAGGTCGAGAGAACGTACCAAGCGAACAGAGTGACCGAAGATGCGGCTGTCGGGCTTTGTGCCGCGGCGTTTGCGGCCCTCAACGAGGGGAGGATTACCGAGGTCACTCTGCACGGCACCGGCGTTGACTATTGGGTCGATAACCGGCGGGCAGTGCTCGAAATCAGCGGAATCGAGAAGGGAAACCAACGTGACCTGGCGAACCGTCATCGAGTGAAAACGAATCAGCTTGAGCAAGGGTCGCTGTTCAAGGCTGGCTATCCGGGGTATGTGTTTGTCACCCATTTCGGCCACAAACAGGCAATCTTCAGTTATCACACCTGACTTCCATCTGATCATGTCGGAAAAACCGATTGACCTCAAAATCGAGCGCCTGAAAGCCGTCAAGTCGGCCTATCTTCTCGAAGCCGATGCGTCCATGGCCCGGGCATTGGAGCCGGTCGCGATGGGGCTGTTCTTGAAAGCTGGAGAGTTGGAGATGGAGCTCGCCGAGTTGTTCCGGTCGGAAAACGACTATAGGAACGCCCAGGTCAGCCTCTTGAGTGCGGGCTCATGTTTCCTACGAGCCAGACAATATCGCAGCGCGGTCAAACTGTTGCAGCAGGTGGTTGAGCGGTTTCCCGAGGCGAGTGACCTCGTGGCGCAGTGTGAGGGCAAAGAGGACGTCCCCCTGACCGGTGCAACTCCGGGGCTTCAGACTTTGATCGAGCTTCTGGTCAGGAAAAAAGTCATTGAAGAGAGGGAATGGGCCGAAGCCCTTGCCGCCCGGAGTGAGGGTTAGGCTCTTCGGGCATGCCACGAACGCCAGAGCACATTGCCACACTGCTGGCCAGTCATCCTTCCTTCTCATACCCTGGTGGCCCTAACCGTCGCTCCATGAGCTGCTGCTTGGCGAGCACTTCGCGGATCAGCCGCTTGTGGCAGGGGAGCAACTTGTCGACGCCGAAGTAGCGGCGCATGAAGGCCATCCGCTGCGAGCAGGTGATCTGCTCGTCGGGCAGGGACCAGGCCAGTTGGGCCAGATCCTTGACGATCCAGCGGCGCCGCAGGCGCCGGCGATGCTGCACCCGCTGGAGATCGATCAACCGGATTTCAAACCGCCCCCGCTCCGGCTCCCTGACGAAGAAGTGACCGCAGTAGAAATCGCGATGGTTGTAGCCAGCCTCGTGGAACCGCCGGGCGAGGTCGGCCACGGTGCGGATCAGCTCGTCGAGATCACGGTCGCGACGCGGCGACTGGGGCGCGACGGCAGGGAATCGCCGGCGGAGCAAGTCGGGGATCTCCCAATAGCCATCGAGTTCCTCGGCGATCACGAACGACTCGACCAGGCCATCGCGATGGGCCTTCCAGCCGTAGGCCACCAGCCGCATCACGTCGATACGAGCACGGGTGAGCTGGGCGACGTTGCGGGCCTCCCACTCCGCCGCCGACGTCGCCGGGGCGAGCCCCAGCTTGGCGCGCACCCAGGTTCCCACGCAGCGCACGCGGTGCTTCTTGAGATGGGCTCCGACGCGACGGCCGCCCGGTCCCGGAAGTTCCAGTCGCCAGTTCTCCCGGTCCCCAATTGCGCGCCAGCAATGGCCGTTGCGGTTGGCCATGACGGCGTCAAAACCGCTCAAGCCGGCTTGCTCAAGGACGCTTTGGAACTGGGCATCGATCCACATCGACTCGTCGACCGCTACGAAGCCGAGCCCCACGGGATCGGCGGGGATGTCCGAGGATGCGCGGGTGGTCATGCGCCAATTCTTGTGCGACCGACGGTTGTAGGATGGCTCTCTCGAGCCGTCCGCTCGCGGGTCTGGAGACCCATCCTACGCGCTTTTCCTCGCCGGGGTAACGGAAACCTGCCCCACGTTACGCTGCACAGGCCGCGCGATCCTCTTTGACCAGCCGGGCGATCTCGGAAAGGACCATGTCCGGAGTCAGATCGCGCATGCACTTGTGGTGCCCCAACGGGCAAACGCGATTCTGACAGCCGATGCAGTCTATGTCGAGTCGCAAATCGATGGCAAGAACGGTCGGGTTCTCGCCCAACACGGGGGGCATCGGCCCATAGAGGGTGACGACGGGCCTGCCGAACGCGGCGGCAACGTGCCGCGGGCCGCTGTCGGTGGAGACCATGAGCCGGGCCCGGCGAATGCATGCCTTGGCCGTGCCGATGTCGATCGGCTGGTCGGCCATCGAAAAGACCCGGGGGTGCGACGCCCGGTCCACGATCGCGCGGGCTATGCGGCGCTCCTTCGGCCCACACATCACCAGCACGTCATGATCGAGGGTAGAGGCCACGCGCTTGGCCAGGTCGCCGAAGTGTTCCGGGGGCCAAAGCTTGGCGGAACCGTAGGCCCCGCTGCAATTGAACGTCATCACTCGGCCGTCGCTGCGCAGGCCCAGCCGCTCCCAGACAAGCTCGGCGGCGTGTTCGTCGTCGGGCGTGGTGGCCAACTCCAGCCGCCGCGACTCGGGAGGACAGCCCATGGCTTCACTCAATTTGAGGAAGTAATCGACCATGGGGCAAGGCACCGATAGTCCCCTGACTTGAGGGGATTGGAGCTTCCTGGTGAGCAGAGGACCGCGTCCATAACGAGCGTACCCGATGCGCTGCTTGACACCGCCCAAACGGGCCACGATCGCCGTGCGCATGGAGTTCGGGAGCAAAAGGGCCACGTCGAGCCGCTCCTGGCGCATCTTCCGAACCAGGGCCCAATGGCGCACCTCGTGGTCCTGGGCCCGGGGATTGAAGTACCACTCCTCGTCGAGCCACGAAGTGCCTTTGAGGACGTCGGCCAAGTGAGGCCGCATGATGCCGATCAACCGGGTGTCGGGCCCAAAATGCCGCCGCATGGCCCGCAGCGTGGGGGTCGCCATCACCAAGTCACCGAGCCAATTAGGGAGGAAGATCCCGATTTTCATCTCTTAATTTGGGCTGAATGAGTAGAGTAAATAAATTGCGTTCTCCGAATGGGTATCTCGGGGTTTGGTCCGAGACGGCGGAAGATACTGTGATCGCCCGATGCGACCAATACCAATTCGGCCCGTCCGCAACCCAACCGCGGGGCCAACCGCACCACGTCCATCCGATTCCCGTTAAGCGGATGCCAAGGGCACCAGCCTGGCTTCCAGGTCGGCTTGCCCGGCGAGTAGTTCCACGGCGATGGTCACCGCCCAAAGCGGTCGGCGGCCGATGTTGTCGATTCCCAGTTTGACCAGATCCTTGTGGGTACAAAGGACCGCCTCCACATCCAAACCATCGGCCCAGGCGATGAGCGACTCCACGTCGGCCCGCGTGTAGCGATAATGATCGGCAAATTCGCGGAGTGCGATAACCCGATAGCCGCACAATTGCAGAGTTTGGCGGAAACCGGCCGGATTCCCGACGCCACAAAAAGCAGCCACGGCTTTCCCGGCCAGCGATTGGGTTGGCTGCTGCTGGCCGCAGGCGTTTCGCAGTCCTTGCGGACAGTGATCCGCCTCGGCCCAGCCCGCTTTCGGAGCAAGCTGGGCAACCTGCTGCCGGATCGCTTCCCGGGCCGAGGCTTCGAGCATCCCGGCCCGGGAAAGCACCACCAGATCGGCACGCCGCAGGCCGGAAAGCGGCTCGCGCAGCGTCCCCCGCGGAAACACGTGGCCGAATCCGAAGGGCTCCAGGGCGTCGAGGAGCACGATGTCGAGGTCGCGGGCAATGCGGCGGTGCTGGAAGGCGTCGTCGAGCACAATTGCCTGGCAGCCGAGCTCGGCGACGGCCATCCGGGCAGCCGCCACGCGGTCGGGATTCTGCACGTGAGGCACGTCTGGCAGGCGTTGCCGAAGTTCCAGGGCCTCGTCGTTGGCCGAACCCGCCTCGGCGCCATAGCCGCGGCTGATCAGGGTCACGCGCACGCCGCGCTGGCGGAACCAGCGGGCGATCCACTCGACCATCGGCGTCTTGCCCGTGCCACCTAGGGTCAGGTTGCCCACGCTCACCACGGGCACCGGGACCCGATGCACCTCGAGCCCCCCCGCGTCATACCGGTGATTCCGCCAGCGGACTGCGAGACTGTAGGGGATTTCCGCAAGGCGCAGCCCCAAGCGGAGCAAGCCGGCTCTCATCCCTGGCCTTTGACCGCTCACCAGGGCTCGAAATTCGGACGACGAGGACAACGCCGTTATCTCCCCCGGGATTGTGGGAACCACGGAATGACGTAAGGATAAGGGCGTGGTTCAGGTGATGCCACCCGGTAGGCGTTCGTAGTTCCGCCTTTAGGCGGCTGCTCAACGGCAAACCGCCTAAAGGCGGGACTACGAACAGGCATCTATTCGTCTCATCCTGCGGGCAATGTAACTCGTTTGGAGCGCGGTGCCGATGTCAATCGCCTTACTGAGGATTTCCGGGGGGATTGTCTATGACCCGGCAAATGGCGTAAGCGGGGAGGTTCGTGATCTCTGGATCGAAGGTAGCAAGATCATCGCCCCGCCCTCGGACCTGAATGGTCGCTACGTCAGCGTGCTTGATGCCACCGGCTTGGTGGTCATGCCGGGCGGAATCGACATGCACTGCCATATTGCCGGGCCTAAGGCGAACATCGCGCGGAAGATGCGGCCCGAAGAAAAACGCGGGGCGCCCAAAGTGCTCCGTACTGCCCTGACGCACAGCGGAACGATGGGAAGCGTGCCCAGCACCTTTGCCACCGGCTACAAGTACGCCGGGCTGGGATACACAACCGCTTTTGACGCCGCCGTGCCGCCCCTTGGGGCTCGTCATGCCCACGAGGAGTTCGCCGATACCCCGTGCATCGACAAGGGGTTCTACGTCCTCATGGGCAACAACCACTACGTGATGCGGGCCATCAAGGAGCGGGATCCGGAGCGGCTCCGCGGGTTCAT
The DNA here is from genome assembly GCA_964438165.1 of uncultured Planctomycetaceae bacterium. Classification (GTDB taxonomy): domain Bacteria; phylum Planctomycetota; class Planctomycetia; order Pirellulales; family Thermoguttaceae; genus CALFBP01. The sequence goes on along the minus strand of CAYTJV010000149.1, from coordinate 3,462 downwards.
GGGTTGGCTGCTGGGGGCCACTAAAGCCTATGCCCCAAAAGCTGTAAATCCCGGAGGGGTGGAGGTCTGGAAGCAGCGCCAGGCGGGCAATGTGACCGACTTGGATTGCCCAGTGGAGCCCTACGGCGTCACGCCGCGGCAGATCCTCCGCGGATTGGCCCAGGCCGCCGACGAACTGCAACTGCCCCATGCCCTGCACATCCACTGCAACAACCTCGGACTGCCCGGAAACTGGACGACCACGCTCCAGACGATGCAATCGCTGGAGGGGCTGCGCGGGCACGTGTCGCACATCCAGTTCCACAGCTACGGGGGTGGCGAGGGGGACGAGAGCAGCTTCAACTCGAAGGTCGCTCCGCTGGCCGAGTACGTCAACGAGCACGAAAACATCACGGTTGACGTGGGCCAGGTCCTCTTCGGCAAGACCACGAGCATGACCGGCGACGGCCCCCTGGGTTACTACCTGCACAAGATTTTCGGAACGAAGTGGTTCTCCGGCGACGTGGAGCTGGAAGCCGGCTGCGGCATCGTGCCCATCGAGTACCGCAACAAGAGCCTGATCCACGCCATCCAGTGGGCGATCGGGCTGGAGTGGTTCCTCTTGGTGCGCGACCCGTGGCGCGTCGTGCTCACCACCGATCACCCTAACGGCGGTTCGTTCCTGGCGTATCCGCAGATTATCCGGTTGCTCATGGATCGCACCTATCGACGCGACGTGCTCAAGGCGCTCCCACCTAAAGTCCGCGACCGGACGTCATTGGCCGAATTGGACCGCGAGTATTCGCTCGCCGAGATCTGCATCATCACCCGGGCCGGACCGGCGCGGATCCTCGGGCTGGAGCACAAAGGGCACCTGGGCCCGGGCGCCGACGCCGACGTCACGATCTACGCCCCGCACGAGAACCCGCAAGTGATGTTTGAGCTGCCTCGCTACGTGATCCAGGGCGGCCGGATGTTGGTCGAAAACCACGAGATGCGTCGACCCGTTGACGGCAAAACGCTCTACGTCGCCCCCGAGTACGACCGCGGGGTGGAGTCCGACATTGCCGACTGGTTCGAGCAAGCGTACTCGGTGCGGTTTCGGAATTACGCGGTCGACGAGAGCTACCTGAGCGGTCCCGGCCGATGAAGATCCCGCAGGGAAGAAACGTCGGGCTACTCAGTAAGTAGGGTGCTCTGGGAGCACCATTCGACGCCGAACGGGGCGACCGGGAAGTAACGGCCGTCCCATACCTCAAGCAATGGTGGTCACAGAGTACCCTACTTGGCTGTCCCCTTTCAATCAGGGATCGTCTGCAAGACTTCCTTGAGGGTCGCCAGAGTGGGATGATCTTCCAGGCAATCCCAGGCGAAGAGGCGTTTCTGCTGTTGAATTCTCATGGGCACTGCTCGTGCGGGGTGATGCGGGATGATACAACGCAAGTAATCCCCGTTCAAGCCCCCGTGTGGTCGAAAAATCGGAAAAAAATCGAATCCGCGTCCGCTCCGCTTGCAGAAAACAAGCACGTCGTGCGGGCAAGGCCTTTTGAGATGCCTTTCCGACACTTTGTGTCAAAAGGGTTTACGAACAGCGTAATCGGCTCGGCCCCTCCGGTTGCCCATCCACGCGAAGCCGCGTAGGATGTCCCTTGCGCGCGGGCGTTTTTCATCAGGTCCGTCGATATCGAGGTTCACTTGATGTCGCTTGCGGTTCGAGCAGCATCGGATACCCGCTATGAGCCGGCCACCGTGCCGACGATCTACTTTGTCGGCGTGACGACCGGGAAGTCGTCGATCATGACGGTCTTTCCGCGTTGGGCCAAGCACTTGGGGCTGACGGACGCCATGATTCGCGGCATCGACTGCAAGTGGCACGACCAGCCGGAGGTGTATCGGCGGGCGGTAGAGTTCATCAAGCACGACCGGCTTTCACTGGGGGCCCTGGTTACGACGCATAAGATTGACCTGTTGGCCGCCTGCCGCGACCTGTTCGACGAGTTGGACCCTTTCGCGCAACTGATGGGGGAAGTGAGCGGCATTTCCAAGAGTGACGGGAAGCTGATCGGGCACGCCAAGGACCCGATCTCCAGCGGCCTGGCCCTGGAGGCGTTCCTTCGCGCCGGGCATTGGGGGAAGACGGGCGCCGAGGCGCTGGTGCTCGGGGCGGGCGGGTCCTCGATCGCCGTGACCTGCTACCTGATGGATTCGAAGCACGGGACGAATCGGCCGTCAAGAATTGTCGTCACCAATCGCAGCCAGCCGCGGTTGGAAGAAATCCGCCCCATCCATGAGAAGCTGGACCAGAGCGTGCCGGTACAGTATCACCATACGCCGCGTCCGGAGGACAACGACGCCCTGGTGAACCGCCTGAAGCCGCACTCTTTGGTGATCAACGCCACCGGGCTGGGCAAAGATGCCCCGGGCTCGCCAATCACCGGCGGGGCGAGGTTCCCCGAGCACGGCTACGCCTGGGACTTCAACTACCGCGGCGATCTGGTATTCTTGGATCAGGCCCGGGCCCAGCAGAAGGAACGATCCCTGCACGTGGAGGATGGCTGGGTCTATTTCCTGCACGGCTGGACCCAGGTGATCGCGGAGGTGTTCCACATCGATATCCCAACGCGCGGGCCCGGCTTCGAGGAGATCTCGCGGATCGCGGCCGAGGCGCGGCGATGATGGATGGCAACCGTTCGTAACTGAACAGGAGGAAACAGAGGAAACGGAGGATTAGCTTGCGTCCTCCGTTTCCTCTGTTTCCTCCTGTTCAAGACTTTGAAGAAGGAAATGCTTTTGGAGACAGCCGAAGTAATGCAGCCGTTTGCGATCGACATTGACCTCGTCGACGGCACGATGGCCGAGCCCGATCGGCACTTGGTGCGGAGGGCTTCCGATATGTCCGGGTACTACGCCGACGAGGCGGCCCTCCAGCAACTGATCGCCGAGCATGGCGATCCGGAACACTATGAAGTCTTCGAGAAGAAAATCCCCGAAACGCCGGGGCATTTGGTTCTCTGCATCAGCAAGCTCCTGCCGGGCCGGGTCGGCGAGGAGTGCTTCATGACGAAGGGGCACTACCACTCCGTGCGCGGCACGGCCGAGATCTACTTGTGTCTTCGCGGCCGAGGGTACATGCTCATGAAGACCGTGGATGGCCAATGCGTGGCCGAGCCGATGCAGTGCAACCGCATGGTCTACGTGCCGCCCGATTGGGCCCACCGCTCGATCAACACCGGCGACGAGCCGTTGGTGTCGTTCTGCGTCTACCCGGCCGAGGCCGGGCACAACTACGGCGACATCCAAACGGAGGGTTTTCCGAAGCGCGTACTGGTGCGGGGTGGCAAGGTGGTGATAGTGTAGTAGGCACACTCCGCGTGCCGTAACCCGCGGACGGCACACGGAGTGTGCCTGCTACGTTTCGGAAGGCGGAGATCGGAGGAGAAGTCTGATGATTGCACGATTGGTTCCCGTTTACTTCGATCCGGG
>CAYTJV010000148.1:0-14307 GCA_964438165.1 uncultured Planctomycetaceae bacterium | reverse complement strand
GGCCGGATTGCGCCGGATGGAAAAATGCGCCACGTTCTTTGCGACCAGATCGCTCAACGGGACCGGTTGTTCGGGGATGGGCTCCGGCGCGGCTGGGCTGCTGCTGCGGGGGGCCGCCGGGCTCTCGGCCGATTCCGCCTGAAAGCGGAGCTCCGTGGTGCCGATGCGGATGGCGTCGCCCGATCGCAGCTCGCAATCGAAGATCCGCTGCCCGTTGACGAACGTCCCCCGCTTGCTGCCGACGTCGGTGAGCCGAAGCATGCCGCGATCGGAGTCGATGCGGCAGTGGGTCCGCGATACCCAGGGGTCGGAGAGCTGCGTGGCCGTGGCGTGACTCCGACCGATGAGAAACGGCGCGGCTTCCGGGATGACGAAAACCGTTCCCTGATCGGGCCCGGCGATCACGATTAGTCGTCCCAGCATTGGCAAACCTCATCGCCATCGGCAAGGCGCGGCCCTTAAGCCCGTCGCCTAAACCCATTGTGGGGGCGCGCTTCCCTATTACGATTATTCTTCGCCGGCGGGGGTTCTGTCAACGTGCCGGACAACCCGTCGGGGCTAAGGACCGCGAAAACAACCTCGGTGGGGCACGATTTTATCGCGCCGGACACGTTGGAAACGTGCCCCGCGGCCGGCTAGAATGCGGAAGGCCCCCAAACGGGACAGACACCCTATATCCTGTGCAAGCACGATATCCGACACACAACAACCCGGGAGCCAGTCCCCGTTTCCGGACAGCCTTGGTGCCGGCGCTTGAACTGGCCTCAAGGTTTAGGTATTCTGTAAAGTGACTTGGTTTGCGGGGGTGAGCCGGGTCATGCGCGTTGGTGTTTGCCGAGAAAGAAGGTCCGGGGGCGGTTGCTGATCGGCCGGGAACCATCGCCGCAGAGGGCGGTTTGGGGTCCAACCGCGGACGCTCATCAAAAAAGAGGGTCGTTGCATGAGTCGCACGCGTGGGAATCTCGGATGGAGGATGGCGTGGTTCCTTTTGGCGGCGGTCGGGCTGACCGCGTGGAGCGCCGGGATGTTGATGCCGGCCTCGGCGGCCGAAGAGAAAGCGGCTCCGGAGCCCGCTCCGGCCGCAGCCCCCGCTGAAGGTCAAGCGCAGCCAGCCGCCGGAGGGGAAACCAAGGAACCGGCCAAGGTGAAGCCGTGGTTGATCTGGTTCCTCGAATCGTCCGGCCTGATCGGATTGGTCATTCTGATCCTGTCGATTTATTTCGTGGCCACGGTGTGCCGGCTGTTCTATGAGCTTCGCCTTCCGGTGGCCGTGCCGCCCGACGTGGTCAGCCGCGCCCAGGAACTCCTCCAGCAGAAAGATTTCAAGGGCATTTTCGCCCTCATGAAGGAAGATGAATCGTTTTTCAGCAAGCTGGTGGGCACCGGGATCCACGAGTTGCCCAACGGCCTGGCCGAGGCCCGCGACGTCATGGAGCGGACCGGCGAATCGATCACCGTCGGCATGGAGAAGAAGATCAGCATCCTGGCGGTGCTCGGCACCCTGGGTCCGATGATCGGCTTGCTGGGGACGCTCAAGGGGATGATCGCCAGCTTCAGCGTGATCGCTCGCTCGGACGTGCAGATGAAGGCCAGCGAGGTGGCCGGAGGTATTTCGGAGGCCCTGCTGATCACGTTCGAGGGCGTGGCCCTGTCGGTGCCGGCGATTTACTTCTTCTCGCTGTTCAGGAACAGGGTTTCGTCGATCTCCACGACAGCCGCGTTGGAGGCCGACCAGTTCCTGCGGCACTTTGCCCATGCGGCGCGGGCCAAGGGCCCCGCGGCCGGCGCCACGACGACCAAGGCCGCCCCGAAAACGGAGTAGCAGACCCACAAAGAACAAAATGTTGAATAGGACTTCCTTTGCGGCTTTGCGCCTTTGCGTGAGACCCATCTTTCCTTCACGCAAAGACGCAAAGACGCAAAGCCGCGACCGCCGGTCGCGATTTGGCTTCGGCGGCGAAGACCGCGTGTGGAGGCGCCCAGGCGTATGTCGGAACTTGAAGGCGGAGAAGGCAAACCGAATCTGACGCCGGTCCTCGACATGGTGTTCCAGCTCATTACGTTCTTCATGCTGGTCATCAACTTCAAGTCGGCGGCGTTGGATATGAACCTCAAGCTGCCCGTGGTCGGCAGTGCGCTGCCGGTCGACACCAAGGGGCAGGAATCGCTCCTGATCCTCAACGTCGATAAAGAGGGGAATATCAACCTCTACGGCCGGGCGGTGCCGGTCAAAGAGTACATCCGCACCGAGGCGAATGCCGCCCTGATCGGCGCCCGCCGCACTCAGCCGGACCTGGAATTCGGCCAGGATCTTCCCACGACGGTCGTGATCCGGGCCGACCGGGCCACGCCGTTCCGATTCCTCAACCGCGTGATTGAGGAGTGCCAGCAGAACGGGTTCCGCAAGTTCGCGCTGAAGGCCATAAATAAGGAAGAGAGTAGGGGGTAGGGGGCAGGGGTTAGGGGCTAGGAAAAGTAGTAGGCATACTCCGTGTGCCGTAATCGGCGGGCGGCACACGGAGCGTGCCTGCTACCGTGGTTCCCGGGATGGGTTGCCGATGAGTCGACGCAGAAAACGCAGATCGGGCGAAGAAGTCGAGTTGAACCTGGCCGCCATGCTCGACATGGCCTTCCAGTTGCTCACCTTCTTCATCCTCACCTTTAAGCCGGCGCCGGTGGAAGGTCAGGTGAATTTGCGTCTGCCTCCGCCGATGGCCATTGCCGGTGCGGCAGGCAAAGACGTCGGCACCGACTTCAACTCCAAAGAGCCCCCCAAATCGGCTACCAGCCTCGTGATCGGCGTTTTCTCCAACAAAGATGGTTCCGTGGCCCAACTGGCGGTGGACGAGACGTCCGTGGGCAATCTCCTCGCCCTGGACAACAGGCTCCAGACCGTTTTCGCCAACACCGAGTACGACCAGGTGATCGTCCACGTGGGTCCGGACCTTCGCTACGAGGAGCTGATGCGCGTGATCGAAGTCTGCACCCGCCAGAGGCTGCGCGACGGCTCCCGGCTATCGAAATTGAGCTTCGTCGAAATGCCGTCTGGCGGCTAAAAGGGAATATCAACTTTGGAGTGCGGCGATTCATCGCCGCTTTCTTATGGCCGCACAACGGCCGGCCGCCCGAAGGAAAAGAAAGCGGCGATGAATCGCCGCACTCCAAAAGCCTTTTCAATTCGCAATTCCTTCTAAACCGACTCATGCGACGCACTCGACGAATAGCGCCGCCGCGCGGATTCCGCTCCTCGGACTGGATGCGGCTGTTGTCGATGCTCTTGATGCTGGCGGTCCTCTACATGCTCTGGGACTGGGCGCGGAACCCGGGCGTGTGGCGATGGTTTGCCGACGATCCCGGCGCCGCGGAAGCCGAGCCGAGCGGCGTCCCTTCGAGTCCCCAACCGCAGCCACCGGCCGCTGAGCCTGCCACCGAGCCCGCCGCCGCGGGGCCCACCGACGAAGACCCCGAAGAGCAGGCCGCGGTCCGCGAGGAATTCCAGGCGATCACCGACAAGACCTTGGAGATCAAGCCCGAGGAAATGTTCGCCTACAAGCGGGTGTTGCAGTGGGTGGTCAACCAGCCGGCCTCCCTGATGCGGAAGCGTGTACGCACGGATCTTGCCTTCAACGACTTCATGCTCTCGCCCGACAAGCACCGCGGCGCGCTGGTGGAGCTCGTGTTCGACGCGAAGCTGGTGCGCACCAGCGAGTTTCGCTCTTCGGACGGGAGCGACCTGTTCGAGGTTTGGGGCATCACCGCCGATTCGGGCTCTTGGCTCTATGACGCGATGGTGGTGGGTCTGCCGGAAGGGATGCCGGTGGGAAGCCGGATCAACGAGCGGGTCCGATTCGTCGGGTACTTCTTCAAGTTGCAGGGGTATCACGAGGCGAACGCCAAGCCTCGCGCGCCGCCGCTTGCCGCTCCGATGCTCATCGGGCGATTGATCTGGATCCAAGCTCCGCCGTCGGCGCCTGCGCACTGGGATGCCTCCTGGACCGCCGTCGCCGTGGTGGGTTTCGCGCTGGTCGTCGGCCTGCACCTGTTGTGGCTTTTCCTCAGGCCCAAGCGGCGCGCGTCATGCATGATGCCGATCGGCAAGCCGAAGCCGGGCGCGATCACCATCGACGAGTGGTTCGAGCAGGCGGAAGAGGGCACGGCCCCGATTGCCGACGATCCGCAGTCCGATCCGCCCCCGCCCGATCGGACCGCCCAAGCCGGCGGAGACGGCAAAGGGACCGGCGAACTGTTCTCCCATCCGCTTGACGGCGATGTCGATGGCGGGGGATAATGGACTGCGCCCAGCGGCCCCGGGCAACACCCGAAATACGGGGTCGGACCCGTAACACAATAATTTGGGCAGTTGCTCGTAGGACGGATTGCCAATCCGTCCTACGCACTTTTAGCGGAGTGTTCAGTCATGTCGCCTGCCGGTTCGGAAGAGAAGAGTACGACAGAACGTCCCTCCCAACCAACGGCCGCCGCTAAACCCAAGCCAGCCGCGGCGGGGGCGAGCAAACCAGCGAAGGCCTCGGGCACGCCGGGTGTTAGGGGACCGTTTCGCGAATGGGTTCGCGGTGAGGGAGCATGGTGGGCCGCCAGCTTCGTCTTCCACACCCTGCTGATGGCCGCCCTGATGCTCATTCCGCACACGGTCGTCCAGCCGACCGAAGGCGAGGCCCCCAGTTTCGACGAAGCCAAAGTCGATCCCACCGCGCAGACGCCGCAACTCGAACGTTTTGAAATCGGCGAAACCAAGACCGAGGACGCCACCGAGCTGACCACCGAGTCCCTCTCGCTGACCAAGGCCCCCGAGATCCAAGCCTCCGACGCCATCGATCTAACCAGTGCGGGCGGCGGGTTCAAAGGGGCCGCTGCGACCGGACCGCAGTTGGGCGGGCTGGGCGGCGGGTTCACCATCGTGGGACTTGGCTCCGGGCCGGCGCGCCGCGGGTCCGGCGGCGTCGGCGCCGGCAGCGGCTTCGGTAACAGTCCCGGCAGCGGCGGCTCCGGCATCGGCTTCGGGCATCGAACCGCCTTGAAGAAGTCGCTCGGGGCCCAAGGGGGAACCAAGAGCGGCGACCGGGCCGTCGGCGCGGCCCTGAGCTGGATCGCGCGCCACCAGTCGCGCGACGGCAGTTGGGGGCTGGCCGACTATCGCCGGCAGTGCAAGCCCAAAGACCCCAGTTGCACCGGGCCCGGTACGTTCGCCGGCGGTGCCGCAGGCACTGCCTTGGCGCTCTTGCCCTTCTTGGCGGCCGGCCAGACGCATGAAACCAAGGGCCCCTATCGCAAGCCGATCTATGACGGTCTCTACTACCTGATGCGCAACCAGGGTCGCACCGGCGACCTTTCGGGCGCCAACCCGCCCCAGATGTACGTTCACGGTTTGGCCGCGATCACGCTCTGCGAGGCCTACGGGTTGACGCACAGCAAAATGATCGGCAAGTCGGCCCAGCAGGCGATCTTCTTCATTCAGTCGGCCCAGAACCCGGGCACGGGGGGTTGGAGGTACACGCCGGGTCAGGACGGCGACACATCGGTGGTCGGTTGGCAGGTCATGGCGCTCAAAAGCGCCCAGATGGCCGGCCTGCAAGTCAACCCGAGCACCTTGGATGGAGCGAAGCGATTCCTCAAGTCGTGCTCGAAAGGCAACGGGGGGCAATTTTCGTATACGCCGGAGACCGGGGCCACCCCGACGATGACTTCCGTCGGGCTGCTCTGCCTGCAATACGGCGGAATGCGACGGACCGATCCGCAGATGGCCGAGGGCGTGACCATGCTGATGCGGAACATGCCCGATCCCCAGGGAGGCGGGCGCAACCTCTACTATTGGTACTACGCCACCCAGGTCATGCACAACGTCAGCGGCCCCGACTGGGACACCTGGAACCGCCGCACGCGGAACGTGCTCCTCGACACGCAGTGCAAGACGAACAATTGCGCCACGGGAAGCTGGGACCCGGACAAGCCGACCAAGGATGCCTGGGGCGAAGCCGGCGGACGCTTGATGGTCACCAGCCTATCGGCCCTGACCTTGGAGGTGTACTACCGGTATTTGCCGCTTTACAAGCTGGAGAATACCGACACGGTGAAGACGCTGGCGGCCCCGCCGCCGCCAGGCCCGCCGCCCAAACCCGGCGCGCCGCCGACGAAGTCAGGAGAGACGCCGAAGCCTGCGCCCAAGGCCGCGCCCCCGGCAGCAGCCAAGAAATAGTGAACGACCGATAGGTCAAGATCATGAAGACGCTTAGTCCGGTTTTTTTTGCGTGCTTGTGCATCCTCTCGCCGTTGGCGGCCCGCGGCGCGGCAACCGAAGTCCGGCCGATGGAGTTCATCCACGCCCTCCAGGAAAAAGGGTACCACGACATTGCCGTGGAATACCTGAACATGCTCAAGCAGCAGCCGTCGCTGCCGCCCGAGGTGGCCGCGGTCTGGGACCTGGAGATGTCGAAAAGCCTGCGGGGGTCCGCCAATCGGGCGTTCAACCCCAAGGACTTCGAGGAGCAGATGAGCGGGGCCCAGAAGCACCTCGACAAGTTCCTCAAGGAGAACCCCACGCACGCGGAAGCGGTCACGGCCCTGGTTTCGTCGGGCACGTTTTCCATTGACCGAGCGCTGCAACATCTTCGCGCCGGCAAGGCGGCCGCCGACAAGACGGAGAAGGCGAAGAGCCTGGCCGAGGCGCGCAAGGCGCTCGACGAGGCCCGGCCGCGCTTGAAGCAGGCGGTCGAGACGCTCCAGAAGCGGCTGGCGGCGGCGCCGATTCCCGAAGCCAAGCAAGCCAAGCGGGGCGGACGCCAGGATCGCGAGGCCAAGGCCGCCTTGGAGCGGCGTTACGACATCGAGCAGAACCTGCTCAACGCCCGCTTCCAGGCCGCCATGGCCGATTACTACACCGCCCAAACCTACGAGGATCCCAAAGAGGCCGAGACCCGCAAGGCCACGCTCTCTAGCGCCGCCAAGCAACTGGATGAGATCTACCAGGCCAACCGCGTCACCACGTCGGGCCAGGTCAACGTGGTCGGGCTCTACGCCCACATGTGGCACGGCAAGATCGCCGACGAATTGGGCGACATTCAGTTGGCCCAGGACATCTACGAGGAAGTCCTGGCCAATGACCCGGGGCCGAACGCCATCGACAAGGTCCTCGATCCGCTCTATTCCCAGGTCCAGCAGTTCCTCTTCGCGATCGTCGCCCGGCGAGATCCAGACCGGTTTCTCGACGAGGCGACGGCGTGGCTGAAGGAGTACAGCCGCAAGTCGCGTCGCACCGAGGGCTACCAGGCGATTGCCCTGGAGGTGGTCAAGGCCAAGCTGGCCCTGGCCGCCCGGGCCTCCGGGGCCGAGAAGAACAAGCGGACCGCCGAAGCCGTGGCCCTGTTGAACGACATGGTCAACGTGCCCAGCCCGTACCAGCAAGAGGCATGGACCCTGCGCAAGCAGCATTCCAAGGTCGACACGGGCAAGATCCAGGACGCGAAGACGTTCGAGGAAGCGGCGGCCATCGGACAGGCGGCAGGCTCGGTCGGACAATGGCCGGAAGCCGTGACGGCCTACACCCGGGCCCTCGAAATGGCATCCACCGCCACGACGAAGGACCCCAAACGGATCGCCGAGCTGCGCCAAGGCTTGGCCAACGCCAAGTTCATGGCGGCCGCCAGGCTCTACCAAGAGAACAAGATGGAGGAATGCCTGGCGGCGGCGGGCAAGATCATTCAGGAGGACAAGGACACGCCGGCGGCGGAGGCGGCCGCTTCCTTGGCCGTCGAGGCGGTGTTGAGCTTGTTCGCGTCGGCCGGCGAGCCGGAAAAGCGCCAGGCGGCCCTCCAGCGGCTCGACAAGATCTGCAAGATGACCGAGGACACCTGGCCCGGCCGCCCCCCCGCCGACGACGCCCGCATGGCCATGGCCCAAGTCAAGCTCGCCGCCGGCCAGATCAACGAATCGCTGGAAGTGTTCGAAAAGATCAACCCCAAGTCGGAACGCTATCCGCTGGCCCTCTACCTAGCCGGGAGGACGTACTGGCTGCTCTACGCCGAAGCCAAGCGCCAGGGAGCAACCCCGGAGAAGCTGGCGGCCGATCGGGCCAAGGCGGTCCAGCGGGCCAGCGACAGCCTAGCCCGGTTCCGCAAGGCCGCGGAGACCAACAGGCCGCTGACGCCGCAGCACGTCGAGAGCCAACTCCTCGTGGCCGTGATCCACCTCGAAGCCAAGGAGCTCAGGGAGGCCGCCGCGTTGCTAGCGCCGCTGGTCGACCAGGTCAAGGCGTCCAAGCCGCAGGCCCTCGACGAGGCCACCGTGCGGATCTTCCGCGCCGCGCTGCAGGCCTACCTCGGACTGAGCGACGTGGCCAAGGCGAGCGACGTGGGCACGGTGCTCTGCGACCTCGGGGCCGACAACCATCCGGTCAACGCCGTGCTGGTCGATTTCGCCCGCGTGCTCGACGAACAGCGCAAGACGGCCGAGGCCGACGTCACCCGCGCTGGCGCCTCCGGCGATGCCAAGGCGGCCGAAGCGGCCAACGCCAAGCTCAAGTCCACGCAAACGCTGATCGGCAACCTGCTCAAGAAGCTCGCCGCGCGCAAGGAGCACTCGGTGCTCGGGCTGGTCAACCTGGGCGATCTCTGCGGCAAGGTAGGCCTGGCGCCCGAGGCCACCCAGCTCTACGAGCGGCTCTTGGCGATCCCCGACGTGGACAAGCGAGCCGCTACCCGGGCCCGTGCTCAACTGATCGGGCTGCTTCGCACCGCAGGCGATTTCGAGGCGGCGATCGGGCAAGCCCGGCAGTTGGCAACCGACAATCCCAAGGCGTTGGAGCCGCAGTTGGAGCTGGGCCGCTGCCTCCAGGCCCGGGCCGAGAAAGACCCGACGAAGTACGAAGAAGCGATCGCCCAGTGGACGCGGATCCGCAACTTCCTCCAGCCGATCCGCAAGAAGCCGCCCGAATACTACGAGGTGATCTATAACGCCGCCTGGTGCCTCTATGCCCAGGCCTATCAGACCCAGGAGAAGATCCAGCAGCGGTGTACCCAGGCGATTCAGTGGCTCAAATCGGCCATGGTCCTCAGTGAGAAACTCAGCGGGCCCGAAATGGTCGCCAAGTACGAAGCGTTGCTGGAGACCATCCAGAAGTACCAGCAAGAGTCCGGCGGCGCCGCTGCCGCCCCCGCGCCAGCCGCGGAGAACAAGTGAGCGCCGATCTTCGGCTGATCCTTACGTGGGCTTCTCCCGCAAATCGAAGGCCCAATGGCCTAGCCGGTCGCGATGCCAGTCGAGGCGGAAGCGGCAGTTTAGCACCGCCGAAGGCTGGAATCCTTCGGCATCGGGCTCGACGGCCTCGAACCCCGACGCGCCGCGCTGGTGAATGCGGAAGAGAAAGGGCTCGCGCCGAGCGTCGGCCAGCCAGAACTCGCGGACCTCGGCGCGGAAATACGCCTCCGGCAGGCGCTCGGTGTCCTTCTTGACCGACGAAGCGCTGACGACCTCCACGACCAGGTCGGGTCCGCCCTCGACCTCGACGTACTCTTCGCCCTCAGCTCCCGCCTTGGAAATGAGCCGCACGCGGCCGGCGGCCAGAGATTGGTGCGAGATGAAGACCACGTCGGGCTCGGCGGAGAGATCGGCTTCGACCGAGCTGACGCGCGTGCGATCGGTGCGCAAGTAGCCCAAATCGAGACGCTTGACCAATTGGAGCAGCGTGCCGTCGATCTCGATTTTCAATCCGCCGTGGGAAAAGAACGCTTCCGGGGACATATCCACCTCGATCCTGCCGGCAAGATAGTCGATTCTGCCTCGCTCCGGAAACTCGTCCGACATCGCCCAGCGGCGAAAATCGGCCAGCGACCGGAGATCCATGGGGATCTCGACCTGGTCTTCAAGAACGACCGCAGTTGCCACGACAGCGCCCCTCGCTCGACGTATTGCTCAAAAAGCGTGCTTCGCCTTAGCCCCTCAATGTTGCCATTCTAACCGGGGCATCTGATGGAGACAACCATTCCGCATTCGCGGGCTCATAAAGCCGCATCCCGTAGTCGCGTCTTTGGAGTGCGGCGATTCATCGCCGCTTTCTTTTTTCTTTGGGCGGCGGCCACTCCTGCCCGCAAGGAAAAGCGGTGACGAGTCGCCGCACTCCAAAGGCGCGACCGCCGATCGCGGCTTGAAGCTAGCCACCCTGCAGCGCCTCGATCACCTCGGCCATCGACTGGGGGCGTTCTTCGCGGCGTCGGGCGAGCATCCGGCGGAAGACGGCATCGACCGACGTTGGGACGTCGGGCCGCTGCTCGCTGAGCGATGGGATCGGGCCCTTCAGAGGACTGGCCGTTTGCCCGGAGCGCGACTTGCTCAGGTAAGGCGGCCGGCCGATCAACAAGGTGTGCAGCGTGCAGCCCAGGCTGTAGATGTCGGACAGATGATCGGCGCCGGACGAGCTGAGCATTCGCTCCGGCGCCATGTATTCCCGCGTGCCAAGGACGTAGCCGGGCATGGTCACTTCCTCGGGCGGGTTCTCGTCGCTCTGGAGCGGCCCGCCTTCGATTTTCGCCAGTCCGAATCCAACCACCTTGACGAACCCCTGGCGGTCCACCAGCAGATTGGTCGGCTTGACGTTGCGGTGGTATACGGCGTGGGCGTGCGCATAGCCCAGCCCGGACGCCGCCTGCATGACGTAGTTCACGGCATGGGCCACGGGGAGCGGCCCCAGCTCGCGAAGCATGGTTCCCAGGTCCCGGCCGTCGACGTGCTCCATGACGAGGTAGTGCGTGCCGTCGCGCTCGCCGGCGTCGTAGGCGGCCACGAGGTTCGGGTGCTGGAGTCCGGCCAGGATCTGCACCTTGCGATAGAACCGTGCCACGAGGTCCGCGTTTTCAGGGCCGTCGCCGGAAAGGATCTTCATGGCCACCACCCGGTTCATCGGCCGGTGCCTGGCCTTGAAAACCGGTCCGGTGCGCGTATTGGCCAAGAGATCCAAGAGGAGGTAGTGATCGAAGACCGTGCCGTCGATGTCGTCCGGTTGATCCGCGGTGGCCCGAGGAAGGGGCGGGGGCCCGGCCGCCGCGATTTTTTGCCGCAGTTCATTGTCGTAGGCGGCCCTTTTCTCCGAGTTGAGAAGACGGATCCTGGCCGCGGTCACTTGGTTGAGAATCTGCTGTGAAAGGGCCCCGTGCCTGCCGGTCTGAAGGGCCCGCAAGTGCGCCATCCGCTGATCGGCGGCGTGCTCGATCACCTCCAGCTTGTCTTCGAACAAGCGGACCCCGAGCAGCCGGTAGAGATTCGGCGGCTGTTCCTCCGGCGGAATTCCCAGCCAAGTGTGGTAAGGATCGAACGGGTCGGGGTGTTCCATGGCGTTACGATTATTCCGGATTTCGTGGCATCCAGACAGGACGCACGATTCACAGTATAATAAAGTAAGTCGGCTGGCAATGATTGAAAGGTTCACACCGTGGCGACCACAGAGCGGGAATCCCTCAGCCTCCTTTACGAGCAAGACGAAACCGCCTGGCTTGAGGCGATGTCGGAGTTGCTCGCCGAGCACCGGTTCGCCGAGTTGGATCACGTGCACCTCAGCGAGTACCTGGCAGACATGGCGAAGCGCGATCGGCGGGAGGTGTTCAGCCGTCTGGTGGTCTTGATCAGTCACCTGCTGAAGTGGCAGCACCAGCCGACAGGGCGGTGTGGGTCGTGGCGGGGCACCATCCGCGAGCAACGGCGCGAGTTGCGGCAGTTGCTCGAGAGCGGAACGCTCAGGAATCACGCCCAAGCGGTCCTAATCGAAGCCTTTGCCGAGGCACGCAAGCAGGCTGCCGATGAGACGGAGCTGAGCCTGGCGACGTTCCCGGAGGAGTGTTCCTGGGGACTGCAAGAGCTGCTCGGCGAGGAGTTGCCGGCAGAATGGAATCATGGCTTTGGTCACTGAGCGAGATACCTTCGCGGAGTCGGTCCACTTCTCCGAGGATTCGCTGACCGTCCGGCTCGACGACGGGCGGTCGCTGTCGGTCCCCTTGACTTGGTATCCGAGATTGCTGCACGGGACTCCGGCGGAAAGGGAGATCTACGAGCTCATCGGCGATGGGGAGGGAATCCACTGGCCGGAGCTTGATGAGGACATCAGCGTCGAGGGCCTTCTGGCCGGAAGACGATCCGCCGAATCCGCCGCCTCGCTGGCCAAATGGATCGAGAGAAGAAAAGCGGGCTCGATCAAGCACGCTTAGGATATGTGATGGGTGGATACCCCGCCCGGAATAGTTAGGCGATCGCGCGTCGTTCTTCCGTTTGCAGGTGTAGGACGGCCATTTTGCGACTCCCACTTGATCCCTTGCCGATAAACAATTACAATCGGCTTGATACTGATACTGAGTCTCAGTTACGAGTCCTGCCCCATGCCCCCCTCCTGCTGCGTCCCGCCGGCGGCGCCCCGTGAGGCCCGCTGCGGCCATCCGATTCCCCTGGGCCGGCTGCGTTCGGGGCAGTCGGCCATCGTCAGCCGCATTGTCGGCCGCGCGGAGGACGTACACCGGCTGGAGGAATTCGGTCTTCGCGACGGGATCCTCATCGAGATGTTCCGTCAAGGCAACCCCTGCATCCTACGCCTGGCGGGAGGCAAGGTGTGCCTTCGCGCCAATCGCTCGCTGGAGATCTTCGTCGCGCTCGCTGGCGAGGTGGCCTGAGCAACGCCCATGCCTCCATGTTCCGCCGGCGACGCGCTCCAGGTCGCCCTTATCGGCAATCCCAACACCGGCAAATCGACGCTCTTTAGCGCCTTGGTGGGGATTCATCAAAGGGTGGGCAACTATCCCGGCGTGACCGTCGAGAAGCGGATCGGGGCCTGCGAGCTCGCCGGTCGGCACTTCAGCTTCATCGATCTGCCGGGCCTGTACAGCCTGTCGCCCCGCTCGCGCGACGAGCTGGTGGCGGTCGAGGTCCTCCTCGGCCGTTTTCGCGACACGTCCCCCGTGGACGCCGTCCTGTGCATCGTCGACGCCAGCAATCTCGAGCGTAACCTCTACCTGGTCAGCCAGGTGTTGGAGTTGCGTTTGCCGACGATCGTGGTCCTCAACATGCTCGACGTGGCCGAGAACCACGGGATCGAGATCGATCCTGAGTGGCTGGCGGAGCGGCTCGGCGTGCCGGTGATCCCTACCCAAGCCAACCGGGGGATCGGAATGGCGGACCTCCGCGAGGCCCTGGGGCGGATCGACCTCGCCCGGCGGGCTACGTCGCCGGCCTGCTTTCCCGCGGAGTTCGACGGCGAAACGGCCCGGCTGGGAGCACTGCTTGCCGCGGGCCGTGATGCTGCGATCCCCGAATGGCTGGCGCAGCGAATCCTGCTCGACTCCACAGGGATCGTCCAGGCCGTCGTCCTGCCGAGCCCGCCGCCCGACTTTCAGCAGGAACTCGGCGCGGCTCGCGCGCGGCTCGCTCAAGCCGGCTGCCCGATCCCCAGGATCGAAACTCTCGCCCGATACGATTGGGTCCACCGAGTGCTCGACGGCGTGCTCAGCCAACCGCAGCAGCACGCGCCGACGGTTTCGGATCGGGTGGACCGCGTGCTGACGCACCGCCTCGGAGGCACGATTATCTTTGTGCTGATCGTGGTGATGCTCTTTCAGGCGGTGTTTGTCTGGGCCGAGCCGTTCATGAGCGCCATCGGCGACGGCGTGCAAGGGCTCGGGGCGTGGCTCGGAACCCGCTTGGCCGAGGGGACTTTGCGGAGCCTCTTGGTCGACGGCGTGCTGGGGGGCGTCGGGGCGGTGCTCGCCTTCTTGCCGCAAATCCTGGTGCTGTTCCTGTTTCTGGGCATCCTGGAGGACTGCGGCTACCTGGCCCGGGCCGCTTACCTGATGGACGGGCTGATGGTCCGCGTGGGCCTCAGCGGCACGTCGTTTCCCCCCTTGCTGTCGTCCTTTGCGTGCGCCGTGCCGGGGATTATGGCCACCCGCGTCATCGAGAACCCGCGCGACCGCCTGGCCACGATCCTGGTCGCCCCGCTGATGACCTGTTCCGCGCGGCTGCCCATCTTTGCCCTGCTGATCGCGGCGTTCATTCCGCACCGCACGTATCTCGGCGGACTGTTGAACCTCCAGGGCCTTACCCTGGCATCGCTTTTTCTGTTGGGCATCGCGGCAGCCGTAGTCGTCGCCCGGCTGCTCAAGAAGACTCTCCTCCGCGGCGACGCGCCGCCGTTTCTGATGTAGTTGCCGACGTACAAGTGGCCCTCGGTGCGGACGGTGGTGCGGCGGGCGGTGCGGCGGGTTTACCCCTTCGTGCGCCGGGCCCGAACGGTGATTCGCACCCTCTCGACAGGGGTTTGGG
>CAYTJV010000147.1:0-14310 GCA_964438165.1 uncultured Planctomycetaceae bacterium | reverse complement strand
AAACTCAGCGACGAGCAGCTTTGGGACCTGATGTTCTCCAACAGCATCAAGCGGTCCTGGATGGTGTGGTCCAACGGGCATTGCCCGGCCTGTAAGAAGCCGGTGCCGATGTACGAGTGGCGAGCCGCCGCGCTGGGGCGGCCGTGGAAGGTGCGGTGCCCGCAGTGCAACGAGCTTTTCCCGAAGAACGACTTCGCGAAGTTCTACCGCTCGGGACTCAACGAGCAAGGCATTTTCGAGCCGGCCCGGGCCGATCGGTCGCTGTTGTTCAACGTCGAGCATCCGCAGCCCAACGACCCGCTCCGCGCGTTCGGCGTCGACGACGGCGAAGGCTACGTCGACGGGTCCAAGCGGTGGCGATTCATCGGGGCGTATCTGATCTACGGGCAGTGGAAGCAGGCGATCGTCGCCGGGGCGAGCAATCTGGCCGCGGCCTACGTGGTCTCTGGCGATCCGGCCTATGCCCACAAGGCCGGAGTGATCCTGGATCGCGTGGCCGACCTGTACCCGACGTTCGACTTCGGCCGCGAAGGCGTCATGTACGAAGGTCCGCCGTCCCACGGATACGTGTCCACCTGGCACGACGCGGCGGTCGAGGTCCGCGACCTGGCGATGGCCTACGACGAGGTGTTCGAGGCCCTTTCCCACGACAAGTCCCTGGTGGCGTTCCTTTCCGCCAAGGCACGGGAGCACAAGTTGGCCAATCCCAAGGCGTCGTTCGCCGACGTGCAGCGGAACATCGAGGAGCGGATCCTCCGCGACACCCTCGCCAACCGCAGGAAGATCGAGTCGAACTACCCCTCGACCGATCTGACCGTGACCATCATCCACGCGACGCTCGGCTGGCCGCGCAACCGCGAGCAGGTCACGGCCATGGTCGACGCGATGATCCGCCGGGCCACGGCGGTCGACGGCATGACCGGCGAAAAGGGACTGGACGGCTACTCCACGATCGCCCCGCGCTGCATCGCCGACCTGCTCGGTTGGTTCTCACGGGCCGATCCCGATTTCGTCCGGGATGCCTTGCGCCGCAATCCGCAGCTCCACGCCATGTACCGCTTCCATCTCGACACGTGGTGCCTTGGCCATTATTACCCGAGGTCGGGCGATACCGGCTCGTTCGCCGCGAGAAACGACCAGTACGTGGGCGTGACGTTCACGAGCAACCCTGGGATTGGGCCTTCGGCTTACGCGCTGCTGTGGGACCTGTGCCAAGCCACGGGCGACAAGGATTTCGCGCGGCTGGTATACGCGGCCAACGGCAATCGGGTCGACGGCCTCCCCTACGACCTGTTCGCGGCCGGGCCCGAGGCATTGCAGCAGCACGTCCGGGCCGTGATCGCAGAGGCGGGGCCGGCGATCCGGCTGCAAAGCGTGAACAAGCCGAACTGGTGCCTGGCGATCCTCCGCTGCGGCAGCGGCGTCAGCGAGCGTGCTTTATGGCTCGACTACGACTCGGGCGGCGGCCACGGTCACGCCGACGGGATGAACCTGGGGCTGTTCGCCAAGGGAATGGACCTCTTGCCCGACTTCGGCTATCCGCCGGTGCAGTACGGCGGCTGGGGCTCGCCGCGGGCCGTGTGGTACACGTTGTCCAGCGCCCATAACACCGTGGTGGTCGACGGCTCGAACCTGCGCACCGGCTCGGGCAAGACAACCCTCTGGGCCGACGGCGATCAGTTCCGGGCGGTCCGCGCCTCCGCCCCGAAAATGATCGGCGGCAAGCAGTTCGAGCGGACCGCGATGCTCGTCGATGTCTCCGCGACCGATTCCTACGTGGTCGATATCGTCCGCGTGGTTGGCGGCAAGGAGCATGTGAAGTTCGCCCACAGCGGTTTCGGGCAGGTCACGCCGCAGGGGCTGTCGCTCAAGCCTGCCGAGCCCTACGGGCGCGGTGCCCAGATGCGCAATTTCCGCAAAGACGCCAATCCGCCGCCGGTCTGGAGCGTCGATTGGACGATCGAGGATCGATTCAAGTACCTGCCGCCGGGCAAGGCGGTCCACCTCCGCTACACCGACTTGACGGCCGGCGCCGAAGCGGTGCTTGCCGAGGCCTGGGTATCGGACGCGCTGTACGAGAAGACCTCCGAGGCGTGGATCCCGCGCGTGTTGGTCTGCCGCCGCGGCCCGCGGGCGCCGCTGGCCTCCACGTTCGTGAGCGTCCTCGATCCTTACCAGCAGCGGCCGAACGTAATTTCCGTGCGGCGTCTGCGCCTGGAAACGGCCGACGGCAAACCCTACCCCGAGGCGAGCGTGGCCTTGGAGGTCCGCCTGGCGGACGGACGGCGCGACGTGGTTGTCGCAACCGACGTGGAGAATCCCCTGGGACTCGCCCCGGCCGTGGCCCCGGGACATATCGTTGTGCAGAAGGAGACCGGCATTCGCCTCGACGGCCAGCTCGCGCTGGTGCGTTTCGACCCGGCCGGAAAACCGCGGCGGATCGTCCTCTGCCTCGGCAAATCGCTAACGGCCGGGCAGGTGGCCGTTCGCGCGAAGAAGCCCGCCGACTTGATCGAAGTCGCCTTGGAGCAAGGACAGATGAAGTTGGTCCGCGGTTCCGCCGACGGCGTCGAGGTCGCACCATAACTTTGGAGTGCGGCGACTTGGCGCCGCTTTCTTTTTCCTTCGGGCGGCGGCCTCTCTTGCCGCAAAAAAGAAAGCGGCGCCAAGTCGCCGCACTCCAAAACTCGAGAAGCCCATTGCATCCGCCCGGTCGAAGTCGTAGACTCACGGGCATATCCTCGCAATCCAGGAAGTCCAGGAGTCTCAGGAGCATGGGAATGAATCAGCATCGACCGTCAAGACGCGCTTTCTTGAAGCATACGACGTTGGCAGCCGGCGTGGCCGCGGCCGGGGCCCTGGACATAAGCCGCAGTGCGCACGCGGCCGGCAGCGACGAGTTGAAGATCGCCCTGATCGGATGCGGCGGACGCGGCACCGGGGCGGCCGCCAACTGTCTGAACGTTCAGGGGATCCTCAAGGACAAGATCCGGCTGGTGGCCGTGGCCGACGCCTTCGAGGACCGCGCCAAGCGGACGCTGGCCCAATTGCAGAAAGACTATGCCGACCAGGTCGACGTGCCAGCGGATCGGGTCTTCGTCGGGCTGGACGCTTTCCAGAAGGCGATCGACTGCGGTGTCGACATGGTGCTCTTGGGCACTCCGCCAGGCTTCCGCCCCGTCCAGTACGCCGCGGCCATCAAGGCCGGCAAGCATGTCTTCATGGAGAAGCCCTGCTGCACCGACGCAGCCGGCTACCGCTCGCTGGTCGAGACGAATAAGCTGGCCGACGAGAAAAACCTCAAGGTGGTCGTCGGCCTTCAGCGGCATCACCAGGCCGGCTACATCAAGGGAATCCAGGAGATTCACGACGGGAAGCTGGGGAAGGTGCAATTCCTGCGGGTCTATTGGAACGGCTCCGGCGGCGGGGCCCACGACATCGGCAAGCGCCCGCAGAACGACAAGGACGAAATGAAGTTCCAGATCCGCAACTGGGGCTGCTTCCTCTGGCTCTACGGCGACAACATCGTCGAGCAGCACGTCCACAACATCGACATCGCCAACTGGGTCCTGAGCAAGGAAGGCGGACCGAAGACCGCCCATCCCGTCGAGGCCAACGGCATGGGCGGCCGCGTTAATCCGGGCAACTACGGCGACATCTTCGACCATCACTTCGTCGAGTTCACCTACGCCGACGGCACGAAGGTCTTCAGCCAGTCCCGCCACATCACCGGGACATGGGACCAGGTCAACGAGTTCGCTCATGGCACCAAGGGAAACCGGTCGGTGGCCGTTGGCGGCGGCCCGAAGCTCGAAAGCCAGAACCCCTACGATCAGGAGCACGTGGACCTGGTGAAGGCGATCCGCAAGGACTCGCGGCTCAACGAGGGATGGTTCGGGGCCGTCAGCAGCATGACGGCGGTGTTCGGCCGGATGGCAACCTACTCGGGCCAGGTCGTGCACTGGGACGACGCGGTGGCCAAGGGTCCGCAGGAAGGCCCCGAGCGCATCGCGTGGGACGCCACGCCGCGTCACGTCCCCGGACCCGACGGCCGCTACCCGATGGCCGTTCCCGGCGTGTATAGGGCGTACTGACGTCAAATGCTTGCTTGCGGAACCCTCAGCTATCGGCAGGAGTGGATCGAGCGTGCCCTGGAAGGCATTGCCCGGGCCGGTTTCCCGGCCGTCGAGATCGGCTGCGTCTGCGGCTACTGCGAGCATGTCAAGCCGGAGCAGATGAGCAAGGTCGAGAGGCTGGCGTTGGGTGCGCTTGTGCAGAGCTTCGGACTGGAGATTGCCAGCATCGCCGGCCATATCGACCTGGAGTTCCCGCTGGTGGGCAAGGGACCGGAGGTGGCGGCCGAAGGATGCCGTCGCCTGCGGGCCCGGATCGATCTGGCCGGCGAGCTGGGGGCGCCCATCGTGAACACCGGTCTGGGAGTTGCCCAGCCCGGCGAGAGCCTCGATCCGCTCTATCGCGAGTTGGAGAGTCTGCTGGATTACGCGGCCGGCCGAGGCGTGAAGATCGGCCTGGAGAGCCACGCTGGGCTGACCGAAACCGCCCAGGTCAGCGTGGACTTCTGCCGCAAGCTCGGCCACCCGAACTTGGGCATCAACCACGACGCCGGCAACGTGCGATTCTACACCGGGATCGATCCCGTGGCCGATCTGGCCGCCGTGGCGGACCAGATCGGCCCGTACTTGATCCACGTCCACATCAAGGACCACCGGGGAGGCAAGGACGATTGGGACTTCCCGCCGCTGGGCGAGGGGAGCATCGACTTGGCCGCCCTGGCCGCGCTCTATCGCCGGATCGGCTTCGCCGGGCCATTTAGCCTGGAGATTGAGTTCAAAGGCCCCGACAGCACCGACCCGAGCGCGGAGATCATCGACCAGGGAGTCGCGCAATCGTACCGTTTCATGAAGAACCTGGGCCTCGTTGGGCCGATTGGAACCAGGCAGCAATAGACTCGGTCTGGAAACGCCACCGCCGGGTTCATCCCGGCGGAGCGATGACTGGCAGCTAACAACCACATCCTCGAACTGGAAACGCCACCGCCGGGTTCACCCCGGCGGGGCGATGATTGGCAGCTAACGCCTTAGGACATTGCGATTTCTTGCTGGTGCCGCGACCGGGCCAGGCGACACCAACGAAAAACCGACGCGTGGGCGCAGAGCCGTAGCTGCCAATCATCGTCCCGCCGACGCAGGGTCGGCGGTGACGTGGATGGGTTGAGGCGTCCTTTGTAGCTGCCAATCATCGTCCCACCGACGCAGGGTCGGTGGTGACGTTGATACTTTGAGGCGTCGTTTGTAGCTGTCAATCATCGTTCCGCCGACGCAGGGTCGGCGGTGACGTTGATGCTTTGAGGCGTCGTTTGTAGCTGTCAATCATCGTTCCGCCGACGCAGGGTCGGCGGTGACGTTCACAGTTTGAGTCACAAGAAGACACGTCCACAGGAGACACGCTCATGGCCAACACGATTATGTCCCGGCGGCGGTTCGGAAAACTTTCGGCAGCGGTGGGAGTATGGGCGGCCGCGCCGCGGTTGGCCGTGTCGGCCGACTCGGTCTCCCCGAATGAGAAGCTCAACGTGGCCTTCGTCGGCGCGGGCGGGAAGGGGCAGCATGCCATTCAGGTCTTCGGCCACGGGAAGCTGACCGAAGAGGTGAATCTGGCGGCCTTCTGCGACGTCGACGAGACCTACGCCGGCAAGAGCTACGAGATGTTTCCCAAGGTTCCTCGCTTCACCGACTATCGCAAAATGTACGATTGTGTGGAGCGGAAGATCGACGCCGTGGTCGTCTCCACGCCGGACCATCACCACTATCCCGCCTCGATGATGGCCCTAAACCGCGGCAAGCACGTCTACTGCGAGAAGCCGCTCACGTACACGATCGAGCAGGGCCGCCAATTGGCCAAGGTGGCCCGTGAGAAAAAGCTCGCCACGCAGATGGGCAACCAGGGCAACTCCAGCGAGAGCACCCGGCTGGTCCGCGAGTGGGTCAAGGCCGGCGTGCTGGGCGAGGTGCGGGAGATCTACCACTGGAACGACTACCCGATGGCCGCCCGCGAGCCGCGCAAGGCGACCGACATTCCGCCGGGGGTCGATTGGGACGTGTGGCTGGGGCCCGTGCCCGCGCGCCCCTTCACCACCGGCACGATCCGGATGGGCTGGCATCCGTTCAGCGACATCTGCAACGGCCTGATCGGCAACTGGGGGACCCATCATCTCTCGGCCGGCTGGTGGGCGCTCGACCTGGGTGCGCCGAGCACGGTCGAAGCCGTTCGACAGACGGAGTGGCCGGTAAAAGAGTCGTACCCGTTGGGGTTTGTTTTGAAGTACACGTTCCCGCCGCGCGGCTCCCGCCGTGCCGTGACCGTGTGGTTTTACGGCGGCACGCTGGCCGCCTCGATGCCCCGGCCCAAGCATCTGGAGGCCGACCGGAAGCTGCAAGACAAGGGTCAGGTGATCGTCGGCGCCGAGGCGAGCGTGATGGCCGACCCCTGGTGCCTGCAAGGCCGCATGATCCCGGAAAAGAAGATGCAGGAGGTCGGCCGGGCACCGCAAACGCTGGAAAGCTACGGCGAGCACATGGAGAGTTGGGTCAAGGCCTGCAAACAGGGCACGCCCACGACCTCGAACTTTGACTTCGCATCGCAGGTCACCGAGGCGGCCCTCTTGGGGAGCATCGCCCTGCTCCACGGCAAGACGCTGGAGTGGGACACCGAGAAGATGTGCTTCCCTAAGGATCCGGCGGCCGACAAGTACCTGCGCGTGGAGCTGCGCAAAGGATGGGACGTCGGGTGAGTCCTGAATGCGTTGGCGAATGAATCCGTCGGAAACTGTAGTCTTTCATGAAGCCGCCAAAAACTTAACCCGACAGCCCGCTCGTCCGGCAGGGGTCTTTTGCCCACAATCCTTGCTACAGTTCTCCCTCCTCTGTTTCTGACACGTCCAGACGAATTCCCCGTTCATCCATGCGGTAGGGGATGATCTCGTCGGTGCAGGCGCTGCCGCGGTGCTTGGCGACGTACAGGGCCCGGCGAAACTTCGTGCCCTCGCGGATCTTGCCCATGTAGATCACGGTGTTGGCGTTGCTCAACAGGTCGCCTTCGTCCAACGGACGCTCCAAGAGCGCGTCGAGCGAGCTCTCGTGGGCGGTCTGGAGGAGCATGCAGCCGATCGCGCCGGTGTCGTAATTGTGGGTGGCCACCAAGTCGGCATTGTGGCGGAAGTGCTCGCGAAACAGGTCCCGTGCGACCCACTCCGGGTCCTTGCGGAGGATCTGGTGATAGACGTACTCGAACAGCTCCAGTTGGATCGAGTCGCTCGGCCGATCGACCGGCTCGATCCCGTCGACCACGGCCCGCCGCACCCCGCGGACGAAGTTCCCGTAGAAGAACGCGATCGAGCAATTGAGCCGCCGAGTGAGCTCGGCCTGCCAATCGAGCTGGGCGTCGAAGTCGAGGTCGCGGCGGGTCACGCGCCGTCCACGCAGCTCGAACACGTGCAAGTAGTCGCCGTGCCGGCGCTGGGGCGAGAAGAAGTCGTCCAGCGGCACGTGCAGCTCGGGCTCGACGGGCTCCAACTCCCAGCCGAACATGCGCCGGGTGTACTCGGCATGGTGCTGCGAGTCGCCCCGGGCGCTCATGTCGAAGACGATCCCGCCGCGGCCCTCTTGAGCGCGGCCGGCGTGGAGGAACTGGAGCCCAAGCTGAGTCTTGCCGATGCCTGCCGAGCCGACGACCACGGTCAGCGTGCCGGGCAGGATGCCGCCGCCCAACAGGTTGTCGAGTCCTTCAATGCCGGTGGAGAGTCGCATATCGAAGTATTGGAGTAACAGTTTACGGGCCTGCCTTTCGGGCGAATCGACTTTTGAACAGAAGGAAACAGAGGGAACAGAGGATTCACTTGCTTCCTCCGTTGCCTCTGTTACCTCCTGTTCAAAACGTCAAAAGATTCTCGCCAAGGCCCCGCCGTCGACCACAATCACCGTGCCGGTGATGTAGCTGCCCGCCTCGCTGGCCAAGAGGAGCGCGGGACCGATCAGTTCCTCGGGCCGGGCCCAGCGGTTCATCGCCGTGCGGGCCGCCAGGGCGTCTTGCTGCGGTTTGGAGAGGATCGACATCGGCATTTCCGTGGCGATCGGGCCCGGGGCGATGCAGTTCACGGTGATGCCGAACGGCCCGAGATCCAAGGCGCTGGCCTTCGCCATGCCGATGAGGGCCGACTTGGTGGCCGAGTAGGCGTTGCGGCCCGGCGTGCTGGCCAGGCCCATGATCGAGGAAATGTGGATCACGCGCCCCCATCCCCGCTCCTTCATCCCCGGCGTAACGGCCCGCGTGAGGGCCATGCAGCTCGTGAGATTCAGCTCGACCAGGTAATCCCAGTCTTCATCGCGGATGGCGTCGGCCGCCTGGGGGACGTTCCATCCCGCGTTGTTCACGAGAATATCGACCTTGCCGAGCCGCTCGATGGCCAGATCGGCGAGCCGACGCACATCGTCGCGCTTGGCCATGTCGGCGGCGGTGTATTCCACACGAACGCCCGTCCGGTTGCGGATCTCTTCGGCAGCAGCACGAATCTCGTCTTCCTTGCGGCTGCACAGGAACAGCTCCGCTCCGGCCTGAGCAAACCCCATCGCGATCGCCTTGCCAATCCCCCGGCTCCCGCCGGTAATCAGGGACGAACGACCGGTGAGATCAAAGATCGTATTCTTCAGTCCCATAGGAATTCTCCATCATGCACGACGATGCTTCAACCGGATGACCTGGAATTGATCTTGTCGTGCGGCCCGGCAGAGCCGACAAGCACCTCGGCGTTGACCACAGCCTCGAGCCCTCGGGCGACCAGTTCGGCGCGCTTCAGATGGAGTCGCTTTGCCAAACGATCCGCCCGCGCGAGAAGCCCCTTTTCCACGCTCACCGAAATGATCTGCGTGCCCTTGCCGATCCGCGGGCGGCCCCTTTTTCGCTTGGCCCGACCATGAAGACGTTTCTGCTGGGACGTGGGCTCGCCAAACGTCTCGGCCACCCCTTCACGATCGAATTCGGCCGTGGCAGCGGCCAACTCTTCGACGTTCATTTCCCAGAGGCGTTTGCCGGATTGCGCCGGGTCGTGGACGTCACTTGAGTGGGCGGAGGTTTTTCGCTTAGTCATCGTAATCTCCTTCGTTCGCGACGTTTTTCGCGATCGGTGAGTGGCCGTGCATGGATAACGAAGACCGAATCCTCGGGGTCCAAAACGTAGATCACCTGAAGCCAACGGCCGCCTTGTCCGCGGCCAACCACGCGCCACTTGTCGTCGGCCCGGGCCTCCGGAAACGGCTTCCGAGCCGCCTCGACTACCGCTTCTGCCTCTTCCGGCGTGACCCCGTGGCCGCCAATGTGCTCGATGTTCCATGGATTCCATCGGAACTGCACGGGCTATCTCCGAGAATATTCTATTACAAAATTCGACTCGCGGAAACCCCTGATTGGCACTACGGCGGCACGAATCCGGGATTCTGATGGCAATACTGCGCCGATCGCCGTCTTCGTCCTGGCACGCGCCACCCCGCTGCAAGAGCACGCCGCGCAAGACTTCACTCGTTTTCGTCGAGTGCCTTCTTCGCTTCCTCGGCCGCCTTCGTGCCTGGATAACGCTCAATGATCTCCCGGAATCGCCGCATTGCCGCCTCCTTGTTCGTGTCGATCAGGCTATTGGCCGTGCGGAGGCGTGCGGAGGCTTCTTTCTCCCTCTTTTCGGGATCGTTCATGTCGGGCTTTGGGAGTGTGGGCGAACGAGATGCCGAAGGCTTGTCGGCACCGGAAGCCGTGGGAGGGGCCTCGAACATCTTGCGGTAGCGTTTTTCGGACTCCTGAAAAATCTCCTCCTCCAGACAACGCAGAGAAATCGAGCCGTCCTCTCGGCGACGCGCGACGTGGTTGACGTCGATTTCGATGAGCTCCATCGACGGATCAACGATTTTCACGTGAAGAGTGACGCTGAAGTCTACGCCGGCTGCAGGCCCCGTCCTTGTTCCCACAATCGGATGAATGTCCACGATATCGATCGATCGGATCGAAAAGACCTGTTGATGGCGTTCCAGCATGGCGGGAAATTGGACGAGGGCTTGGGTTGCTCGCCCGTCCCCGTGGCGTACGCGCTCGACGTATTCCTTGACGACCTTCGTCACGGCATCGCGCGATTCGGACGCCAATGACTTGGTCCTCTGATCCCTTGCCGGCTTCTCGGATCGCTTGGCGTCCGTGGCAAGATTCTGGTTCGCCGATGCCGATGGTGCATCCGCGGCATTTTCTCCGGCTGTCTCGCTGCCCGGGGCGTTCGGGGCTTTCGCATTCTCGTCGCTGGCCTTCCTCGCAGTCGCGCCCTCAGCCGTTGTAGTCGTAACCGACGCAGAAAGCGCCGCCGACGAAGGAGCCGGCGAAGATGGCAACAATTGATGCTCCCAAGTCCGATACTGCTCATCGATCTCGATCACCCGGCTCGCCACTTCCATCATTTGCGACCGGACTTCTCTACTGCAGGCGCGGGCTACCTCGGCGCGCTCAGCCACGTCACCGCTTATGTACGCTTCAGCCGCCGCTTTCAGGGACCACGCATCGCCGGACTCGTCGCCCAGTTCCTTTGCCCGGCGCAACAAAGGAGCGACTGCTTTCTCTATCTCTCGCCTCCTCCACTCGGCAAGTTCGGCCATGGTGCGCGGGGGCGCGGTAAGGCTGGAGTACATGTAGACTCCCGCGACGGCTACGGCCAACACCAGAAGCACACCGCCAGACACGAAAATGAAATTGCGGAGCGAGCCGCCTTCGGCAGCCACAGAGGTCTTGAGCATTGGAAGACTTCGCTTCAATTTCTTAACGTACCAAGCTGGTCCCACGATCGCCGCAGTGCTGTCCTGAAAGTAAACGGATATCGCGTACCATCGTGTCGCCATTCCACCCTCGCTGTGCTGGAATTCAATGCAACCGCGAGATTTCTTGGCCACCTGGTACTTCATGCCGGCCAGCGCGGTGGAAATGGCGTTGGTGAGCTGATCGCGGTCCTGGCATGGAACTACGATCTTGACGCCTCGCAGAATGAACCCCAGGATTGGGCCAAAAGCCAAGCCGGAGATGATCGCTGCCAGCAGTCCGCTCTCAGGGCCTTGTTTGAATGTGACAAACGCGCCCATTCCTATTCCAAAAAATAGGCCACTTACCACCGCTATGACTGCCCCGCTCGTGGGAGCACGCTCACGTTTTCGATTACTCACATCGCGGGAAGGACCACCGGGAACAGGCTGCCGAACGCCACCTGCGAGCCCAAAGAAGTCGCGAACCGGCTCCCAGAACTCTTCGTCGTTCGACTCCCATCGTGGCGTCTGGCCGGAGAAGTCGGCCCGAAACTCAGGAATCTTCACGACGTAATCCGACGACTTGGTGAACAACGCCCCCGCAACCATGATGAAGATCGCCACAGGAATGAGCAACCCGGCGATCGCCCAGCCGATCGGCCCGAGGAATAGGAGAAGGACGCCAACGAGAAACAGCGTCATGCCAACCGAAACTCCTTTAGCGCCGCCTCGCTCTTCAACCTCAGAATCCCCATTGCCCCAGACAGCGGTCTGGTTGCTGCCCCAGTTCCATGTTCTGCTCAGTACAATGGAACGGGCAGCATCGCGAAACCGCTGGACTTCC
Organism: uncultured Planctomycetaceae bacterium; assembly: GCA_964438165.1. Taxonomy (GTDB): domain Bacteria; phylum Planctomycetota; class Planctomycetia; order Pirellulales; family Thermoguttaceae; genus CALFBP01. The sequence goes on along the minus strand of CAYTJV010000147.1, from coordinate 2,625 downwards.
GGGTGCATCCAGTTGTTGGGCGAGCCGCACTGGGGGCATTTGGCCGCCGTCTTCGCGATGGAGCGCCCGCAAGCGCTGCAGTCAATCAGCGTCGGCGAGACGTCCATGGTTTCGCCTGCCAACGGATAGATATCCTCCGGCGAGGCTGAGGACTTCGCTTCCGCTGCCGGTACCACGACTTCCTTGGCGCAGCTCGGGCAGGGGAGCGTCTTCCCTTTCTTGCCTTCGTCTCCCTTGAGACTACGCCCACAATGCGGACAAGTGAAGCGAATCATCGTTGTCTCCTGATTGCTCGTGATGCGCGACAGCCCACGGCACTTGGGCTCGTCAAACTGCAACGAGAGTCCTGGGAACCGGTGTCACAATGGCTGAGCGAAAAGTCCCCGCTCAGCGAAACAGACTTCTCCTCGAAGAACAGCCGGCAAGAAATCGTTTATCATTTGACAACAAAGGCCCGGGGGATTTTCGGGAACGTTGCGCTGATGCTGTACGAGGATTGCGAATACGAACCAACGATTTCGAATTACATCCTCGTCTTTGGCCCGCTCGATATCGTCCTTTGCCTCCTCGACCGCCCTCCGGAGCGCTACGCCGTACTTCTGCAACAGCGCGGGGATCGTGCCCTTGTCGGTCGCGTGCAAGACATGGAGCATACACAAACCCGAGGAAGCGCGTTCTCGGAGCAACTTCTGCAAATCCTTGCTGATAGCGGGACAATCCACCAGTTCCTCCAAATCGTCCCGTTCCACGGCGGGCTGGCCAGCCTTCAGTTCCAAAAGGACGTCGTTGGCCGTGGCGTCCCGTTCCAAGAGGACAAAGTCGTGTCGCGCAGCCATCTTTGCAGTCCCTGGCTCTTTGGTAAATCGATATGCGCCGACCGTAGGAACTTCAATCCCGTACGGGATATCGCGTACCTCCGCCTCCTGGGCGAGCGCGTGCCGCATTTCGGGCTCCCGTAGTCTGCCGTTCGGGAATCCGTCCGTCTGGGTCAGAACGAGGCGACCGATCCGTCCCGGCTGGCGAATTGCGCGTCGTGAGGCGGCCAACAAGAAGCTAATGAAATCATCGCGGGTCATTGCGCGAACCTTTTCATCAACGCGCCAGTCGACACCGATGGGCTGTCAGCCGATACCTTATCCCGCACCCAAACCAGATGTCAAGCACCCCTGAAGCGGGGGCGGGCAGACAGTGTGCAGACGTGTGGTATAATGCGCTTGTATGAAGCCGAAAGTCTATCTCGAAACTACAATCGTGAGCTACCTGACCGCTTGGCCGAGCCGAGACCTGATCATGGCAGCCAACCAGGCGACGACGATCGAGTGGTGGACGAAGCGCAGGGAGGCCTTTGACCTCTTTGTCTCACAAACCGTAATCAAGGAGTCCAGGGCGGGTGATCGCGAGGCGGCCCAGCGCCGATGGGAAGTGCTGAAGCAGCTTCCCTTGCTGGAAATCACCGGGGAAGTCGAGTTGTTGGCCAACGATTTGATTGTCAAAGTTCCCCTTCCGCTCAGAGCACAAGCCGACGCTCTCCACATCGCAGTCGCGGGGATGAATGGAATGGATTACTTGCTCACGTGGAACTGCACGCATATCGCCAATGCAACGCTCCGATCGCGAATCGAGGCCGTTTGCCGTTCCGCAGGCTACGAGCCACCCACGATTTGCACGCCGCAAGAAATGCTGGAACGAGGAGACGATCATGCCTGACACAATCATCGAAGAAGTGCGAAAATTCCGCGACGAGTATGCGCGTCAGTTTAACTATGACCTGCACGCAATGTGCGAGGATCTGCGGCGCGAACAGCAACGTAGCGGTCTTCGCGTTGTCTCGTTCCCCAAGAGGCTAGTTCCGACTGGCCCGTCCAACGAGGCGATGAAATCTGGGGACTAAAGCGCCTGGCACACCAGGTCGCCGACCTCCTGGGTGCTGTAGCCCATTTTGTCGGCGGCCTGGCTCTTCATTTTGGTGCCGGTGACGATCTGAATGGCCTTCGTCACGCGGTCGGCGGCCTTTTCGTAACCGCTTTGCTCCAGGAGCATGGCGGCGGCGGAGATCGTGGCGATGGGGTTGATCACGTGCTTGCCGGTGTACTTGGGGGCGCTGCCGCCCATGGGCTCGAACATGCTCACCCCGCCCGGCTCGGGATTGATGTTGCCGCCCGCCGCCACGCCCATCCCGCCTTGCAGGACCCCCGCCAGGTCGGTGATGATGTCGCCGAACATGTTCGTGGTCACGATCACGTCGTAGTATTCCGGGTTCTTGACCATCCACATGCAGCAGGCGTCGACGTGGTTGTAGTCGGTCGGGATGTCCGGGTACTCCTTGGCCACGTCCTGGAAAGCCCGCCACCAGAGGTCGTGGCCGTAGGTGGGCACGTTCGTCTTGGCGACCAGCGTGAGCCGCTTCTTCTTGCTGTTGCGCTTGCGGGTGTAATCGAAGGCCCAGCGGATGCACCGCTCGCAGCCCTTGCGGGTGTAGACGGCGGTTTGCATGGCGACTTCATCCGGCGTGCCCTTCTTCAAGAAGCCGCCCACGCCGCAGTACAGGTCCTCGGTGTTCTCCCGGACGACCACGAAGTCGATGTCGTCGGGCCCCTTGCCGGCCAGAGGGGTCTCGACGCCGGG
>CAYTJV010000146.1:0-14313 GCA_964438165.1 uncultured Planctomycetaceae bacterium | reverse complement strand
GTGAATGGCATTTTGGACGCTGGCCGACTGCGTGCTGTCGAGGCGCGCGGCGGGGATGCCGTTTTCCTCCAGGGCGTCGACCTGATCTTTCATCAGCGAGATCAGCGGCGAGACCACCAACGCCAGGCCCGGCCGCACCATGGCCGGGGCTTGAAAGCACAGCGATTTCCCGCCGCCGGTCGGCAACACCACGACCGAATCCTGCCCGGCGAGCACGCACCCCATCGCCTCCTCTTGCTGAGGTAGGAAGCTGGAGTAGCCCCAGTGCTTTTTCAGGACCTCGTGAATGGATGCGATTGTGTTTCCCACGTGTTAGGGCATCTCGCTCGCCGGGCCGCGGAGCTCCGCAGCCTCGCGGAACAGGAGCCATCGGGGCCGCGGCAGGCCATGGAAGGCCGCTTGGCAGCGCGCGTTGTCCGCGGTTTCCTGGGTGACGTTCCGAATCCATATTGCGCGGACCTGCTCGCCGTGCTTGCGGGCCAGGCTGCCGTAGATCTCCGGATCCTGCTCGCCGCTGTCGCCGACCAAGACGAAGCGGCGGCGGGGAAACGCCTTGAAGAGGGCCTCGATCTGGCGTGTCTTGAATGCCTCCTGCGGCCCAACAAGATCCAACAAACTCGAATCCCCAAGCCGCACCGACTTCAAATGGAACGTCCCGGCGGGAAAGCCGGCGTCGCGGACGAAGTCGGCCAGAGGGGGATAGAGCTGCCACGGGCTTGCCGAAACGTAATGGAACGCCGCCTTGCGGTCGGACATCAGGCGGTACGTCTCCGCCATGCCGGGCACGGCCTGGAAAGGCCGCAGGAAGGTGTTCTCCAGCATGTCCTTGCGGTTACGGACGTTGGTCACTTTGATCGTATCGTCGATGTCGGAGACCACGGAAAGCCCCTCGGCGGCCAGGGCCAGAGTGCGGCCGGCGAACACGCGGCTGTCGCGCGGCCGCGTCAGGGCGGAGAAGGAGAGCCAGTTGTCGGCCGGCTGCCTGCCCTCCAAAAGCGAGGCGAGCTGCCGGTTGGAGAGCCGGATTTCGCCGCGGAAATGGCCATCCTCGCCCGAGACGCCCACCTGGTACACTTGCGAGCCGAGGCGAATCGAAATCGCCTTGCCGCGTTCGGAATCGACCAGGAAGAGGCGCACGCGGCGATCGAAGATCTCCTTTTCCGGCGGAGTCAGCTCGCGCGGCAGGATCTCGCGAAGGATGTTCAGCAGCAGTACACGCTTGAGCGACCGCTCTTCCGGCTCGAAGATCGACCCATGCACCGCGACGTGCCATGCCTGCGCGTCGGCGTCCTGCCGAGCGAACGTCGGATAGAACAGCACCACCTCGTCGCTCTTGATGGGCGACTCGGACGGTGCGCCGACGGCAGCCGCCGCAAAGGTAAGCGCGAGCGTGAACATGATTGCTAGCTCCCTTCTCCCTTCTCCCCTCTGTCCTCCGCTACTGCCCCGCCGACCGGTCCTCCTGCACATAGAGCAGCCGCCCGCAGGACTTGCAGCAGACCGGCTTGCCGAGCATCACCCCGGCGACCGTGTTCAGCGGAACGTGCTGGTGGCAGCCGCCGCAGAACTCGCCGTGGATGGGGGCCAGGGCGTCTTCACCCTTGGCGCGGACGAGCCGGCGGTACAAGTCGCGGAAATCGCCGGGAAGCGCCCCTTCCGCCTGCTGCAGGTCGGTTTCCAGGCGCTGGGTGTCGCCCTGGATCAAAGGGGCTTCCTGTTCCCATTGACGATCGTTCGCAACCGCGTCGCCGCGGGCCTTGGCAAGCTCCTGCTCGGCCTGCTTGACTTTGGCCGTGAGTTGGTCGAGCTTCTCCATGCTCTCGAGGATCTCGTCTTCCAGGACGCTGTTGACCATCTGGTCGGCCTTGATCTGGTCGACCAGGGCCTGGTACTCGCGATTGTCTTTGGCCTCGCGGAGTTGTTGGCGCCGTCGCTCGACGTTCGCCTCGGCGGTCTTCAGTTGGAGTTGCTTCTCGTCGGTCTTGACCCGCAGGTCCTTGGCCTTGCCTTGGGTCTCGGCCAATTGGGCCTGCAAGCGGGCCAAGTTCGCCTCGCGGGCCTTGGCGATGCGCGGCCCGCGCCCCGACCGCTCCCCGAGATCCCGCAATTGCTCGTGAATGCGATGGAGCTTGCGGAGAATCTCCGTCGTGGCACTGGTTTCGGATGACATGGCTATGTTGTGTTCCTGATTCGCAAGAAAAGAAGATGGAAGGACAGGAAGATGTTGCAACAAAAAAGCCGCTGACCGGAGGGTCAGCGGCTTGACGATTCGCGTCAGCCTTGGGATGGGCTGCTCGGCGGTGTCCGTCAGCCCGCAATCCGCTCGAGGAAACCTTCGAGTTGCTGGCTGCGGACCGGATGTTGAAGTTTCCGGACCGCCTTGGCCTCGATCTGGCGAACCCGCTCCCGGGTGACCTTGAAGATCCGCCCCACCTCCTCAAGGGTATACGTATACCCATCTCCGAGGCCATAGCGGAGCCGTATGATCTCCCTCTCGCGATAGGTGAGGGTCTTGAGCAACGCCTCGATCCGCTCGCGAAGCATCTCGTGAGAGGCAGATTTGTCGGGCCTGTCGATGCCACTGTCTTCGATAAACTCCCCGAAGCAACTATCCTCGCTCTCCCCAACAGGGCGGTCGAGGCTCACCGGATGCCGCCCGATGTTCAACACACGGCGGGTCTCGTCGATGCTCAACTCGGCGGCATAGGCGGTTTCTTCTGTTGTCGGTTCTCGGCCCAATTCTTGCAAGAGCCTCTTGGAAGTATTTCGCAATTTGCTCAACACGTCGATCATGTGTACGGGGATGCGAATCGTGCGGGCCTGATCGGCGATGGCCCGGGTGATGGCCTGCCGGATCCACCACGTGGCATAGGTGGAGAACTTATAGCCGCGGCGGTACTCGTACTTGTCGACCGCCCGCATCAGGCCCGTGTTTCCCTCCTGGATCAGGTCGAGAAAACTCAACCCCCGATTGCGGTACTTCTTGGCGATGGAGACCACCAGGCGCAGGTTGCCGCCGGAAAGCTGGCGTTTGGCCTCCTCGTAATCGCCGTACTGGACCCGCATCTTCTCGCAGCGGTTGCGCAGGGCGCGAGGGCTGTCCTGGGTGAGGATCAACAACTCGCGAAACTCGCGGCGGAGCTGGGTTCGCTTCTGGCTTGCCTCCGGCCGATCGGCCAGGCGGCGGATCTGCGCGGTCAGGCCGTCCATCCGCTGAGAAATTTCCTCCATTTGACGCATCATGGCCTGGACGCGCCGCGTGCGGAGGCTCAACTCCTCCACCAGGGTCAGCGTCTTTCGGCGGCCGCGAATGAAGCGCTTGCGCGCCGCGGCTCGGTCTTCCGGCGACGTCCGCTTGCTGATCAAACGGAGGAAATCGCGCTTGTTCTCGTTCAGCAAGTGCGTCAGCGTGCGCAGATTGTGCGGCATGCGGGCCATGATCTGCTCTTTGGTCCGCCGCTCGGTGAGCGAGACCTTCACCGTGCGATCGAACGGCAGGGTGCCGCTGTGTACTTTCGTCAGCGTGGCGACCGTGGTCCGCATCGCCAGGTTGCAGCCCACGACCGTGCGGCGAAAACGCTTGCGCGCGACCTCGATCTTCTTGGCCAGCGAGATCTCCTGCTCCCGCGTCAAGAGCGGGATCTCGGCCATCTGGCTGAGATAGAGCCGGATCGGATCGCTCGACCATTTGGCCGGGGGCTCGTCGGGCACGACCAGCCGCAGCTCGGGCTGGCCGTCGCTGCCGGCGTCCGCGCCGCGTCGCGAGGCAGTCCCCTTCCGGATGCCGGCCGGGCCCGTGCCCGCCTCGTAGAACTCCGGCTCCGGCGCCTTGTCCAATAGCTCGATCCGCCGCTCGTCCAGGGCGATCAGCAGCGAGTCCAGTTTTTCCGGGTCGACGGCCTGATCGGGCAGATAGTGGGCGACCTCGTCGTAAGTCAGGTACCCCTGGGTCTTGCCCTTGGCGACCAGCGCCTCCAGTTCCTTATCCAAGTGCTCCACCGCAATACTCCTTTGACGCCCTCGTGGCGCCCGGTGAAACCAAATCCTCGTCGGGGCCGGCGCTCGCCGCGGGTGGCGGCGTTCGTCCCCGATCGATCCGTCGCGGTGCTACCCATCCGTGGGCGCGGACATGCCGCGGCGGGCCCTCTCCAACTGTTCGATTTGTTGCCAATCGACGTCCCGGCTCTCGCTCGAACGACCTTCGCGCAGCAGGCTGGCCGTGCGGGCCAGGTTGCGGTTGGCGTCTCGGCGTCGAAAACTCCCGGCAAGCTCGGCCAGGAGTGCCGCGGGATCGGCAATGTTCTTGGCTGCCCCGGTCTCATCGAGCTCGACCAACAGGTTCTTCATCGCCGGATCGTCGAGCTCCAACATCAGCCGCTCGAACGTCGGCGCCACGCCTTCGTCGGCGAGTCGGCAACACATCTCGTACATGCTTCGGCACGCCGGCGAGGCCACTTGCTCCGCGCCAATCGTTACGCGGGCCTCGTCGATGCGCTCGGGAAAACGCAACAGCAGCTCCAAAAGCTCGCGGTCGCACGGCTCGATCTTGCCCACCGGTTTCGCGACGCCCTTGGCCGGCTCAGCAGGCCGCGAGGGCGCGCTGCGCCGCTGGCCTTCGCGCCGCATGGCGGTCAGCCGCTCCCGCACGTCTTGCTCCGGAATCCGAAAGCTCGCCGCAAGCCGCTGGAGGATTTTCTCTTCACGGAAGCGGTCGTCGCGCGTCGTATCGGCCCGCAGACGCGGGGCCTTGGCGATTGTGGCCAAGAGCCGCTCCAGTGCGTCGCTCGCCCGATGAACGTCCCTTGCCAAGTCGATGCCCCGCGTGGCGACCCGAAACGAGTGCTCCAGCGCGTCCGCGCCGTCGCCCAGGGCCGCGCGGAAGGCTTCGGCGCCGCGGGCCTGGAGGAAATCGCAGGGGTCGAGGTTGTCGGGCAGGGTGACAATCCGCAGATCGACGTTCTCGGCCACGAACAGTTCCAACACTTCGTTCGTCCGCTTCTGGCCCGCTTCGTCGCCATCGAGGATCAGGACGATCCGCTCGGCAAACCGCTTGAGGATCTGCACGTGGCGGCTCCCCAACGCCGTGCCCAACACGGCCACGGCACTGCGGAATCCGAACTGGTGGGCCACGATGCAGTCGGTGTAGCCTTCCATGACGATGGCCTCGCCGCCCTTGCGGATTGCCTCGCGGGCCACGTCGAGTCCATAGAGCAGGCTGCTCTTGGAAAACAGCGGGGTCTCGGGCGAATTGATGTACTTGGCGGGGCTCGTTGAGCCGGTTTCAGGCAGAACTCGGCCGCCCAAGCCGAGGGGACGGCCCTGCACGTCGCGGATCGAGAACAGCACCCGGCCGCGAAACCGATCGTAGGGTTTCCTTCCCTCCGACGACGGAACGACCAGACCGACCGTCTCTAGTGTCTTCAGGTTGAAGCCCCCGCCGGAGGCCCGCCGCTGGATCCAATCCCACTGGTTGGGGGCAAATCCAAGGTGAAACTGGTCGACGCTGGCCGCTGAAATGCCCCGCTGTTGGAGGTAGCGTCGGGCGGGCTCGGCCTCGGGACCACGGAGTAAGCATTCATGGTATTGCTGTTCGGCCCAGGCCGCTGCTTGATGAAGATGACGTTTGTCGGACGCCCCGCCGGGGGCACTTTGGCCGCCCTTCTGTTGAAGGGGAATGCCGGCCTGGTCGGCCAGCAAGGCCAGGGCCTCGGGGAAACCGACGCCATCCATTTTCATCACGAAGCTGAAAACATCCCCCCCGATGTCGCAGACCCAGCATTTGAACGACTGCCGCTCGGGATTCACCTGGAGGCTGGGCCGGGAATCGTCGTGCCAAGGGCAGAGGCCCACATAGTTGTGGCCCTGACGCCGCAACTGCACGTGTTTTCCCACCAGATCGACGATATCGATCGCCTGCCGGACCAGCTCTTTGGCATCGAGCGACGATGAGAACGACACCGTCATCTCCCGTGTGGCAAGATGCGCAGAATCCATTCCACAGCCCAAGACACAGGTCGGCACATCCATTCGCCGGGCCTCGACTGCCTGGGACGGCTAGGCCAAGATGCGTCGGGAGTGCCCCAGGTGGGAATGATTATACCGCGACTTCGCGCTAGGTCAATCGCATGTGTACAATAGAGATGGTTTCCAGCCGTGTCCACGGTCACCCTTGTGGATCGCCCGGCCGGCCGGTATGTTGTTGACAGTGAATAATCCGGGGCGGTAGCTCAGTTGGGAGAGCGCTGCGTTCGCAATGCAGAGGTCGGGAGTTCGACCCTCCTCCGCTCCACTTCGGAAGACCCGTTGACAGCACTTGTCAGCGGGTTGCTTTGTTTGACGGGGTAAGCACTTGCGGCGAAGGCGGCTTGCCGGCGGTCTTCCCCGGATTCGTTTGACAAGCGGACGGGAGTTGACCGCACTACCCTCGATTTGTCAGGGGTTGGTGCAAACGCTGGTGCAAACTGCGAGCCCCGAAAATCCTCAGTCCCCGTTGCCCTTACGGCGATTCCTTCTCTTTGGGTTCCACCAGATAGCGGGAGACTCGGCAGAGCCTCCATAGCCCCGACCACGTCCAAGAGCTTCGGGTCGGTGTAGGTGTTCATCGTGAGGTCGATGGTCGAATGACGCATTGCGGCCTGTGCCGTCCGAGGGGAAACCCCACCTTTGCTCAACAGCGTTCCGAACGTGGTTCGCATGGCGTGAACGTCTACCGTCCTGCCTCGTTCATCCCGCTTGGGGATGCCGGCGGCCTTCAGGTCCCTATCGAGGATTCGACGCAAGCCGGTGGGGACCACAAACACCGGGGTATCGGCCGGCAGCCGGTGTACGGCGGTCCCTTGCGGGCAAGTCTGCCCGCCAAAGCCCCTTGAATCGTTTCTGTGGCACTCTGTGAGCCGGACGGCCTCCGGGTCAAAGGCCACGGCCGGCACGTCCCGGGCGGCTTCCTGTGCGGCCTTGGCCTTCTCGGCAAGCCACTCCCGCAAGTCGGCGGCAAGGTCGGCCCGGAGGGGAATCGTCGAACCCTCCCGGTTCTTTTCGTCGGCGGCATCGAGCACCACGTAAGGCGGGTCGGCGTTGAGGTCCAGTTGACCCACGGTGAGCGAAGCCAGTTCACCCTTGCGCAGTCCGGTAAGCACAAGAGCTTTGTAGATGAGAGCGCGTTCTCGCCCGGGCCGGTCAGGCCGGCGGCGGGTCCCCTCCCCGAGATTCGCAACCGCTTCGCCCTGGAGCCGGCCCTGCCGAATCGTCATGGCGTCCAAGAGCGGCAGGCGATGGGCCACGTCGAGCAAGGCGAGCAGTTCAGGTTCAGTCAGCGCCCGGCGCTTCCGGCGGCAGTCGGCCTTGGCGTCGGCCTTCGACACGACGGAGAACGGGTTCATCAAGAGCCGGCGAGTCCGAACGCACCAGTTACCGAAGCCGACCAGTTCTTGACGGTACTCGTTGCGTGTCCCGGCCCCCATCCCTTCGGCTTGACGTGCCACAAGCCAGCGTTCCAGGGAAGCGGCCGACAAATCCCTCAGAGCACGGAAACCGCACTCGCTCCCCAGTCTGGCGAGCCGGTTCTGCGAGTTCTTGACTCGCACCGGGTTCAACCCTTTGGCAGTCTGGTGCGCCACGTAGGCGGCGACGTGTTCGGTAAGCGGCGTGCCCTGGTGGTCGATTGCGGCGGCTTCATCAGCGGTCAGAATCCCGCCCTTCACTTTTTCGGCCCGCCGTTCCAGGTCGCCAAGCACCGAACGGGCGGCCGTTTCGTCCCGGCAGCCGGTTGCCACTTCCCGGACAATCCCCGAGCCATCCCGATACTTCGCCGTGTAGGTCCGCGCCGTAATCACAACCCGGTCGGTGCCGTCCTTCCCGGTAGTCACGGGTGCCGTTCGTCGCCTCTCTTTGGCGTCGAGCCATTCGGCGAGCCGTTGCCCCTTGCGGACGATGAGCTTGGCTTCGGCCGGCAGCGGCTTGGTTGCGGTCTTGCGGTAGACGGTGCCCATGGTTTCGTCTTTCGTGTTGCCCGGCGTCGAGCCGGTCACTTCGCCTTTCGTTTCCCCGTAAGTCTCAGCCCGAAATATGCGGCCAGCTTGTCGGCCACGTCCAGCCGCAACGAAGTCTCCCCACGTCGAAACCGAATCAAGCTTGCCCGTGCTATCCCTGTTGCTTTGGCGAGAACCAAGAGCGGCGTTCCACTTTCGGCAATCGCTTTTCGTAGCGGGTCGGTCAGCGGCGCGATTGTGTTGTTCTTGCTCATAGTGTCCTTATTATCACATTGTCGGCCCTTCTGTCAAGCGGCCTGTTGTCCGGCCGGCGGATTTTCTTTCTGTCCGTGTCCCCGTGTCCGCATCAAGCGGACTAAAGGGGACGCAGTTATGGTCCCTTATGGGATGAGGGAAGTGTACTTCCCCAGTGATTGCACGGAAATTTCCCCAGTGCTGGGGAAGTCTACTTCCCTGGTTCCTTGGGTGGTTTAGGTATCGGCACAACGCGGTATCGGGATGGTCCCCGATTGATTCCGCCTTTGAACACTTGCACCAACAACCCGCGGCGGCGAAGCATCCCGAGAGCCGTTGTAACGGCCCGTTTGCTACAACCAGCCCGGGCGGCAATGTTGTCTTCGCTGGTGCAAGCGGTGCCGTCCCGAGTGTCCCGGTAGAGCACCAGCCATGTTGCCAGTTCAACGCGGGACAGCCCCACCATGCCGGCGTCTACAAAGGCGTTGAGCACGGCGAAGCGGTCGGCGGTCTTGCGACGGGCTGGCTTCCCCTTCGCTTTGCCGGCGTGCCCCTGGTGTCGAGCCGGTCGGCCGTTCGCGCCGTTCGGCGACGGTGAAGGCCGAAGCGGCGGCGGTTCCTGCCCCACCGGGATGATGCGCGGTTCGTTCATGCGAAGTCCTCAAACTCGGACCAAGGTTGCGGAGCGTCATCGTCGGCCGGCGCGGTCTTGTTCCATGCGGCCCGCAAGGCGGATTGCAGCTTGCCCGGCGCCTTCTTCGCCTTGCCCGTGGCCCCACCTTCGGCCTCGGTGAATCGCTGGTGGCGGCCGTCGAAGCGTAGCACCAGGTCTTTCGCCTCGGTGTGGCGCGCCTTCAGGTGGCGAAGGGTTATCGTTTCGCGGTCTTCATTGGGCACCAGAATGAAGGCGTCATCCGCGCCAAACTCCAGTTCCGAGCTTTCCCGGAAACTGGCGAGCGACAAAGCATCCCCGGCGTAGGTTGAGCGGCCTTTGGAGTCCTTCCCTCTGGAAACGGCGGCGACCACTACCACGGCAACCCCGGCGTCGGCGAATTGACGAAGATAGTTCATCGTCGCATCGACGGAGCCGCGCTTGTCTCCGTGGTCGCCCGGCGGCGGGATTCTTTGGATGTAGTCGAGCACCAGCATTTCCGCCTGGAAGGCGTCGGCCGAAGCGGCGACGTTTTCGAGGTTGAACGGCGGCTTGACGAAGGCGAGCCGGTCGGCGAGCGATTCCAGGGTGTGCAAGCCCTGGTCAAGCCGGTCGGCGTGTTCGGCGGTGAAGCGGCGGTGGCGAACCGTGTCAAGGTCGATGCCCGACAACCGTGCAAGCTGGCGGTCCAAGAGCACCCCGGCCGGCATTTCGATGTTGCACACCAGCGCCCGCAAGGTCGGCGTCAATCGCAAGGCGTCGATGGTCGCCTGCATGACAAAGGCGGTCTTGCCGGCCCCGGGTCCCCCGCCGATGAGCGTAACCAGCCCGGGGCCGATTTCGATTCGTGCCAGTTCACCCGAGCCGATGGGATACAGCACGGGCGGCGCGCCGGTCAGCACGTCATCGCGCCAGCCGTCGAAAACGTCGGCGGCGGTCTGGTAGGCGGCTTTCGGTTTCATGGCGTCTTCCCTCCGTGGTCATACCACTTGCCCCAGCAGGCGAAGCGCCCGCACTTGCGGCAATCAAGGCGGGTCCGGTTTTCGGGAATGGGCATCTCGACATACTGCGTCGAGCCACAGCGGCAAGGCGTGTCGAGCGTCCCCGAGCCGACAGCCCCGGGCGGCAGCGGAGCCAGCGCCGGCGGGTCCGGCGGCAAGGCGGCCGGTCCCTTCGCTTGGTCGGTGGCAGGTGTTGCCGGTGTTGCCGGTGTTGCCGGCGGTGCGTCGGCCGTCGTGTTCCCCGGCGTGCCGTCCGGCGACGGTGCCGGGGGTGCCGGCGATTGCGCCCATAACCGAGCCAAGGCGGCCGTCAGGTCCGGCGGCGGCGAATCCGTCGCCCTGGTCAATCGCTGACACGATTGCCCGTCAGAGCCCCTAGAATCGCCTGTAGCGGCTTCCGGCGGGTTTTCGATATTCGAGCCGTCCGGTGCCTGTTGCGCCGATTCCCTGGCGTCCTGTTGCGTCGGTGCCGAGCCGGCAGCGGCAAGACCGCACTCTATCTGCCGGCGAACGTCTTTCGGCGGCAAGCCGGCGTCGAGCCCCGATTCCTCCAAGAGGGCGAAGGCCAGCGCCGGCGGGCAAGCAAACTCGGCGAGGTTGGCGGCGGCAGAGAACAAGAGCCGGTGCCGATCCCCCGTTGACGCCCCCTCCCGTATGAATTCCAGCGTTGCCTTGTTCAACGTCGGCGAACCGTTTCCGGCAGCACGTCGAGCCGCTTTCCCTTCGCCTTCTCGCCTGACCTGGTCGGCGGCCTGTTGCCAGTCGGTGGCGGCCTGGTCGCTGGTCTTCGCCACGGCCGGCACGTTGAACGGTGCCGGCGTCTTGGCGAGTTCAAGGATTCCGTCGAGCGGTCCAAGCAACTCATCATTGGACAGCCGGCGTTTGTGAAGACCCGTTTTCGGGTGCCGACTATTGGGGGCGCGAAACGCCCGCACTCGGTCATAGACTCCCGTGTCGATTGTCACGGCGGCCAGTTCGGCGATACGTTCGGCAAACCGGCGCGCCGTGCGGTGAAAGGCGAGCGAAGGGCCCGGCGACCAAAGCGCGGTAGGCAACCCGACATGAAAGCCCTTGGAACCGGAGAAGAACAGCAACAGGTCGGCCGGTTCCACGGCGTACCGCTCCATCAGGAACACGGCCAGCGCGCCGGCGTCCTTATGGGAGTAGTGCAATTCCTCGTTGTCGAGGTCAAACCACAACCACGGCGACCAGCATGGCCCCGCAAAGTCCCGTGTCGAGCCGGTCAATTCCAGGTGTTGCCGGAAATCCGGCCCGAATTGGAACGCGCTCAAGTAGGCTTCCCGCTCACACTCGGCGCGCTGGTCACAAACGGCGTAGCCGGCGAAGGCGGCGGCATGGTCCACAATGCGGCGGTCTTCGCACGTTGCCCCAAGTATGCGAAAGCCGAAATCAAAAGCGGTCATCGTCGCCCCCTGCCGTCTGCGCGGCGGCAAGAGGTTGCGGTGCCGGCCCGGGCACGTCGGCCGGGGCGAAGGCATCGGTTTCCGGCGGGTCGATTCCGACCACGGTAAACGTCTTGACCCGGCTGAACGGGTTGCCGTCATCGTCTTTGCGAAGCGCCACTCGGACATCGCAACGAATTCCTTGCGGCAAGGGTTGCTCCAATCGTTCCAGCCGGTCGATTCCGAGCTTCAGCAAGTCGCGCTTGCTTTGGGCAAGAGCGGCCGGTGTCAACCAGCAATCGTGCCACACCCGGCGGCCGGCGTGTTCCCCGTCGATTACCTTGAAGGCGAGCTTGACGCCCGGCGTTCCCTTCGTCTGCGCATTGAAGAGGTCGGCGCTAACGAGGTGGCAAGTGTAATCGCCAGCGGGAAGTGGCGTACCGTAGTCTTCGGCGGCCTTGGTTTCACCCCAAGCCCTCGATAGACTTTCGCGGTCGCCGTTGAGTAGAATGTCAGACAGAGATTTTCGAGCCATTTCCAAAGCGCTCCTATCACTGAACCAGCCCGGCGGCGACACCCACCGGGCTGGTTGCGTTTGTGGTCAAATCGAAAAGCAATCGCTGGGGGCCGTCGAGGTCGGCGGCCTGGTCATCGTCGGGCCGGTCGGGGTGGTCGGCCAGCCATTGCACAGCCGCGGCGCGGTCAGCCAGAGTCCAGACCGACACGGGCCGCGCGTGAGCATCGGGCCGGCAGGTCGGCAAATAGCCGAGCCGTCGGATGATGCCGGCCCGCGCCAAAGCCCCCGGCACAGCGCCCAGACATACGGGGTCGATGCCGTCGGGTATGTCGAGCGCATCGCGCACGGCGTCGGCGGTCGCCTCCCCGGCGGCCAGCAGAGCCGTCAGCAGAGCGCGGCGGCCCCGTAGGACGCACAGGTCCCGGCGGTCGGCCAGCATGGCGAGCGCGTCGAGCTTGCGGCGTTCACCGTCAGGCTGGTGGTGTGTTTGCGCGTTCATCGTCCGGCTGCCTTTCGCATGGAAGGGCAGCCGGCGAGAACCCAGTCTTCGACGCCTGTAGTGGGGTCGCCCGTCGATTTGCGCCAGCGGACCAAAGCCCCTAGCCTGACGGGCGACGGCATCCGGGCGGAATCCGAAAGGCGATACACGTGACGGGGAGAGCAGCCGAGTATTTCGGCGACGGTTTGCACGTCCAAGAGTTTCGCCGAAGCGTCGGCCGACGTGAGAACGGCGGTCATATCAGGTCCTTTCGTGGTGTGTCGGCGTGTTGCCCGGCGTACCCTACGCCAGCCCAACCTCGCCATTTATTGACCACAGACCGGACCAAAGCGGACCATTGAAATTGCCCGCAGTACACGACAAGCGAATTGTCGGAAGCCGCAACCACCCCAAGACTTACGGCCAAGAGGGACAAAGAAGCGGATTTTCTGAAAGAATCCGCTTTGGTCCGCTTTGAGAGAACCGGACCATCAGCCGGTCAATCCACGTCCGGGTGAGAATCCAAATCGCTGGCAGGAACTATGCTTGCACCACCCGTCGAACGGCCGGCGCGCCGAGTATGCTTCTGTTCGCCAAGCGTCCGTCGAGCGTTGCGCAGTTGTTTGGACCACGTTGCGAAGGTAGGCAACGTGTAGTTGGCGAGCACCCGGGCAAGTTCTGGCGAGTCCTTTTCGTCCGGCAAACCGTTGTCAGAAAGGTACTGATAGGCTTGCCGGTCTGTTGTCGTGCCCAGGTTCGTTTCCGCATAGGCGTAGGTGCAATAGGCTTTCTGGTCGGCCGGTTCCAATTGCTGCAAGACGGCTTCCCGGGCATCGCCCGAAGTGGTTGCGGGTTGTCTTGGCGTTGCCGAGTCGTCCCCGCCGTCCCCTTCGCCTTGCTCCGTCTTGGCGGTCGGCTTTTTTGACCGATATTCGGGTACTTGTTCCAAGAGGGCAAGGAAAGCCCCGAATCGGAGCTTTCTCACGTCGGTCAGGGACTTGCCGTGGTGCTCGGCAACCGTGCAAACCATTTGCCGATAGGGCCCCCTGTCACGGAAGCGTGCCCCAAAACGGGAACCGAGGCGAGTCAGCAACGTGTGAAACGCATCTATGTCCCTGCTGTTGACACGGACCAGGGAACGGCCGTCACAATCCAACCAGCGGCCTCGCTCCGCTACGTCAAGCAGTTGACCGACCGTGGAAATTTCAGGGGCGGCATCTTGAGAAGTCATAGATTCGCCTTTCGGTTGCGGGTCGGCCCGAGCCGGCCACGGCGAAAGGCGAATAACCCCGCGCCGGCCCGAGCCGCTTGGCCGGTCGCCCGTCGGCGGTGCCGGCCTTCCCGAGTGGTCATTCTACGCTACTACAGTTCGGCGAGTAGCCTTTCCAGGCTGCGCCTACTTTCGCCACCGGGAGCGCGAAAATCCGCCTCTTCGGCCAGGTCGGCGGCGTCATCGCTGCCAATCGCGCTGGGTGCCAGGATGCCCATGCCCTTGACGATTTCCAAGGCGGCCTTCACGTCGCCATGGTCAATCGCTTGCTCGATACAGCCGACGGCCTTTTCGGCGAGCCTTTCGAGCCGTCCGTAGGCGGTCTGCCGAAGTTCCCGCCGAGCGGCATTAAGGGCGGCTTGGAAGGTGTAATCCCTTTTTTGCCAGCGGTGTACGGTCGCCCGATCGACCCCGGCGTCGGTTGCGGTGTCGGTCACGCTTTTCCCGGCCAAGAGCCCCGCAATTGCGATTTCCTGCGCCGGCGTCAGGCTTTCAAGTTTAGTGGCATTGTGTGGCGTTCCGTTGCGTTTCATGGTCTTTACCCCTCTCCGTGGTCTGTTGTGGTGAGCATAACGGCGAGCCGCGCCCGGTCAGCCGGTGTGAGACCGGCAATCATAGCGGCAAGCCCGGCCAGCGGGTCGGCGCGGTCGGTCCCTTCGCCTTCAGTGCCATGGTCGGCGTCGAGGGTGCCGACAGCTTGCGGCGGCGTCCCGAGCGAAGCGGCGTCAACAGCCCCGGCGTTTGCGTTTTCGGCTTCGCTGGTGCAAACG
>CAYTJV010000145.1:0-14397 GCA_964438165.1 uncultured Planctomycetaceae bacterium | reverse complement strand
GCGGGGAGGTGTGCATCCAGCAGATCAAGCCCACGCAATTGGCCGCGTTGTTGGCCTCGCGGCAGAGTTGAACGATTGCGTCGGGCGTGGTCAGCACCGGCTTGAAGACGATCTTGATAGGCACAGCCGCGGCGCCGCTCAGGGCCTGAGCAATCTGCTGGGAATTCGCCGCCACCTGGCGGAGAACCTCCTCGCCGTAGAGTTGCTGGCTGCCGGTGACGAACCAAGCTTCTTGCTGTTTGAGATCAATCATGGCGGTCCTTCTCTTGCATTCGTAGGGCAAGCTGCTAGCTTGCCCGTGGCCAGTCCGGGCAAGCTAGCAGCTTGCCCTACGCGACCCTACTCCAGCGTCGGCTTGGCGATCAGGCCCAGCAGTTGGGCCTCACCCCCTTCTTTCTCGTACACGCCGTAGAACATCGAGGAGCAATCGAGCCAGAGCGTGATGCGATGGAGATCCTCCTCGGAGAGCTTCACTTCGTAATGGCCCTTCTGGAGGATCTGCGTGAGCTTCGCCGCCTTGGCGCCGAACTGGCCGGGATTGGTGCGGAGGTTGTTGCCGTAGTCGGTGAAGGCGTAGGGCAGCAGGTTGTTGTAGGAGGCGTACCACTTGCGCTGGATCGGCTCCCGGGCCAGGCTGATCGGCTTCTTGGGATGCTCGGCATGGCACTTCACGCAGTGGCGGTCCAGCACCGGTTGCACCAGCCGCGGGTAGCTGAAGGGAGCTGAGCCGTCCACGTCGGGCCGGATCGCCGACGGAGGCCGCCGGACGGCCAGGACGCTCTGGCTGACCGGCATCGGGGCGCGGTGCGTCGGCTCGTGGCAACCGTGGCAGACCAGGTGCTCGTCTTTCTGCAGGTAGGTCGCCGAGCGCATCGACTGGATCGCCATGCCGCGCTCGTCCAGTGCTTGGAAGAAAAGCTCGCGGTTGGCCGGCACGGTGAAGTGCGCGGAGCCGTCTTCTTCGACCGGCACCGTGCCCAGCACGTGGCGCACAGGAACGACCGAGTCGCCGGCCAGGGCCACGCGGGCGCCGGTCTCGTGCGGCGGACCGCCCGAGGGCACCGACATCGGCAGCACCTGGAGCACGCGCAAGCTCCTAATCTTCGTTCCCGCAGGCCACGGCTTGCGGCCGTTGTAGGTGTTGATCACGGTCAGCGTCCCTTGGCCCGGCTTGTCAGGAGGCGCGCCGGTTCCCGGGGCGTCGCGGAACGGCTTGGCGAGCGCCGGCGGCGCCGGCGGCTTGGGCCGGCGTTTCAAGGGGACGGGGCTCTGGCAGCCGATCTGCGGGTCGCGGTAGATCAGCTCCTTGTTGCCCCAAGAGTCAATCAGGTAGATCCCGTAATTGCCGGCGATGCCCGGGGCCCCGCAGGCGAGTGTCGCGTCGTAGATGCACAGGTAGTAATCCTCGCTCAAGGGCCACGCCGTGCCGTAGGCCTCGCGTCCGCCTTGGCTTTCGGGGAAGCCGACGTCGGGGGTGATCCGCTTGACCGCGCCCATCGCGTCGTCGTCCGGGACCTGCGGGTCCACGAGCACCAGCGAGCCGAAGGCCTGCCCATGGTGCGGGGCCGCCGTGGCCACGAACTTCTGCGAATCGGGGATCGCGCGGCAGCTCAGCTCCATATCGGGCCGGGCGTTGCGCGGGGCGAAATTGCCCTGCACCGCCCGCGAGTCCCGGCCGTCCAACGACGTGATCCACGGATGATGCGCCGTGCAGCCGAAGCGGTCGACGTAGTCCCAGCGCGTGTAGAGGATGCGGCCGTCGTGCGTCACGCTGGGATGCCACTCGTTCGTCTCGTGGACGCTCAGGGCCGTGAAATCGCTGCCGTCGGCGGCCATGTCGTAGAGCGTGTACGTCGGGCACACGCGCCCGCAGCGCAAATAGCCGCCGCGGCGCTCCGTAATCAATGCGATACGGCCGTTGGGCAAGAAGCAGGGGTGGAAGTCATTCCAGGTGCCATCGGTGAGTTGCTCCAATCCGCTGCCGTCCACGTTCGCCTTGAAAATATGGAAGCAGCGACCCTCGTGCCAGTGGCCCTGGTTGGGGTCGGTGTGGTGGCGATGGGTCTTGTCGCCCTTGCACTCCACGTAAGCGAAGAGGATCGTCTTGGCGTCGTAGGAGAGATCGGGGGAGAGAAACGAGCCACCCTCCTGGTCCGGGCCGGTGAGATTTCCCACGCCGTCGTAGGACAAGGGCGGCGGGATGCTCAGCCCGCCGCTGAGCTTCTGGCCCTTGAGCCGGCCGCGCTGGACCACGGAATCGGCCAGCACATCGCGCACCTGCGGCTCGGCGGGAAAAGGGGACAGGCCCCTTTTGTGCGAAGCACCCTCCGGACCGTTCCGGCAAAAGGGGCCTGTCCCCTTTTCCCGCCCGAAGGCGTTGGTCAGCACGTAGAGCCCGCCGCCCGGCGCCGAGGTAATCCCGTAGAACTGGTCGCACATGTGGTTGTAAACGCCCCGGTGCCGCTTAACGAAGAGGATCTGGTCGAAGTCCAACAACGGGTTCTTGAAGGCGATCTGCCGGCGCACGCGGCAGATTTCCTTGAACAGCGTCAGCCGCGCGGCCGCGTTGCTCAGGTCAATTTTTTGGCTCTCGCCTCGCAGGCGATTGAGCTCCGCTTCCTCGGCGCCCAGGTCCGACTTTGGCCGCATGCGTTTCACGTCGGCCAGCAGGGCCGCGGTGCGCCGCAGGACCACGTCGACCGGGTCGCGGTCCGACGGCTGGATCAGGGCCTCCGGGCGGAACGTCTCGGAGGCCACGCGATCGAACTGGGCCTTGTTGCGCAAATCGTATTTCAGCGCGGCGAACTGGATCTCCGTTTCGTTCAAGGGCACGCGATTCGAGACGTGGAGTCGCTCGACCACCGACGTCCCGGCGCGGAACGTGACGCCCTCGACCAGCGGCCGCAATTCGGCGATCGAGGTCCAGGGCCGGCCGGCCTCCTCGGTTACGGCCCGCAGACGCAGGTAGCGGCCTTTCTGCTTGGCCGGAAAACGCACGACGTTCTCCGCGCTGCCATGGGCAAACTTGCCGGCGGCCACGGGCTTGCCGAAGCTCTTGGGGCCGGAAAAGGTGACAGGCACCTTTTGGGCGGAGCCGGGCACCGACCGGAGGTTGGTCGCGGGCCTTTCAGGCAAAAGGTGCCTGTCACCTTTTCCGGCCGGCGGGTTGTCGCCCACGTAGCACTCGTACTGGCCGATGGTGCCGTTTCCTCCGCCGCGGCGCGGAAGGTAGGTGAAGCCGGCGATCTCGTAGGCGGCCCCCAGGTCGATGAGGATTTCGTGCGGCGGCAGCGTCTCGTAGAAGGTAAAGTCGGTGTGCCACATCGTCTCGGGGTTGCCGTCCATGGCCCGGTAGCCCTCATAGCCGGTCGTGTCGCTATCGACCTGGATCTTCACCGTGACGATCTTGTCGGCGCCGGGCGCTACGGCGGCCAGTCCGAAAACTGTCATCAATAACGAGGCGGAAACGCTCCTGACGCTCATCGCGGTCTCCTTGTCAGGCGGGATTGGATATCTGGCGGGCCCTCTCGGGGCGGGAACCGGACGGCTCTATTGTAGCCGACCCAGGACGCCGTGTCACGTCCGGCGTTCAAGGGTCTGCGATTCAGTTGAATCACGGACACAGACGCCGGCGCCACCCAATCCGCTAACGGTTCTCGCCCCGGCTGCTGCGGGCGAGGTTGGAGAGGGCGGACACTACGGCCGTCGTGCCGTGGACCGGGGCGCGACAGGCGAAGTTCTCGCACACGTAGAGCGTCGGTCCATCGGTGGGCGGAGTCTTTCCCTCGAAGAGGCCGGCAAGGGCCGGCGATCGGTGGGCCGTTGCTTGCATGGGATCGCGAAACGCGGCCACTCGGCTTGGCAGGTGAATTTGCTGAAGCGCGGAGAGCACTTCCGCATTGGCGGCCGCGTCGCCCGAGCCGACGATCACCACTTCCGGCGTCGGCCCGAGGCATAGGTCGGCGACCAGGAGCATCTGGCCGGCGGCCAACGGCACGCGCTCCATGATGGGGACCGAGGCGCTCAAGGCAGCCTCGGCCGCTACCCGGTAATCGTTGCGACCGCAGAGCTTGGCCAGGCGCAACAGGGCGGAGGCGGCCAATCCGCTGCCGCTGGGGACGGAGCTGTCGATCATGTCCTTTTTGCGCACCAGCAGGGAGCCGTGATCGGCGGCCGCGGTATAGAATCCGCCCCCCTTTTCATCGCCGAAGCGGGCGAGGAGCGCGTCGGCCAGGCCGATCGCCTCGTCGATCCATCGCTCGTCGAACTGCGATTCGTACAGCGTCACCAGCGCGTCGGCCAGGCTCGCGTAATCTTCGAGCAATCCATCGACCGCGGTCCGGCCTCGACGCCAGGTGTGCCGCAGCCGGCCGTCGCTCTGCCGCATCTGGGCCAGGGCGAATTCCGCCGCCCGGACCGCCGCGCCCAGGTAGCGCGGCTCGCCCAGCGCCGCTCCGGCCCGGGCGAGGGAGTCGATCATCAGCCCGTTCCAACTCAGGAGGACCTTATCGTCGCGTCCGGGCCGGACGCGGTGCTGGCGGACCTCGAAGAGCTTTCGGCGGCTGTCCGCCAACATCGCCTCCAATTGCCCCGCGTCGCGCCCGAGGATTCGGGCGCATTGGGCAATCGTTTTGGGGCGGGAGAGGATGTTGCGGCCTTCGAAATTGCCCTCCTCGGTCACGTCGTAGACGTAGCAGAACACTTGGGAGGCTTCCCGGCCGAGCACGCGCTGGATCTCGCCGATGGTCCAGAGATAGAAGAGTCCTTCGTGGCCCTCGCTGTCGGCGTCTTCGCTGCTGTAGAATCCGCCTGCCGGATCGGTCATGTCGCGGAGCACGTAATCGAGGGTCTCGCGCACGATGCGGGCGTACTCCGGATCGCCCGTGGCTTGCCATGCCTCCAGGTAGCAGCGGGCCAAGAGGGCGTTGTCGTAGAGCATCTTCTCGAAGTGCGGGACGAGCCAGCGTTCGTCGACGCTGTAGCGGTGGAATCCGCCGCCCAATGGATCGTACATCCCGCCCGCCGCCATCTTGTCCAGCGTGGTGCTCACCATGGTCAAGAGCGACGGCTTGCCGGTGCGGAACCAGCGGCGCAAGAGCAGTCGAAGATCGATCGGATGGGGAAACTTCGGCGCCGCTCCGAAGCCGCCGAACACCGGATCGAAACTCCGGCTCAGGGTGGCTTCGGCGAGGTCGAAGAGGTGATGGGTCGGCGGCGCTGCGGTCTGCCCCTCCGCAGGTTCGCCGAGCAGCTCGGCAAGCTGCTTGGCCTGACGGACCGCGTCGCCGCGGCGGGTCTTCCACGCGTCGGCGACCGCCGCGAGCACCTGCTTGAACCCCGGCATCCCTCCACGCGGCTCCGGCGGCCAATAGGTCCCGCCGTAAAACGGCTCCAAGTCCGGCGTAAGGAAGACCGACATCGGCCAGCCGCCATGGCCGGTCATTATCTGCACGGCTTCCATGTAAAGCTGGTCCAGCTCCGGATGCTCTTCCCGGTCGACCTTGATCGAGATGAACGCCTCGTTAAGGAGGCGGGCAACCTCCGGGTCCGCAAAGCTCTCGTGGGCCATGACGTGGCACCAGTGACACGCCGAATAGCCAATGGAAAGGAAAATCGGCTTGTCCTCGTCTCTGGCTACAGAGTGGGCTTCGGCCCCCCAAGGGTGCCAGCCGACCGTATTGTCCGCGTGCTGGAGCAGATACGGACTGGTTTCGTTCGCCAATAAGTTCGCCATGAAACAATTGTTGACATCGCGGAAGAGAAGGGCAAACGGCGACCGTAGGGTAAGCTGCCAGCTTGCCCGTGGCAGCACTAGGGCAAGCTGGCAGCTTGCCCTACGATGGCCGTTATTGAAACGACTGCTCGGGGCCGGGAAATTGTCCCGTGCGGACCTCATCGCAGTAGCGGGCCACGGCTTCATGCACCGTCTTGCCTAGCTCGGCGTAGGTCTTCACGTGGCGGGGAAGGCGTCCGGAGGTAAGGCCCAGAAGATCGTGGAGGACCAGCACTTGGCCGTCGCAGCCGGGTCCGGCGCCGATGCCAATCGTTGGGATGGACACTGCCGCCGTGATTTCCGCAGCGATATCGACCGGGATGCACTCCAGAACGATCGCGAACGCCCCGGATTGCGCGGCGATTCTGGCGTCGGCGTGGAGTTGCTTGCGATCCCGCTGAACGCCATACCCACCAAGTTGGTGGATACTCTGCGGGCGCAGACCGCAGTGGGCCATGACGGGAATCCCCGTCGAGACGAGCGCCGAGATGACCTCGGCCTGGTCGGCTCCCCCCTCCAGCTTGACGGCCTGACAGTGCGTCTCTTTGAGGATCCGACCGGCGGCTCGGATGGTCTCATGGATTCCCAGGTGGTCGGTAGGAAAGGGCATATCAACCACCACCAGTGCCCGTTGGACCGCGCGGCCCACCATCTCCGCGTGGTACACCATCTGGTCGAGGGTTGCGGGAAGCGTGGTGTCGTGGCCTTGGACCACCATGGCAAGGCTATCGCCGACCAGGATTGCATCCACCCCGGCGGCATCCACGAGCCGTGCCATGGCGAAATCGTAGGCGGTGAGCATCGTGATCTTCCGGCCCGCTGCCTTCATGGCCACGAACTTGGGAACGGTCATCCGGCCTGGATCGCTACTCATGGCAGCACCTTGGTAGAATTGCCCCTGCGGACCTGTGAATATGGGTTATAACGGAGAGGGAAGGCCATTGTAAGCCCGGGCAGTATCGTGCGAAAAGAGGCGGCGCGCGGCCGAAAACTGTTCAGGGGGCTGGAAATCGGCTATGCTAAGAGAACTACTGAACTCCCCCCGCGGGCCACGCCTGCGATTCCGAGCCCACGCATCTGCCACTTTCGCCTTGAGGTATGAAACATGTCCTCGCGATCCCGCCTAGTGATCGTCGTGTCGTGCTTGCTGTTGGCCTGTTGGGCCTGTCCCGTAACGGTCTCGGCCCAGGTGCCGGGCATCCGGGGGCTGGGTGGCCGGGGGAAATCCAGCAATCGGGATCAGCAGCGTCAGCAGCAAGAACAACAGGCGCAGCAGCAGTTCCAGAGTCTCCCGCCGTTGCAGACGACAGGCACGGTCGACGCCGTCGTGCCGGGATACATCAAGATCGTTTCCGAGGCCAAGCAGGCCTGGATTCTTCAGGTCCTTCCCAACGCGCGCTGCCAGGTGACGGGCAAGGCCAATCCGGAGGCTCTTGCGCCGGGCTACTACATCCGCTTCGTCGGCGAAGTGAACAAGCGGGGAGCGGTTGAGCAGAAGATCGGCAAGCTGACTGTGTTTACGCTCTCGCAGTTCCGGCAGCCGGGGGCGGAGCCGGATTCAGGGCTGGGGACGAGCTTTGGTCCCAGGCCGGGCGACGAGAAGAAGGGCGACGAGAAGCCGCGGCCCGCCTTCGGAGCGGGCGCCGCGGGGCCCGACGCAGGACGTGCCGCGGGGGCGCGAAAGGCCGGCCCGCAGCCGGGCACAGGCGGCAAGGCCGGGGGCCCCCAAGTGTTCGACGTCCGCGGACAAATCGTCGGCGTCAGCAACGGCAGGCTGAGCCTCCACGTGCCCAACACCTACTTCAGGCCGTCGCTCCGCGTCGAGGTCGCCGAGGATGCCGACATCGACGTGGAGCTCGATGATCCCATGGCCTACACGCTGGCTCGCAAGGGCGACAAGATCCGCGTTCAAGGCCGCCAAGGGATGGGCAACCGCGGGTTCGCCGAGGAGCTTGAGATCATCTTGGGCGAGCCTCTCGGGGCCCCGCAACCCGAAGGCAAGAAACAGGCCAAGGGCGCCCGGTCCAAACGCGGGGCCGAGGCCGAGGAACCGGCCGAGGCTAAGCCCGCCGACGGCAAGGCCGAAAAGAAAGCGGCCGATCCTTCCGCCCCCAAAGGCAAGAAGCCCGCCGCGAGCGACGAAGGCCAGGCCGCGGAAGAATCACCCAAGAAGAAGTCGAAAGCGGCCGATGCCGACGCTCCCGAAAAACCGGCCAAGAAGGCGAAGAAGAAGGCCGGCAAGACCGACGACGGCGACGACGCTTAGGCGGTTGCTGACCAGAACGCTCGCCATTATAATGCCGGGTTCTTTAACAGCCTGAATGGTCGGTGATCGACCGGGTGGATCTCGGCTGGCTCCCCGCTTGGGGGAGCCGCTGGCTTTGCGAAAGGAGATAGGTCGTGGCAATTCGTGTTGGTATCAATGGTTTCGGCCGGATCGGCCGCTTGGTGTTCCGCGCTATTTGCGATCAGGGGCTCTTGGGCAAGGAAATCGACGTGGTCGCCGTCAACGACATCGTGCCCGCCGACAACCTCGCCTACCTGATGAAATACGACTCCACGCAGGGCAAGTTCCCCGGCACGGTCACCAGCGAGAAGTCCAGCCCCAGCGCCGCGGAGGACGACGTGCTGGTGGTCAACGGACAGAAGATCAAGTGCCTGGCCGTCAAGGAGGGTCCGGCGGCCATGCCTTGGAAGTCGCTCGGCGTGGACATTGTGATCGAATCGACGGGCCTGTTCACCGACGCCACCAAGGCCAAGGGGCACATCGACCCGGGCGGCGCGAAGAAGGTCATCATCTCCGCTCCCGCCAAGAACGAGGACATCACCATCGTGCTGGGCGTCAACGAGGGCAAGTACGACCCGGCCAAGCACAACGTCATTTCCAACGCCAGTTGCACCACCAACTGCCTGGCGCCCGTGGTCCACGTGCTGTTGAAGGAAGGCTTCGGCGTCGAGGAAGGCCTGATGACCACGATCCACAGCTACACGGCGACCCAGAAGACCGTCGACGGCCCCTCCAAGAAGGACTGGAAGGGCGGCCGCACCGCCGCGATCAATATCATCCCCTCGACGACCGGCGCCGCGAAGGCCGTGGCGCTGGTTATCCCGGAGGTCAAGGGCAAGCTCACCGGCATGGCCTTCCGCGTGCCGACCCCGACCGTGAGCGTCGTGGACCTGACCGTGCGCACGGTGAAGGAAACCAGCTACAAGGAAATCTGCGCGGCCATGAAGAAGGCCAGCGAGACGTATCTCAAGGGCATCCTGGCCTACTGCGACGACGAGGTCGTCTCCAGCGACTTCATCCACGACGCCCACTCCAGCATCTTCGACGCCGGCGCGGGCATCGAGCTCAACAGCCGATTTTTCAAGCTCGTGAGCTGGTACGACAACGAGTGGGGCTATAGCTGCCGCACCGTTGATCTGGTGCGGCTGATCGGGAAGAAGCTGGCATAAGCCAAGTCGATGCTCGCGGGAGCCAGCACGCGAGGCGAGGGCGTCGCTGCCGCGGCCTGGCCGGTTTTGGCTGTCCGAGACGCCGCTGCCGGCAGGTGGACCCGGCCGGCGAGATCGCTTTGGCCCCACAGCGGGGCCGGTTCGTTCTGCCTTTCCGCCGGCCAAACGAGAGGCGCCGGCAGCGATACCACGGCGTCGACGGCCCGAGCCGATAGGGGATTGGCCGAGCCGGCGAGGCTGGCCGCCCCGGCCACGCCGGTCACCACCAGGGACCACGAGTTCAAGGTCCCAATGTCGGCGCCGTAGCCGTCGTACACATAGAGCGTCCAGACGCCCCGGGCGTTTTTGCCGTCCAGGACCGATAGGGGTTGCTCCGGCTTGTACGAGCCGAGAAATGGCGACTTGCCGTTGCGCACCAGCCGCGTCGTCTCGTCATCCAGCGCCGTGTTGGTGAAATGGTTGCCGGCGCCGCCGCGATTGGCCACCAGGTCCACGCGCGTGCCGTCCGGGCCGACGAGGTAGATGTACAGGTCGCCGTCGTACGT
This sequence comes from uncultured Planctomycetaceae bacterium, assembly GCA_964438165.1. Classification (GTDB taxonomy): domain Bacteria; phylum Planctomycetota; class Planctomycetia; order Pirellulales; family Thermoguttaceae; genus CALFBP01. The sequence continues at coordinate 4,623 of CAYTJV010000145.1, read as the reverse complement.
GTGCGAGATGTTCAGCTTGACGTTCACGTCGGTTACGGTCAGGTCCTGGTCGATCGTGATCGTCGAAGTCGTGAACGTGAAGTCCCGGATCGGCATCGGAGTCGAGTTGGTGAACGTCCCGCTCGACGTCGTGCTGACGGTGAAGGCGACGTGGTAAGCGTCGGCCGCCTGGCCGCCCGCGCCGTTGCCGTTCTGGTCCATCAGGTTGCCGGCCGCGTCGCTGACGTTTGGGCCGAGATCGAACTGGTAGGCGCCCGCCGCCGTTTGCGCGGCAAAAGTGACGTTGAACTGCGTATTGTTCGACCCGGCCACCACCTGGACTCCGCCGACGGCCACCGCACCGTTCGGGCCGGTGAAGTTGGCGATGTCGGCGGCGGTGAACGTCGTCGCATTGATCGACTCGCTGAACGTCACGCGCACGCTGGAAACCGACGTCACGCCGTTGGGCACGGCGGCGCTCACGCGCGGGCCGCTCGTATCGGGCGCGCTCGTGCCAAGCGCCTTGGCCACGTTGAGCCGACCGCCGGTGGCCACCTTGCCCGAGAGCGAGGAGAGTACGTCCACGCTGCTCTTGATCCGGGAAATCACCTGGCTATAGCTCAGCCCGGGCTCCGCGCTCCACAGCAGGGCCACGGCGCCGGCCACATGGGGCGTGGCCATCGAGGTGCCGCTATAGGTCGAGTAGGTGTTGTTGGGCGTGGTGCTGAGGATGCTCGACCCCGGGGCCGCCAGATCGACCGTGGTGGCTCCGTAGTTGGAGAAGCTCGACAACTGGTCGTAACGGTCCGTCGAAGCGACGGCGACCACGTTGTCGTAGTTGTAGTTCGAGGGGTAGTTCGCCGTGGTGTCGTTGTTGCTGCTCGCGTTGCCCGCCGCGGCAACGAAGACGTGGCCGGCGGCGCGGGCATTGGCGATCGCCGTGGCCATGGTCGACGAATACCCGCCGCCGCCCCAGCTATTGTTGCTGATCTTGATGCCCTTGCTCACGGCGTAATTGAGAGCGTCGACAGCGGCGCTGGTGTAGCCGCTGCCCGCGGCATCGAGGAACTTCAGGCCCACCAGCGCCACTTTCCAATTGATGCCCGCCACGCCGAGGCCGTTGTTGCCCAGCGCGCCGATCGTGCCGGAAACGTGGGTCCCGTGGCCGTTGTCGTCAAACGGATCGTTGTCGTTGTTGACGAAGTCCCAGCCGATCAGGTCATCGACCTTGCCGTTGCCGTCGTTGTCGCTGCGGTTGGCCCAGCGGGTGTCGTGGAGCACGTCGTAGCCGTCGATCCGGCCGTTGGCGTTCATGTCGCTGACTTTGCCGGTGTTGGCCGAGGTGTTGAGGTCCCAGAAGGTAAACAAACCGTCGGCATCGGTATCGGCCAGGCCCAAGCCCGAGGGGATCTCCGCTTGGTTGAGCCAGATGTTCTTGTAGAGATCGGGATGGGTGTAATCGATGCCGGTGTCGATCACTCCCACGCCCGTGCGGAGGCTGCCGGTTTGAAAGTCCCAGGCCTGGTCGGCATCGATGTCGGCATCGACAGTGCCTCCCGACTGGCCCGTATTACGAAGGCCCCATAGGCTGCCCATTTGGGGGTCATTCGGCAAGAGGCTGATCGACACCTGCTGATCGACCTCGGCGGCCTGCACGTCGAGACTGGCCCTGTAGACTGCCAGGGCATCGCCAACCTCGGCCGACGAATCCAGCCGCACGGTTTGGTGGTCACCCGACCTCAGGGTGAGCAACAGTTGGGGGGCTAGCCCTGCATCCATCAGGGTACGCTCTTCGAGCGATTCCAAACGGAGTCGCCTCGGGAATCGCTGGTTGTGAGACGCCGTTTGCCGTTTTCGACGTGAATTGCGAAAGAGCATGATGGGAACCTCCGTGGGAGCCTGCCGTCCGAGTGCGTCTCCGCCCAGAGAAAGGCCTCGTAAGACTGTGCCCGCATGAGAAACTGCGGAATGCCGTGCTGAAGACGAGCTCCTCACGGCCGATACGACGAATTCTAGGCAATCGCTACGGGCGAGTCCAATACTTCCACCCAGCATCTCCCCGCGGCGGTGAGTAGAGTCTACAGTTGCCCCAGCAGCCTGTTGTATCCGGCGTGCGGGCCAATCCAGAACCAGACTACCGTGTCGCCATCGAGAACGCCTACCGCACGATAACCGATGCCGACGCGGGCCGAATACGTCGGCGGGTCCGCATGCACCTGCTTGAAATGGAGTCCTGGGTGAGAGGGATTCTCACGGAAAAGCCGGTAAGCGTCCCTGGCTTGGCGCTGGATATGGGTCGGCAGCGTCACGAACAGTTGACGAAACCGTCGAGTGGTCCGCGAATTCATAGCCGGTCCGGGTCCAACTCGTGGGTCAGCCCGGCCCGGTGTTCAGCGAGCGCTTCCCTGGCGAGGCTCGCCAACTTGTCCGACGAAACGGCGATGGTACGATCGAAGTCGTCTTCTTCCTTCAACTCGGCAAGCAACCGGGAGGCCAGCAGGTCTTGTTCGGCTGGCGTGAGCTTTTCGACTTCGGCAAAGGCACGTTGAAGCAGCGTGGTCATGGTGCCATCTCCTTGCTCTCCAAGGCATTATATCAAGATCCTTCCACTCGCGGCGAAGCCAGTTGCACGCGTCCGGGGAATTTCACGTCTCCACCCAGCATTTTCCCCCGGCCGATCGCTGCACGCAGTCCATGAGGTGCTGCCCGGCGATGCCTTGCTCCAGGCCAGGCGTGGCGGGGCGGCCTTGGGCGACCGCTTCGAGGAAGTTCGCCAAACAGGACACGTGGCTGCGGATCCAGCCGATGGCAGCCTTGGGGCTGGGAAAGCCCGTAGCCGGCTGGGGGTAGCGATGGCCGGCATCGATGCGGGTCCAGCCCCGCGTGCCACCTTGCGGTCGGTCGGCAGCCGTCGCGTCGTGGAATTCCAGGTGGTGCGGGTCCATGCCGTTGAATCGCAGCGCCCCACGAGAACCATGGATTTCCAGGCGGATCTCGTCCTCCGTGCCGCTGGCGATCTTCGTGGCCTCGATCGTCCCGACCGCCCCCGACTCCAATTGGGCGAGCAGAATCACGCAATCCTCCGCGTCGACGCCCAGCCGCCGGGCCGGGTCGGAGGGCGACGGCCGATCGCTGTAGGCGATGTGTGTGGCGGCATTCAAGCGGCGAATGGGCCCAGCCAGCCAATCGACCAGGTCCAAAACGTGGGAGGCCAGGTCGGCCACCACGCCGCCTCCCGCTTCGGCCGTGAGCTTCCACTTCAAGGGCGCGTTGGGATCGGCGCTGCCGCCGTGCAGATAGCACGCGCGGAACTGGAGCACCTTGCCCAACGCCCCTTCGTCGATAAGCTGCTTGGCCCGCATCGTCGCCGGGAAGAAACGGTTCTGGAATGTCATTTGGGCCGTGCCGCGGTAGCGTGCCATCGCCGCGCGGATCTCCTCGGCTTCCGCCATCGTCGCCACCAACGGCTTGTCGCAATAGATGTGCTTCTGGTGCCGCATGGCGGACAAGAGGGCGTCCTTGTGCAGGTGATTCGGCGTGCAGATGTGGACAATGTCGATCGCCGGGTTCTCGGTGACCGCGCGGTAGTCGGTCGCCGCCACGTCGGCCCCGACGAGTTGGCGTCCCTTCTCGGCGGTCTGGAGGCGGCTGGTTACCACGTGGGTAATCCGCGCGGCCAGCGGAACGGGATCATAATAAAACGGCAAGGTCGCGTAGCCGTAGGCGTGGACCTTGCCGATAAAGCCGAAACCGAGGATCCCGACGTTGTAGTTCTTCACAGCCGTTTCCTTGTGCTGCCCAATCCAGGAAAAGTCTAGCCGACAGCCGCCGGCATCGCTATATTGGCGGCAAACCAGACGAACGAACCGACGAAGCTCCCAGGAGGGTCCCCCATGCCCGCTTTCCCAGAAGTCTCCAAGATCCGTTACGAAGGCCCGCAGTCCCAAAACCCCCTTGCCTTCCGGCATTACAACCCCGAGGAGTTGGTCGAAGGCAAGTCGATGAAGGACCATCTGCGGTTCAGTGTAGCATACTGGCATACGATGCGGGGCACGGGCAGCGATCCGTTCGGCCCGGGCACCATGATCCGACCGTGGGACAAGGGCGACGACTCGATCGAAAACGCCATCCACCGGGTCCACGCGGCCTTTGAGTTTGTCGAAAAGCTCGGCGCCCCGTTCTTCTGCTTCCACGACCGCGACGTGGCTCCCGAGGGCGAAACTCTCGCCGAGACGAACAAGAACCTCGATGCCGTGGTCAAGGCGATCAAGGACCAGATGCAGCGCACGGGCATCAAGCTCCTCTGGGGCACGGCCAATCTGTTCAGCAATCCCCGTTACGTACACGGCGCGGCCACGAGCTGCAATGCCGACGCCTTCGCCTTCGCTTCGGCCCAGGTCAAGAAGGCCCTGGAAGTGACCAAGGAGCTGGGTGGGACGGGCTACGTGTTCTGGGGCGGACGCGAGGGCTACCAGACCCTCTGGAACACCCACATGAAGCGCGAGCTGGACCACCTGGCCCGGTTCATGCACATGGCCGTCGATTACGCCAAGACGATCGGATTCACGGGCCAGTTCTACTTCGAGCCCAAGCCCAAGGAGCCGACCAAGCACCAGTACGATTTCGACGCCGCGGCCTGCATCA
>CAYTJV010000144.1:12423-14503 GCA_964438165.1 uncultured Planctomycetaceae bacterium | reverse complement strand
AACGGTGACGATCAAGCTCGCGCTAGCCCCTATGCCTTCGCGAGGCTTTCCTGGAGGAAGCATTCTGGCGCAATGTAGTCGCCGAACCGCTCCTGTGCCAACAGAAGCCGTTCTCTTTGGCCGTGGAGAACCTCGAAGAGAACAGATGGCGCGTCGGGTACGTTGATGCGGTGAAAGTCCTCCACGCGATCCAGTTTGATGAGATTCTCAGGAACGCGGATGGTGAACTGCCTAACGTAGTCGGCGTGCGCGTACTCTTTGCCGAGCACCCGCCGGAAGAGCGGCTCGAGGTCTTCATACATGGGAATCCATCCCGTTGGGCTCTTGATCGCGCTTACGTCACCGTGGACGCGGAGTTCCATCCATTTCACCCATACATGCTTGTCGCGCACCCCGTTGACGAACTTGCCGTCCTTGGTCAGCTTCCGCTGGAGTACCGTTGCACAGTCGTCTTGCATGGTCTTTTTCCCGTTCCTGTGATTGGGGTTGTGTCTCGCTAACCGCTGAGTCGCCAGAGGCTTCCGTTTCACGAGCGCAAAAAAAGCCGGAGACCGCCAACAAACGGCGATACTCCGGCTTTCACTTTCAATCTCACCCCCTTGCGGGGGTAGGTTGAACCTAAAACGCCTCCTCAAGGCCCTACGGCAACCAGGGGTGCCTCACCCCCATGTTGTTCCGTCTGACCACGTTCTCACAAAGCAGATTATGGCAATCCCCTTCCGCCGGTGCAAGGGCTTTCCGCAACTTACCCATCTTGCGAAGGGGTAAGTGGTGGGCCTTCCAGCGTGAAAACGATCACCCGTTCCCCGGTAACCGTGCTGATGTCCGTGTGCAAGCTCACTACATTTCGGCCCACAACATCACGCACAACGGCCTCCAGCAACATCCGCCCTCTTTCCAGTGACTCGCGCCGAACTTGCTTGACCAAATCCCTTCCCCTGGGGGCATCGCCCTCGGTGGCAAGCTGGTGCTCGGCCCGGGACATAACACCTTTGAGACGGACCAAAATCATGTCGTCAACGATGTACGTCTTGGCTTCCACAGGCCCGCGGCCCATGTATTCCTTCTCGAACCTGATGACGGCCTCGGTGATTTCACCTTCGATTTGGCCTTTGGTCTTCTCCACGGCATTCCCTCAATCTACTAAACACTTCAGCAAAACCGTACTCGCCACGCTCTGCGTGACGCGCTTTCCTCACGCCGAGCGTGAGGAGTACGTTGAAAATGCGGGAGCGATCTTCGGACGCCTCTAAGCCGCTCTCTCCGCGTGTTGACCCACGGGGCGGCGGGTGTGCGGTCCATGGCGGGGGCTTGGCGACTTGGGGTCGATGCGGCGTTTCGTTGGCGGCACCGCGAAGCGTGGCTCAGATTGTCCAAGGCGGAGGGTCATCCCGAGGGCGAGCATGAGGGTTCCGCCGATCGCGATCACCAGACCGATGGTCTGAAGCTCTGCGCGGGAGGAGAACTCGGCCCAACCCAGGAGGCTTGCGCCGCACGTTAGTGCCGTGACGCCCAGCCATGTGGAAGCGGAACCCAAGAGCGAGCCCAGAAGACGTTGCCAGCCGTGCGCGCGGGCCCGGCTTGGTGTGGTAGCACGACGCGGCCCGGCGCGATGCCAACCCGGTGCAGTGGGCTGGGCGGGGTCGAGTCGAGCGCGGGCGGGAGCGGCCCCGTGGCCCGCCTTCAGGCCGAGGAGGCGGGCAGCGTGTCGGAGTTGTTCGTCCAGTTCCCAGGTGTCCAGCGGTGGCGGCTCAGGCAGGTCGTTGAGCTGGCGTCCAAAAGAAAGCGGCGACGAGTCGCCGCACTCCAAAATATCTAGCGGCGACGGCTCACGTAGGTCGTTACGTTGGACGGCGTCTGGGTCGGGGGCTACGGCCGCGGGCGAAGCAGCCACAGCGGGCGCCGTCGCCTGCATCCGATCACAAATAACCCCCTTGCAGCGGGGGCACTGGTATCGGCCCGCCTCTTGCGACTTCAGCCCAACCACGTCTTGTCGGCAGTCAATGCACCACATCCCACTGTATTGCATCGGCAACCATGGGCGGGTGCCTCCATAGACCCGCGAGGAAGAGGGGGAGTG
>CAYTJV010000144.1:0-12323 GCA_964438165.1 uncultured Planctomycetaceae bacterium | reverse complement strand
GAGGAGTGGAGGAGTGGAGGAGTGGAGGAGTGGAGGAGTGGAGGAGTGGAGGAGTGGAGGAGTAGAGGAGTGGAGGAGTAGAGGAGTAAAGGAGTAAAGGAGTGGGGGAAAAGAGGAGAGGGGTCAAGGAAGAATCGCCTTTCTCCACGTCTCCTCCACATCCTCCACATCCTCCACTCCTCCACTCCCTCACTCCCTCACTCCCTCACTCCCTCACTCCCTCACTCCCCTTCTTTCCTCACGGTTCGTACCACTCGCCGCGGAGCCATTCGGTTAGGAGTTCGACCTGCCGGGCGGTGAGGATGTTCTTTTCGGGGGCGTCGGGCGTTGGGGCGTAGGCCGGCATGCGGTCGTTCTTGGCCCCGTAGAAACGCTTGTGAGCAGGATCGCCGATGATCCCGATCAGCCACTCGCGCGAGGCGTATCCGGTCAGATCCGGCGCGGCGCCAAGATTGCCGCGGTCGTGGAAGCGATGGCAATCGGCGCAGGTGAAGTCCTCGATCGCCTGTTTGACGTCGGCGGAAGGCTTCTCGCCGGATGGGCGGAATGCCTCGGAAGCCAAGGCGGCGAGCATCTTGCGAAACTCCTCCTCGCCCGCATCCTTCTTGAGTTCCTTGAGATTGTCTTTGACGAATTTAGGCATGTCGTCATTCTTGAAGGCCGTGGCGCCGAAGTATCGGGGCCGATCGGTCTTGGTCAGCTCGGCCGGGAGGTAGGAGATCTGCTTGGGATCCATGAGCCCGGCCAGCCAATCCACGCTCGCGAACCCGTAGAGGTTCGGCGCCGTCGGCTTCTCGGCGAGAATCCCCTCGCCTTCAGCGTTGGCGAAGTCGTGGCAACTGGCGCAGTGCTGCTTGAAGAGCTTGGGGCCTTGGCTCTTCGGGTCATCCCAAAGGAGCGACAGGGCGCCGCCCGCCGGAATCCCCCGGCCTTGGATCAGATCTTTGACTCGGACGGCCGCCTCTTCCTCGTCGGCCAACGAAGCCTGGACGCTCGGGTCGGCGCTATCGCCCCGCTTCGATTCGACCGTCAAGGCGGCGATAGCCACCAGTAGTCCGAAGGTGAGCACAAGGTTCAAGGCGTGCCCGGCTCTCGTGTTGGCCCAAAACGGCATCACCAGGAAGAACAACACCAACAGCCCGGGGACGACGAAGATGGGGAGGATCTTTAAGTGCCCCGGGAAGTAATGGGCGAACTGGTAGAGCCCGACGAAGTACCAGTCGGGCCGGGCGGCGGCGTAGGCGTCGATGGGGTCGCGCGGGCTTCCCAACTCGTTGCCGAGGTAGTCGCCCGGCGGATATCCCGCCCAGTGCGAACTGATCGCGTTGCGGCCCACCAGCAGCAGAATGACCGCGAGCACCAGGCAGCAGGCAGCCATGTTCCGGACGGCCTGATCGGGCCAGGAGGGACGCATCGGCTCGCCCGCCGCAGATTCGATCTCCGCGGCCTTGCGCTGGAACCGGCCGTGAAGCCAGAGGAGCACGGCAAATGCAATCGAAAAAAGCCCGGCGTGCAGGGCCACGAACCGCGTGAGCGTGAGGTGCCCCAGGTCCGGTCCACCCACCGCCAGCTTGTAGAAGGAATCTCCGACCCGGGGCAGCAAGAGCAGGAACTTGGTCCGCACGTTGGTGCTCCAATAGCCGACCTGGGTCCAGGGCAAGAGGTCGCCGGTCAACAAAAGGCAGATCGTCACCAAGGCCATGGCGACCACGGTCCAGAAGACCAGCTCGCGCGGGGCGCGATACGCGCGGGAGAGAATCAAGTGAACGGCATACAGGCCCACCAGCGCCAACAACACCTGCCCGGCGTAGTAATGCACGCCGCGGAGCAGCCACCCGCCGAGGACTTCGTACTGCACGTAATAGACGCTCTCCCAGGCGGTCTGGGCGCTGGGGCTGTAGTACATCCAGAGAAAAACCCCGGTGACCACCTCGACGACAAAGGTGAACAGGATCGTGCTCGGCCACAGGCCCAGGCAGCAGAGATTCGCCGGGACTTGCGATTGCGAGCATTTCCGCCACGCCGTGAACAGCCCGGTGCGATCGTCGACCCAGTTGGTGTAAGGCTTCATCGGTCTCGCTCACAAAACTTGTTCACCTGCCAGACGAGCTGGCAGGGGTCAAGAGTCGCTTCTTGCCGGGTTAATGTGTCTGCGATACGTCTAAGTCTCGGCGATTTTCTCGGCGGTGCCGCTGCGGAAGTTCTCGTAGCGGACCCAGACTTCGGAGCCCTCGACCTTGCATTCGAGGGTGTCCAGATCGCGGGGGCTGCTGGAGGTGGCGTCGAGACGCTGGCCTTCGATGTCGAAACTGGCGTTATGGCAGGGGCAGAAGAAGCCTCGCTGCTGGGCGTCGAAGGTGACGAAGCAGCCGGCGTGCGGGCAGACGACGTGGATCGCCCGCACCTCGCTGGCCCCCACGCGCCGCAGGAACACCGCTCCCACCGGCTGGTTTGCCACGCGGTTCCAGGCGTCGACGCGATCCATGGTAACGGTGGTTTTCAGCGGCGTGCCATCGGACGGCAGGGCGTCGAGAGTGGCCAGGCGCATGAACTGGCCTGCCTGCCGCTTTTGCCGCAGAGGATTGAGAAACGACGCCACTCCCACTATCACCGGCGTTAGGTATGCGGCCGCGCCCAACAGGAGGGCGAGGGCCTTGAGCAGGAATCCGCGCCGGGGCGCGGGGGCTGCCGGTCCGTCGAGTGTGCCGCCCGACCTGGCATGCGCGGGACTGATCATGGCTTTATTCCTCTGGTGCCGAAGCTGTTCGTCGGAGGCGGGACGGGCCGCCGCCTGGGCGGTCCTATCGATCCTCAGAAAAGGATTGCGACGTTACTCTCTCAGAGCCGGGGCGTGCCGCCCCGGTTTTCCGGGCCGACACGGCCCGGCTAGGATTTGTCGCCGTTGCATTACTTTCCTGAGGGACTAAACGTACTACACGGCGGGGGAGAACGGTGCCTATTGCCGCAATGCTATTATCGCATGGCGGCGCGCACGGCGTCAAGAACCTTGGCACGGGCGGAGGGCAGCGGATCGGGCAAGAAAGCGCCGGCTGCAGCGCGGTGCCCGCCGCCGCCAAACTGCTCGGCCAGGCGGGCACAATCGAGCCCGCAGCGACTGCGGAAACTGATCTTGAATCCGCCTGTTGGTTGCTCCACCAGGATCACTGCAACCTCCGTCCCGCCCACCGAAAGCGTGAGGTTGATCACGTCCTCGCTATCCGAGGCCAGGGCGCCACAGGCGGCGAAATCGTCCTGGGTGATCCAGGTGTAGATCAGCCGGCCGCCGAGCTCCGTCTGGACGCAGGCCATGGCGCGGCCGATGAGTTGCAGGCGCCCCACGGTGTCGTTCTCGTACAGGTGGCGATACATTTCGTGCGGGACCGCGCCCGCCTCGGTCAGCCGGCCCGCCAAACGATACGTCCCGGCCGACGTGGATGCGAAACGGAACCAGCCCGTGTCGGTGGCCATCGCCGCGAACAACAGCGTGGCGATGCGTGGGGTGAGCGTCGCCCCGAGATGCTCCGCCGCCTCATAGACCAGCCGGCCCGCAGCCTCCGCGCTGGGGTCGCGAAAAACCTCGGCTCCCAGGTCGTCGGCGCTGAGGTGGTGGTCGAGCACGGCCTTCTTGGCGGTCGTGGAGCGAATCACGTCGCCCATCTCGCCCAACTGCGCCCAGGCCGACGTGTCGAGCACCAGGAGCAATTCGAACGGCGGGAGGTTATCGAGAGCGACGTCGCGCCCCAGACGCTGGATTTTCTTGTCCGGATCGAGAAACTGGAACCGCGGAGGCACGTCGAACGCCGTGACGATCGACACGTCGTTGCCCAACTGCTCCAAGATCGCGGCCATCGCCAGCACGCTTCCCAGAGCATCGCAGTCGGGCCGGACGTGCGTCGTCAACAGGAACCGCCGGCACGAACGCACCAAGGCCACAAAACGCGGCCAGTCGACGACCGCCGATCGTGCGTCCGGAACAGATGGCTGACGTGTCTCTTCCATGCGAGTCCCTTTGTCCTCGTAACTTGGGCGGGGTCTTGGGGCTTGGGTCTTAGGTCTTTGGGCTTGGGTCTTAGGTCTTGGGTTTCAGCGTTCGGAGTTTGCGATTGACTCGGGATTTCTGAACCCAAACCCGTGAACGCCAAGACCCAAAACCCAAGCCCTAAGACCCAAGACCCAAGACCGCGGCCCGCGTGGCCGCCACGTCGCGCTCCATCTGGGCGAGAAGCTCCTCGACGCTGGCGAATTTGATAATGTTCCGCAGCCGGGTGAGAAAGTCAACCTCAATCCAGCGGTCGTACAGGTCGCCGCGATAATCGAGCAAATGGGCCTCGACCTTCAACCCGCCTTCGTCAAAAGTGGGGTTGGGACCGAGGCTGATCGCTGCCGGCCACCAGGCGTCATCGGCCAAGGCTCGGCCCGCATAGATGCCCTCGGCCGGCAGAAGCGTGGCAATTTCGCTCAGATTGGCCGTCGGGTAGCCGAGTTGGACGCCGCGTCCGGCCCCGTGAATCACTCGCCCGCGGATCCGATACGGCCGGGTCAACAACCGGCAAACCTCTTCCATTCGCCCTTCCGACACCAGCGCCCGGACCCGCGAGCTGGACACCACCTGGCCATCGACCTCCACTGGCTCGACGACTTCGAGGATCATCCCGGCCTCGTCGCAGAATCGCCGCAGCAGCTCGACGTTGCCCTGGCGATTCCGGCCGAAGAAGAAGTTCGTCCCCTCGACGACGACTCGGGCCCCGAGCGCGCCGCGGACAATGCGGTCGAAGAATTCGCGGGGGCCGAGTTGAAGGAACGCAGCGTCGGTGGGAAAGGCCACCACGGCATCGATCCCCAGCTCGCCGAGCAACTCCGCCTTGCGATCGGTCCAGGTGAGCGGAGGCGGGGCGTGCTGCGGTCGCAGGATCCGCACCGGGTGCGGGTCCAAGGTGAACAGCACGGCGGGCCCACCGACTTCGGCCGCGCGGGCCACGAGCCGCCCGACGATTCGCGCGTGGCCCAGGTGTACCCCGTCGAAATTGCCGATCGTCATCGCGCCGTGACGCAGGCTTTCGGGAATCGCTTCGAGCTTGCGGAGGGTTTGCACGGGAGGAGGGGATAGGGATGAAGGATGAAGGATGAAAGATGAAGGCCTTACGGGAAGTCAGAAACGCAGCATGTCAGAGTGGCGTCCGGCATCCAGCATTCTTCATTGCCCATTTTACATTTTTCATTTGTCATTCTCATTTCTCATTCCCTTATCCCTTTCTCTCATCTTTCATCTTTCATCTCTCATCCCTCATCCCTCATCTCTCATCTCTCATCCCTCATCCCTCATCCCTCATCCCTCATCCCTCATCCCTCATCCTTTCGCGCTGCGACAGGCGGCGGATCTCGTCGCGTAGGGCGGCCGCATCTTCGAAGCGCTCTTCGGCCACCGCCTTCTGCAGTTGCCGACGGAGGATCTCCGCGGTGGCTTGGGGATGGGCCTGGCCGGCCCGGTGCGCCGCCACCAGGACTTCTTCGCGCCACTGCTCCAGGCTGGTCAACTCGGCGCACTGGTCCGCGCGTTCCGACAAGTCGTACGTATCGAGGAACTCCCGGATGGCTTCGATGCCGGAATCGATCGTCCGCAAGGCATTGGTCAGATCGCCCTTTTCGACCAGGGGCGTGGCCAGCGCGCGGGTGTGCATCATGAGGACGTAGGGCCGCCATTGGTCGAACTGCCAGCGGTGGCGATCATCGCGGGCGTAGGCGCGGACGAAGGCAAACAGGCGCAGGTTGCGCTGCGTGTCCCTGGCGCACAGATCGTACTTCCTCAGATGCCAGAAGCTGAGGTACCGGTGATAATATTGCACTCCCTCGCGCCAGAGCCGAAAGCAATCCTCGTCGGAGAGCTCGAACGGCGCGGAATCGGGATGAGCGGCATCGTGGGCCTGCTGTTTGTGGAGGTAGTAGTCGAGCCAGGAAGGGGCGCCTTCGGGGCGCGATCCATCGGGCCGGCCGTCGATCTCCATTTGCAGAAGGCCCATGTCGACGCGCAACTGGATCTTGTCCCGCCCGTCGTCGCCCGGAATGATCCGCACGGCGACCTCCCCCACCTCGTACTCCCACCCTTCGAGGATCTTGGAAACGTCCTTGGACATCCGTTCGCTCCACCGTCTGGCAGCCGCTACCTGAGGGAACAACCCTCCCGAGTTAGTTTATCGGTCCGAGAAGGATCGGGAAAGCCGACAAGAAGGGAAAGGCCGAGCGGAGAGAGGGGGAGCGCCCCATTCGGGGACGTTGGGGAATTCCTCGTTCCCACGCTCTGCGTGGGAACGCACGGCGAGGGCCGCTCTGCGGCACGAACAAGAAACGACGCAGAGCGTCCCCCATGCACGTTCCCACGCAGAGCGTGGGAACGAGAAACGCGACCGCCTCATGCGGAGCGTGATTCGTTTCTTCCGCGTCAGGCCTCCGGTTCGCGGACCACCGGTTCCATGACCTTGGTATTGCGTTCCACGGCCAGCACGATCGTCCGTTGTTCGACCCCGTCCCCGCTGCTGGCGACCACGGGATACACCTGACGCCGCTCGGGGAGAGTGAAACGGATCTGGAATGTGCCGTCGGGATCCAGAGTCACGGGCTCCCCTTTGAGGGTCACGCGGGCATCAGGGTTGGTGACTCCAAAGACCACCAACTCGGCATCGACCTCGAAGTTGAAATTGCGTCGTCCGAGCTCGGGCGGCGCGGCGGCGACGCTAAACTGCCCGGCCAGTGGGCGCCGCAACCGCTGCTCGAGCAAGCGCTTGAGATCCGAGTGATCGCCCTCGCCGGAATATCCGCCGCTGAGGGCGTAAATCCGATCGTAGTCTTCTTCCGGATGCGTCCAGTTGCCGTTGGGTTTGATCGAGCCGACCGCCGGGGTGGTCACGGTGTTGCTCCGCGCCAGACAGATGAAGCGATCCCCGGCAGCAAGATACCCGATCTCCATCTGGAAGCTTCTGGGCGGGGCGTCGACGTCGACGTACCAGTTGTTCACGCTGCCGTGGATTTCGATGTCGCGAACCACTTTGCGCACGCTGCTGGTCGTGCCGTCCCGGCTGACCTCCAGAAGCCGGAGCGTGGGTCGCGCTCCGTGCCAATGCTGCCCCAAGGCAGCCCGGGCCCGCTCGACGCTCTGCCGCGACAACTCCCAGTAGGCGTGCAGCCAGTATGGATCCCGCACCATCGCCACCAGCCGGTCGCCATGACCGTTCTGGCCGGCGGAGTGCAGGGCCAAGTCTCGGGCTTCCAAGAGCTTGTTTCGGATCTCGCTGAGCCGACGTTCGGTTCGCGCGGGGCGGGCTTTCGCCGGCCGCGCCGCCGCAGCGTCGCCATTGGAGCCCTTGCAGGTCTTCTTGAGTCGATGATGGTTGCTGCCTTGGCAGCCGTTGGTGCGGGCTGGTTTGCTCGAGTGGCCGTTGTTGTCGGCCTGAGCAATTCGCAGCAGGGCCTGAATCAACTGGTCCTTGCGCATCGAATGCCAGCCGGCTATCCCTTTCCGTTTGGCCATCGACGCCAAGTCCTTCGCAGTGCGCGTCTTGAGTTTGGCTACGGTCAACACGGGACTCACCTCCGGGGGACCGAATGCGGGCCTTCAGGAAGACCCTTCGGTTGCAAGTCGGCTCATCGTTGTACGTCATCCCTGACCCGGATCACCGCCCCATGGTCCGGCTGTCCGCGGCCTTCCCCGCTACTGTTGGCAGGTAACTATCCATGGCTCTAGGCAGGACGGGGAAGTCGCTTTATAGGGATTATAACCACGCTGTGCGGTAAACGCAACTAGCTCCACACAGCCTTGCCCCTCGAAAAGAACTGTGTTGTAAGACGTAACTCGTTTTCTGCAAATGAGTTATAATACTTCATGCAAATTAGATTGAGGTTTGCCAGAGAGATAATTCCTTAGAAAGAGGCGGCCGCCTTACAAGAGCCATCGTCTGGTTATAACGTCCGAGCTGGTCCTTGATCCGTAGCCGAAGTCGCCAGACTTCGGGCGCCCGGCCCAAAAGCCCGAATTCCGGCAGCCTGAATTCTGGCGAATTCAGCTACGGGTAGATGACTGACGTCGATCCTGTTCGGTTGACAGGCGGCACGACACCCCTTAGACTGGGCTATCTGTCAAACCTTGCGGTATTTCGCGCCGGTGGGGGATTCTGAAAAAGAACGCTCGTTCGTCGCCGTGGCGGCCACTTGGGCCTCCCGGGTCACCTCCATTGCGATGGAAATGGTGGTTCCCCCGGTGCTGGGGTTGTGGATCGACCGCAGGCTCGACACGGAACCCGTCTTCGTGTTGATCGGCACCGTTCTGGGGTTCTGTACCGGTATGCTTTCGCTATTCCAGGTGGCGCGCCTCTCTAGTCAGCCGAAGGGAGGGAAGGGACAAGACGACCGGGATCACCACCGAAATGGGGGCAAGGGATGAAGGCTCCCTTGGCGTCTCACCGCGGCCCAACTCCGCTGTTGGTTTGTCTGGCGGTTGTCGCGACGGGGGGCGTGTGCTTGGCGTTGGCCGGTCCGGTTTCGTACTTATGGTCCGGTCCGATAGGGCTGGGGGCCGCGGCCCTGGCGAGTGGCTGTTGTTGCGTCGGTGCGATGGGGGCACTTTGCGTGGCTCCGTGGTTCCGCGGCCCTCACCGCCTGCTGGCCTCGGTCCTGGTTGGGATGAGTGTACGGATGGGGGTGGCCTTGACGGCTGCGCTAATCGTGCAACTCGGCGGTGGGCCCCTGGCGGATGCCGGCTTTGTGTATTATCTTTTGGTGTTTTACCTAGTGACTCTCGCGGTTGAGACGGTGGTGGTGGTCCGCTCATGATTGTCGACGTTGCCCAGGCCAGTCATCACGTTCAGGACGCGGCGTACTTCGATCTCCCGTTCGGAATCCGGATCGACATCCCGCAGCCGCCCGCGATCTTGGGCTACCAGTTCACGATCACCAAGTTCATGGTCTTGGAGCTGGTGGTGGCGGTGTTGATGCTGGCGATTTTCATCCCCTTGGCGCGGCGGATCGCCGGCGGTCGTCCGCCCCGCGGTTGGTTCTGGAACATGTTCGAAATGGTGCTCGTCTTCATCCGCGACGACGTGGCCCGGCCCGCCATCGGGCGTCACGACGCCGACCGCTTTCTCCCTTATCTTTGGACCGCCTTCTTCTTTGTCTTGTTCTGCAACCTGATTGGCCTGGTGCCTTGGATGGGCTCGCCGACCGCGGCCCTGGCCGTGACGGGTGCTCTCGCCGGAATCGCGTTTTGCACCTCGGTGGGTGCGGGCATGCGGAAGCTCGGTCCGGTAGGGTACTTCACGGGGCAGGTCCCGCACATGGATCTTCCGTGGTACTTGGCGATATTCCTCAGGCCGATGATCCTGGGGATCGAGATCGTGGGCGTGTGCATCAAACACGGCGTGCTGGCGGTACGTCTTCTGGCGAACATGTTCGCCGGGCATTTGGTGCTGGCGGTGATCATCGGATTCATCGCGGCGACCGCCCAAAGCTGGCTGTGGTACGGGGTGATGCCGGCCAGCGTGTTCGGCGCGTTTGCCCTGAATATCCTGGAACTGCTGGTGGCTTTCCTGCAAGCCTACATTTTCACGTTTTTGTCGGCCCTATTTATCGGAATGGCGGTGCACCCGCACTGAGTGACCTTGCGCGATCCCGGGAGGTTCGCCTGTAGGGAACGCCCTCCGTGGCGTTCCGTTGAACCGGCGATGCCGCGGAACGCCACGGAGGGCGTTCCCTACAGGCCATCCCCTACCCTCGCGGAGTCGTGCAAACCTGCTTAGTCGGTCGGCTCGCCATTCGGGAGCAACCGTTAGAAGGAGACGATACTGGTGAACAAGCTGTCGAGAATCGCGGTGTTGTTTGTGCTGTTCCTGTTGGCCGCATCGCCGGCCATGGCCGCCGACCAGGCCGGGACGTCGGGTGGGGGGAACATCACGTTTCTTACCGGCAGTGCGTTTGGCGCGGGGCTGATCATCCTCGGCGCCGGCTGGGGCATTGGCAAGATCGGAGCGACGGCCGTCGAGAGCATGGCCCGTCAGCCCGAAGTGGCCGGGAGCATCCAGCTCGCGATGATCATCGCCGCGGCGATCATCGAAGGGGCGACGTTTTTCGGCCTGATCGTCTGCTGGTTCGGAAAGTAGCGGCCGTCCTCCATAAGGCGCAAGCACGATGTTGACGCGACTGGTTTCCGGAATCGCGCTCGTGGCGGCGTTGGCGGGGGCTCGCCTGGCGATGGCCGCCGAGGGCGGCCACGGAGCGGCGGCTAGCCCGACGGCTCCGGCCGCGCACGGCGATTCCCCCGCGCCGGCGGCCCACGGTGACGCCCAGGTTAACCCGTTGGACTTCAAGGCCGACCTGGCCCTCTGGACGGCGGTGGTCTTCCTCCTTTTGCTGGGGATCCTCGGCCCGTTGGCTTGGCGTCCCATGGTCGAGGCCCTGGAAAAACGGGAGAAGCGCATCGAGGGGCAAATCGCCTCCGCCGAGCAGGCCAACGCCGATGCCCGCAAAATCCTGGCGGAGTACGAGGGCAGGCTCACCAACGCCGAGGCGGACGTCCGCGAGATCCTCGAGCGGGGGCGGCGCGACGCCGAAGCCCTCGGCCGGCAGATGCTCGACGAGACCCGCGAGGAGTCACGCCGGGAGAAGGAGCGGGCCCTGCGCGAAATCGAGGCCGCCACCGGCGACGCGCTGCGGGAATTGGCCGAGCGGAGCGCCGACCTGGCGGTCGAGCTAGCCGGAAAAATCGTGCAAGCCAAGATGGATCGCGCGGAGCACGCCAAGCTCATCGAGCAGGCCGTGGCCGGCTTCGCCAAGATTTCCCCGGGGAAAAACTGAGGACGCGCGATGGCTTCGAGTTCCGACGATCGAGCCGAACGGGATGTCCAGCTCGCGGCCGCGCTGGCCCGCGAAGTCGGCGTCGAGCATATCGCCAACGTATACGGCGAGGCGCTGCTCGGGGCCGCCGACGCTGCCGGCCAGACCGTTGCAATCCTCGAGGAGCTCGATTCCCTGGTGGCCGACGTGCTCGGTCCCCATCCGCAACTGGAGCGGGTTCTCGCCGCGGGCGTGATCTCGCACGAGGAGCGGTCGGGGATTCTCGACCGCGTGCTGGGCGGCCAGGCGTCGCCGCTAATGATGAACTTCCTCAAGGTCGTCTCGCGTCACGGGCGAATGAAGTGCCTGCGGGCCATCGCCGTTCAGGCCCACGTGCTTCACCGCCGGAAATTGGGCCAGGTGGCCGTGGAAGTGACCACCGCCACCCCGCTTGAGGCCGCGGCGGCCCAACGGCTGCGCGAGGCGCTCGGGCCGGTCGTGGGCGGCCAGCCCGTGCTCCAGCAGCACGTCGACCCGGCGCTGATTGGCGGGGTCGTCGTGCGCGTGGGCGACACGATCTACGACGCCTCCGTGGCCCGGCAACTCGAAACCATGCGGCAGCAAATGATCGACAGGAGTGTCCATGAGATTCAAAGCCGACGAGATCGCTTCCGTTATCCAGCAGGAAATTGAGCACTTCGAGTCCCGCATCGACGTCCGCGAGGTGGGCCGGGTGGTCAGCGTGGGCAACGGCATCGCCCGCGTGTACGGCCTCTCGGGCGTGGCCTCGTCCGAGATGGTCGAGTTCCCCAACTGGGCCTTCGGGCAGGCGTTCAACCTCGATGAGGACTCCGTGGGCGTGATCATCCTCGGCGACTTCCTGGGAATCCAGGAGGGCGACGAGGTGCGGACCACCGGCCGGCTGTTGAGCGTCCCGGTCGGCGAGGCCGTGCTGGGGCGCGTGCTCGATCCGTTGGGCAATCCCTTGGACGGGCGCGGCCCCCTGATGACCAGCGAGCGCCGGCCGGTCGAATCGACCGCCCCCGGCGTGGCCCAGCGCCAACCCGTCAAAGAGCCGCTCCAAACGGGCATCAAGGCCATCGACGCGATGACTCCCATCGGCCGCGGCCAGCGCGAGCTGATCATCGGCGACCGCAAGACCGGCAAGACCGCCGTCGCCGTGGACACGATCATCAACCAGAAGGGCAACTGGGAGAGCGGCGACCCGAAGAAGCAGGTCCGCTGCATCTACGTCGCCATCGGCCAGAAGGGCTCCACGATCGCCGGTATCCGGCAGTCGCTGGAGGACGCGGGGGCGCTGCAGTACACCACCATCGTCGCCGCCCCGGCCTCCGACCCGGCCGGCTTCAAGTGGCTCGCCCCCTACACCGGGTCCTCGCTGGGCCAGCACTGGATGTACCAGGGCAACCACGTCCTGATCGTGTTCGACGACCTGTCCAAGCAGGCCGTGGCCTACCGCCAGGTCTCGCTGCTGCTGCGCCGCCCGC
>CAYTJV010000143.1:0-14538 GCA_964438165.1 uncultured Planctomycetaceae bacterium | reverse complement strand
GGCAAGCATCACGGCGGCGCGGGTGAAGTCGCGGACGTCCTGGCCGTCGACGCGAACCCGCTGGAGGCCGCGGCCGTCGCCGATTCGCGCGTAGAGCACGATCCGCTCGAGCTTGCGCGATGCCTGATCGCCCTTGGGGCTCAGCCGCAGGCGGTAGTTCACCGTTCTCCCGTCCGGGGTAGGCTGGATGGTCAGGTCGAGGTCGCCGAAATGCGTCGGCAGGCCGGATACCGCCACGCGATGACTGCCTTGGTGCCAGCGGCGGAACAGGGCTGGGGTGATCCAGAGCGAGTTGCCGTCCTCAAAGGCGAAAAGCTGCCGGAAGAGGTTCACCCATTGGGCGTCGGCCCAAAAGTGCGGCTGGTCGCCGCCGGCCAGGAGATTGGCGTATCCTTCTCCCCAGCTCAGCGTGCCGCCGGCGGTGTCGGTTAGGGCGCAGAAGTATTCCAGGGCTCGCTCGGGCTCGCCGCGCAGCAGGCAACCCACCGCGCGGTCCACGCCGATATAGGGCCAGAAGCCGCCCTGGCCTTCGGAGTGCATACCGCCGCCCCACTGGTTGCTCATCCACTGCATGCGCCGCAACGTTGCCGCGAGCATCGGGTCGTGCGGATCAATGCAACGGCAAGGCCACAAGAGGCAGTTGTGAGCCCAGAAGCCGTACATGCCCACCCCTTCCGGCTCCACGCCGAAGAAAAGGTGCCCCTCGTAAAGCGCGGTGCGCTTGAAGGTCTGCGTGAAGGAGCGGTGGAGGCTCTTCTTCAAGTCGAGGCATTCGGCGGTCAGCAGTCGGGCATCCTCGTCGCGCCCCAACGCCGCGGCCGCATCCGCCGCCTCGCGCAGCCCAAGGACCGCAAACCCGTTGAGATAGTACATGTGCATCCCCTTGCCGACCTCCATGACCTCCATGGCCCCGGGCTCCAGCAGCCCATAGCGCGGGTCGTTCGGGTCCTTGACCTCGGCCATGTGCTTGTGCCGCGAGTTGATGATCCACTGGGCCCCGCGGCGGATGTAGGGATACGCCACCTCCTCAAGCCACCGCCGGTCCCCGCTCAGCTTGTAGTGCTGCACCAAGGCCCAGATGTTCTCGCCCTGGGTGTCCCACTGGCCGGGCCGTGTGTTCCAGAGACCGCTGGGCAACATGCCGAGCTGGAGCGGTTTGCCGTCGAAAGCGATCGGCCCCGGCGGAACATCCTTGGTATCCCGGCAATACACCCGCAGCAACTTCTCCGCCCGATCGTGCAGGCCCGCCAGGTCCATGGCATAGACCACGTAGGCCTGGTCCCGGTAGGCGTGATCGAAGTAGAAGAACGGGCTGCACGTGTTGTAGGAGAGCTCGGCATTCACGTTGACATCGAGGATCGCCCGGGTCGCCAGGCGCGAGAGGAAGATGTCGTTCAGAATCCGATCGGGCACGTCGAACTTCGCCGCCCGGCTGAAGAAGGCTTCCCAGAAATCGACCACCTGCTGCTCGGCCACCCGGGGATCGAGTTCTTTGAGTGTCTTGACTCGCTCGGCCGCGAACGGCGGCACGGCTTCGCCCGGCAGAACGTCGCGAAAGGCATGGCCAATGTAGCCCATGCTCACCGGCTCGCGGCGGTGGATCGGCGGCACTCGCATCCAGTACGTCTTGGTCTGGCCGGGCGGCACGACCTCGCCGAAGTCGAGGCGGAGCCGGGCGAAGCTCACGTCGCTGCGGTCGTACTCCTGGTTGGTCGGGCCCTGTTCGGGCGTTGCCCCAACGTCGATGTGCCAGACGCACTTCGGGTTCATCGACCCGCTGTAAACGGCCTCCAAGTCATCCACGCGGGTCCCCGCCGGGAAGACGTAGATCGCGCTTAGCCGCGTGTGGCGAATCCGCGATGCGGCGGCCACGCCGGCGACCACTTCCACGGCCCCGTCGCCGTTGGCGTCGGCGGCCCCTTCAAACGCAGCGCACAGCGGACGGGGATTCTTCGTCACCCAGTCCTGCCAATCGAGCGTTTGCGGGGGACATCCCTCGACGCGGTACTCGAACACCAAATCGCCGTGCTTCTGAGGCTTTTCCACGTAGTGTCCGCCGATGTGCGGCGTGGCGGCCAAGAACACCGTGTACTTCTTGCCCGGCTCGGCCTGGAAGCGGTAGACCACGGGCAGGCCGTCGAGTCCAACGCGGTAGCTGGCGATGGCCGGCTCGGTCTTGCCGGGCCCGGGACCCGTGGCGTAGCCCTTGGCCCGCTTGTCGCACCAGCCCCACGGGCGGAAGACACGGCTTTGCGTTGTCGGCGCGTCCGCGACGAGCATGGGCGCATCCCCCAAGGCGCGCACGACGCCCTCCTCCAATCGAATGTCAGGTGGCCCATCGACGCCAACGAAAAGCTTGCTGGGGATCGGCTGCGCGGTGCGATTCTGCACCTCGAGTTTGTACAGATCGAAGTTGCCCCATTGCGGGCCGGGCACGGTCATGACCGAGACCTTGTAGAGCAGTCCGCCGTATTGCCACCCGCCCCAGATCGCCGGCAGCCGGTTGCGGACCAATCCCAGGCGAAAACTCTCCAAACGGCCGGGCTCGATCTCTTGTTGGCCGTCGGCCATGCGAAAGACCAGCTCGAACGCCGGATAGCGGACCCAAAGCTGCCGGCCCATGGCGTTGAAATCCATGTTGCCGATCGCCCCGAACGCGCTCCACTCGTTCGCCGCGCTGTTGCGACCCGGGGCGCACTCCTCGAAGCTGGAGTCGAACCGCTCCACGCGTTTTTCGTCCGCTTTCTTGAGCTTCAAGGGCACGTACGCGCCTCGGCCGACCCGCGAGAGGGCCGCCAATTCCGCTTGTCGGTTTCGCTCTTGCAGGTCCACCGGCGCGACCCCGCGGACCGTCATTTCGGCAAACAGCCCCGGCTGGCCGTCCCAGGGCGACAGGAAAAACCCGACGAGTTGAGCGCTCTCCCAGCCCAGGAGCTTGTGTATGTCCTCGTAGAGATTCCGCTCCTGGACCGCCCACTGCCGCGGCAAGTCCTTGGCCACGAAGAATTCGACGGTCGGGTCGCCCGACGGCGGTTCGCTCCACTCGCCGGCCGCGTAGCCCAGGTAGCGGTGCTGGCCGGTCTGCGGGTTGACCAACTCCAATTGAATGATGCAGACTTTGCCGTGCTCCTTTTTCCATGCCCAGCGAATCGTCGCTCCGGCGGTAAGGAATGCCGGCTTGTCGATTCGCGTGCCCGCTTGCCGGCCCTTCACGAGGAAGCAGGGCTTGCCGCTTACAGGCTCTCGGAGAAACTCGGCCACCCCCTGCTGCCACGGCCCGCCGAGCGGCACGTCGCCCAGGAGTCTCAGGTCGAACGTGAGCGCCTTTTCCTCCGGCGCCGTGCTCGGCGATTCGATCGGGAAGAGCGATTCCTGCGACCGCGCCCGTTGAGCAACGGTCAGCCCGAGCAGTGCGATCGCCGACGCCAGCATCCATCGAGGGAACAACATGGTACCGATATCGTGCAGCATCTCAACCTCCTGGAAGGCGTCAAAGAACCGAAGTGTAGCAGACGCGCTTTGCGGCAGCCATTGTAAGCCGCGCAGAACTCCGGTGCCAGCATTCCCTCCGTTTCCTCCGGCTTTGGATCAATGCCCCAAGCAATAGAGCCGATGCAGGGTGCGCAAGAAGATTCGGCTGCCGCAGATCACCGGCGTGGCGAAGCCGCCGTCGGCCAGATCGTTCCGGCCGACAAGCTCGAACGTGCGTCCGGACTTAAAGACAAACGTCACCCGCTTTGCTCCGTCACTGTTGACAACGGCATTCTGTCCAGCTAGAACGGCATGGGTGGGGCCATCGAGGGGAATCGAGGGGACGGGACGCCAGAAATGGATGACCGGCTCCCAGTCAAGAAGGAGAGAACGATGTCGGCCGACAAATGCTGTCGCTTCCGGCCCGCATTGCGGTGGACACGATTTGCGCGCTTGGCTGCCGTCTTGGGCACGGCACTATCGGCAGGCGTCTCGCTGGGACAAGGGGAGTTGTACTCGAAAAGGGTCTCGCTTCAGGAGACGATGCTGGCCACGCGGGCACGGCTCCGGGATTGGCAGACGGCCCAACTCGATGCCCGGCGGGCCGTCAAGGTGGGCCCTTGGCATGGCGTCGCCCTTGGCGGCGAAAAGCTCGACGGTCTGGAGCTGTCCAAAAAAGGCGCCCAGCCGGCTTCTGTCGCCAAGACCAGCTTACCGAATTGGAATCCGTGGTCGGGCGACGGTTCAGGAGGAGTCTTCTCGGTGGAAGCCCTTCCGGCGGATTTTCTGGCGACGACGATCCATGCCGAGCGGCCGCTCACGCTCACGTTCGAGCTGAGCCGGTACGAGTGGTTCGGCGGTTTCGCCTATCGGCCGCCGCCGTCGGGGGCGGGCGTCCGAGCTTCGGATGCCCTGGTCTGGCTCAACGGCCGGCAAGTGGAACTGCACAACAAGCTGGAGGGCTACCAGCGCGTGCCGGTCGCCAAGCGCCGCAGTTGGCACGAGCGTTTCGCCTGGCACGACGCGGTCCTGGTGGAATTGGCCCTCCAGCGTGGCGAGAACCATCTGGTCGTGACCTTGCACAAGAAGCCGCGCAAATCTTGGTTCAACTGCGTCCGGCTCTTTCCGAGTCCGGCGTCGGCCCTCTGGGCGATGATCGAAAACGACTTCCCACGGTCGAGCCACCATCTGCTGGAATACGTCGACGCCAATTGGTTCGACGCTTCCAGCGGCTGGTTCTCCGAGGGCGAGCAGCCAGTTCTCGACCGGCAAGTGCTGGAGCGTCTGGCAAAGGACCTCGGGCCCGACGCGGCCGTGGTGCGCCGTCGGATAGATGAGCTTGCAGCAGCGAAGGCCCCTTCGTCCGACCCGCGCTGGCTGAATCTCTGTATAACGGCCGCCGAGCTCCGCGCCGCCCTACGCGACGCCGATGCGCTGAGGGCTGCCATCGAGGAGTTGCGGGTAGCGTATCCCGAGAATTACCCCGGGCAACGGCTGGCGACACGCGTCGCCGACCTGCGGCAGCGGCTCCTGCAAGCGGCTTCCGATCGAGTGGACCCGGCCGACGAGAAAACCGAGCGGCTCTTGGAGGAACTCAAGGCCCTCAAGCGCGAGGCCCTGGTCGACGCCAACCCGCTTTTGGCGGGCAAGAAGCTGCTGGTGCTCAAGCGCTTCACATACGACTCAAATCACTATTACGACGAGCACAACGGCCCGGTCAGCCGGTTCGGGGGCAGTCTCTCGCTGGTCTCGCTCGACGGCAAGGACGTCAAGCCGATCGTTCCGCAGCTTGGCGCGGGTCTGTTCGATCGCTACGACCTTTCGTTCGACGCCAGGCGGATCGTCTTCGGCTACAGGCCGCCCAAGCCCGAGGGTTTTCGGCTGTATGAGACCGGCATCGACGGCGCCGGTCTGCGGCAACTCACCTCCCCGCCGGCGGACGAGGGCCGGCGGATTGCCGCGTACGCGACCTGCTCGCAAGAGGATCTCCAGCGGAATCCGGGCCTCTACGGGCACTGGACCGACGACATGCACCCTTGCTACCTGCCCGACGGCCGCATCGTATTCACCTCGACCCGCACCGAGCGGAGCGTTCTGTGCGGTGGGCACACGCTCACGGTGACTAACCTTCACCGCATCAACGCCGACGGCACGGGCCTGGTGCGGCTCTCGCAGGGCGCGCTGAGCGAGTTCTGTCCCACGGTGATGAACGACGGCCGGATCCTCTACAACCGCTGGGAGTACGTCGATAAAGGCGCGGGGGCCGTGCAGTGGCTCTGGGCCATGTGTCCCGACGGGAGCCAGTCGGAAGAGATCGGCGGCTCCAGCACGAGCATCCCGCCGGTGCTCAACCAAGCGCGGCACGTGCCGGGGCGCAACAACCTGGTCGCGTGCCTCGGCGCCGGACACTGTCCGGGCAACATGGGCGCCATCATGCTGCTGGATCTCCGCAAGAAGAAGCGATCCGAAGAGGCGCTCTCCGCCCTCACGCCGGAGTCGGTTCCGCAAGGCAACTGGGGCTTGCGCCAGATGCGCAACGGGCGCTGGGTCCGCGACGTTTACGGCCCCTGGTACAGCGACCCCTATCCGCTGGCCGATCCGCAGCACGACGCGGCGGCGGGCAAGTTCTTCCTCGTCTCGTGCAACCCGGAGGGGATGTGGAACGATCCGGCGGGCTACGGCATCTATCTCCTGGACGTCTTCGGCAACCGGGTGCCGGTCTACAGCGATCCGGAGATCTCCTGCTGGCAGGCCAGGCCGCTGGAACCGCGGCCCATGCCGCTGGCGGTGGCCGGTGCGTCGCGCCCGCCCGAGGGCCCCGAGGCCCGGGAAGCCACCGTGGTCGTTGCCGACGTGTACCAGGGGCTCGACGGAGTCGCCCAAGGCGCGGTGAAGTACCTGCGGGTCATGGAGCAAGTGCCGCGGCCGTGGTCAGTCTACCAAGGATACCAGCCGAGCGATTCCTCGCCCGGCGAGATGGTCGCGATCACCCTTTACACGCACTTGAGCGTCAAAGTGCTGCACGGCATCGTGCCGGTCCAGCCCGACGGCTCGGCGCATTTCACGGTGCCGGCCGATCGCAACATCTTCCTCCAGGCATTGGATAAGGACTTCATGGAGATCCAGCGGATGCGGACCTTCGTGAACTTCCAGCCGGGCGAGAAGCGCTCCTGCGTGGGCTGCCACGAGCCACGCAACCGAGGGCCGTCGAACCGGCGCCCGCTGGCGTTGAACCACCCCCCGGCGAAACCGCAAGCGCAGCCGGGCGAGACGGCCCCGCGGCCGCTGCACTATCCCACCGACGTCCAGCCGATCTTCGACCGCCACTGCGTGTCGTGCCACAACAAGGGGAAGCCGGAAAGCAAGGTGGATCTGTCGGGCGAGATGACGGAGCTCTTCTGCCGGTCCTACGAAGAGATCATCAAAAAGGACCAGGTCAGTTACATCCAGGAGTTCATCGGTCCCAAGCCGGAAGGCGCCGAAGGCATGGGCTACGCCGCCGCCACGCCGCCGTACGCCTACGGCTCGCACAAGAGCAAGCTGATCGCCGTTCTCCGCGCCGGGCACTACGACGTGAAGCTGCCGCGAGAGGATTTTATTAGGTTAGTCACCTGGGTCGACGCCAACGCGCCGTACTACGGGTCGTATTTCGGCCGGCGGAACCTGGCGTTCCGCAACCGCCCCGATTTCCGTCCGCTACCGACGCTGGAATCGGCCCTGGGGCTCCCGCCGGACGGCCCCTTCGGGTCCGCGACGAAATAGGGGGTGCCCCATAAAGCCGCGACCGGTGGTCGCGCTCTGCGATCGGCAATCCATCGTCGCGAGGGGAACCGCGACCACCGGTCGCGGCTTTATGGTCGCTGTACCACGCAGCCGATCCCCTTGGAATCCAGTTCCAGCGAAACCAGCGCATAACCGTTCTTGATCTCGGGCACGATCGGCTTCCCATTCCATGCGTCCTCGTAGCGGGCGCCCTCAACGTGACGTACGCGCAACACCGGCCTGCTCACGCTTCGGCCGTTGGCGTTGTACAAGGTCCACACGGTCTCCTTGGCCCCGGCGAACTCGTTGGCGAAGACGCCGGCGACCTCCGTGGGCACCAGCGGCCGCACGTCGTGCGAGGCGAAGGCTTCGCGATGGGCGCACTGGATTTGCACGGCCCGGCGGAGGAAGGCCAGCGAGGGCTCGTCCATGCCGGGCAGGTTGGGAACGCCGATCCGGTAGACCTCGCCGTTGAAAAAGGGAAACTTCAACAGCCACCAATTGCCGGAGCGGTTCGCAACATAGTAAATGATGTGGAGCTGCTTGAAATCGGGAAAGGCGAAGCGGGGAAGATCGATGAAGTGCGGCGCCAGCGGCTCTTCGTCGGCGCTCCATAGGGCCTGATAGGTGATCGATCCGTCGAGATACCGGCGGCTGACTTCGGCCGGCGGATACTCGGTGTAGAGGACCATCTCGGGCCCGACCGCCTCGCGGATCCGCTGGAGCATGGCCACCTCGCCGGCATAGGGGATCTCGTAGCCGTTGTGCCCGTGGTCTTTGGCCTGGCACGTCCACCGCCCGTCGGTGGCGCCGTACTCGTCGATGTACAACACCTTCGAGCCGATCTCGCCACGCACGCGGCGGTACGTTTGGCTCAGGTAGTCCTGCCAACCTTTCATGGTGGGACACTCGTTGTATGCCTTGTACTCCTCGACGTACTGCGGCGAGCCGTCAGGACGCTTCATCGCCCACGCCTTGGCGTGCTTCCCGACGGACCGGCCTTGCTCGCAGCTCAGGTAGCCGTCGATGTAGAGGCTCACGGCGATTCCCTTTTGCTGCACGGCCTGGATGTTGTTGCGGAAGTACTCCAACCCGCCAAGCTCGTCGTAGTGATCGTAGTCGCCCCAGTCGCCGTAAGTTTTCGACGCGCCCCAGCCGAACAGGTGCAGATAGTCGCAGTGCCCGATGTATTTGAGCATCGTGTCGACCTGCGGCTGGATGCGGCCTCGCTCGGCCGGAGTGGAATGGCCATCGTAGTACGCGCCCCCGCTGGCCATGGCAAAGGACTTTTCGAACCAGGCTTTCCTCGGGGCTACGGGCTTGAACCACGTGCGGAGCCACTCGGTGTACGCCGCAAAGATTGCCCGCCAATCGCCCTCGCGCAGCACCAGGGCCGCCTCCGTGGCGGTGAAGCTCGCGCCCGGCGCCAGGTCGCGCTCGACGTACTCGACCGACCACTCGCCGCCGCGGTCGGCCTTGGCCAGATTGATGAAGTGATGCTGCGCCACGGTATCGTGCGTGAGGCAGGCGAGGGCGACGCCGGTCTGCGGATTGAAGAACCCGTCCATTTGCAGCGGATGCCGCTCGCCCAGCGGCTCGCGGAAGGCGGCGCTGGCAACGTTGATGATCCCGCCGCGCTTGCCGCACAAGTACCATGTGTCGGCGGCAGTTCCCATGCGCAGGCCGCGGAGCACCGGGAAATGGAGCGTTGCCGTGGTGGCGGTCTTCGCTTCGTTCGCCAGACTCATGCGCAGGAGCATTTGGTTTCCCTCACCTCGGACACAGTCGATGGTTGCCGCCAACCCTGCCGAGAGATGACGCAGGAGGAACCGGCGGCCCGCGCCAAGTTGCTCCGCTTTCTCGCATGTCCAGTCGTCGTTGGAGAGCACCTTGCCGGCCACCGTCACTTGGAACACCGGGCCCGGCGCACAGGCCAGATGGTCTGGCAAGCCCGGCACGGTGAGTTGCGTCCAGGTAAGCCCTTTTTGTGTGTCGAATCGGGCCTGGAGTCCGCCGGCCGTGACCATGGCCTCGTCATCCTGGCCCGGCTGCGCCTTGGGAATGACGACCGAAACCCTGGTCGGCGCCACGCCCGAACTGAGCCGATCCCAAGTGGGCTCGGCGATCCGCGGCGCCTCGGTGCGCATCGTGGCACCAAGGATAGCGAAGCTGGCCGTCTGCATTCGGTCGTGCAACACGAGGGCCGTCGCGCGTCGCGCCGGATCGGGATGGACCGCGCTTACGCTCAGCCCGCGCTTCATGCCCCACTTGCCCGTCACCGCATCCAACGGCAAGACGCGCTCGGGCGGACCGGCCTGGTAGCGGATCTCGTAGAATACCTTCTCGGGCACGTCGAGCACTTCCTGCGGCCTGGGGTTCTTCCACTCGATTCCCCACGGCTCCGTGGGAGGCGCCGCCGCGGCGGTCAGCAGGTACACTTCGCGAACCCCGGCCGGCAGCTCCAACGACAACGCGCCGAACTCGCCCATGGGCGTCTGCGGGATTCGGCCGACGTCGCGCTGTACCGTAAACGGCACGCCCCCGACTGTGATGTTCTCAGTGTTGAACCAATCCGCCAGATCGAGCCGCTGGGCAAGAAACGGCGACGGCCTCCCGCCCATGACGCTCACCGGCCCGGTCGCAAACCCGTCTTGCCCTGCCGGCCAGGGCTCGTCGAGCGGCTTGTAGTCCAACACCTGCGCGAGAGCCCAACGGCGCGGACGCGAGCTGAAGTGGATCGTATCGAGCGTCATGGTGGCCTCGTCACCGGCGCAGTCCAGGCCGATGGCGAGCTCGACGGCGGCGAACGTCCCCGACGGCGTAAGCGATAGGTTGTGCCAAGCGTTGTCAGCCTTGAGATCCCCCGCAAACAGCGGAATGCACGCCTCCTGGGCGGCGCCCGAACGCTTGCCGCCGAGCCAGACGGCATAGGTGGTCGGAGCGAGCTGGCCCGATGCCCTGTAACGCACCGCCAGATGGCGCAAACGGCCCAAGTCGATCGGCTCCGGCATCGTCAGAAGCCACCGCATGCACTTTCCTTTGCCGCGCACGGTGAAGGTCATGGCGCTTCCGTCGAGCTTGGCGTTGAAGTCCGTGGCCGGCGATTGCGTCCAACCGGGCATGGCAGCAAGGTAGGATGGGTTTCCAACCCGTCCTTCTTTCGCGGCGGGCGGGTTGGCAACCCGTCCTACTTCGCGCCAATCGACCGTCATGCTTTGGATGGCCGCGCGCGGCGGCACGGGGGCGAGCTTTGCCCCCTCGGGAAGCTGATCGGCGAAGCGGATGCTCTCGACGGTCAACTTCGCGCTAGGGCCTTGGGCGACAAGCACCTTGACAGCCAAGAGGTGCGTGCTCTCCAGAGGCTCGATGGCCACGAGATCCACCGCCAGCGTATGCCACTTGCCGTCGACAGAGAGGGCGTCGGCCTTGACATAGTTCTGCCCGCCGTAGCTCCCCTCTTCGCCGTGCAGGAAGTAGACGTTGGGGTCGGTCGACATCCCCGTCGCCCGGTAGCGAACCACCAGATACCGCTCGTTCCCGGTGACCGCGAAGTGCTTCAGATCGACGATCCAGACCATTTCGGTGCCCGACCCTTCGGCCGTGAAGGCCAGCGACCCGTTCTCGTTGGCCACATGGTACTTGACGGGATGGCTCTTCACCCAGCCGGTGCACGGCTTCCACAACGGGGCGGAGGCGCCGTCGATCGCCGGCTCGGCGGCCATGAGCGTGCTGGCATAGAGGATGCCCATGAGCGATAGGGTTCGGATCATCTCGCTTGCTCCTACTGCTTGAAGGCACTCGCCGCGGATCGAGGGGTGCAATCGCTGGGATGATTGCCGTTGTATCGGAGAGGCAGCAGGTGAGTCAAGGCAAGCCGAGGTGAACAACATACGAACCTCTCCGCCACCTTTCTTGGCCCGGCCTGTCCCTCGCGGGGTCCGGTTGCGGGTCACGCGCCCGCGCCGCCGAAGCGGTCCTTTGACATCGGAATGCTCTGCGACTAACCTTATGTTCGTCGCTCCGACTACTACCGGCTGGAGCGACCCAGTTGCCGGGTGGGACTATCTCCCACGGGAAGTCGCCGCAGTTCACGGCGCACTGAATCGTTGGGCTATTTTCAACGGTCCCTCCGGGACCAGGGAGAAAAGAAGCGATGTTCGAGCGTATGGTGATTCTTGCGGTCCTTTCGGTCGTACTCTTTTTCGCCCTCCTCGTATCCGTCCCGATCGCGGCGGACGACGCGGTCTTTCCCTTCGTGATCTCTTACGACGCCCCGGACAACGCGACCAACGTGTCGGCGTGGCTGGATCGCCCGGCGGGCAAGCACGGCTTTGTGCGCGCGGCGGAAGGGAAGCTCGTGACCGATGCCGGCCCGATCCGCTTCTGGGCCACGAACCTCTGCTTCGACGCTTGTTTCCCCGAGAAAGAGCAGGCCGAGCGGGTCGCGGCCCGGCTGGCCCGGCTGGGAATCAACTGCGTGCGCATGCACCACATGGACGCGCGATCGATCTTCAAGGGGAGCCGCAACAAGCTCACGCTCAGTCCCGAGCAGCTCGATAAGCTCGACTACCTGGTCTTCCAACTCCGAGAGCACGGCATCTACACGAACCTGAACCTGCACGTGTCGCGGTGGCTCGACGAAGCCGAGGGCTTCTCGGGCCGCGCCGAGCGGCCGGACTACGACAAGGGGCTCGACAACTTCGAGCCGCGAATGATCGAGATCCAGAAGAAGTACGCCCGGGACCTCTTGACGCACGTGAACCGCTACACCATGAAGCCTTACACCCAGGAGCCGGCCGTGGCCTTCGTGGAGATTAACAACGAGAACGCCCTGTTCGCCACCTGGGGCTGGGGCAAACTCGACCGCCTGCCCAACCCGTACTCCACGACCTTCCGCAAGCTGTGGAACGTCTGGCTTCGCGAGAAATACGGCGATACCGAGAAGCTCCGCACGGCCTGGAATGCCCGAGCCGTGCCGCTGGGCGAAGAGATGCTCCGAAACGGCGATTTTCGCGAGCCGCTGGAGAAAGGGTGGTCCATGGAGCGGGACGCGAAAACCGAGGCGCAGTCGTCGATCGAGCAGGGCGGGCCCGAGGGGGAGCGAGTGCTGCGGGTCGTGGTGAAGCGACAGGGCGAGGTCTCCTGGCATCCGCAGCTCGCCCAGGCCGGACTGGCGGTCCGGAAGAACCATCCGTACACGCTCGCCTTCCAGGCCCGGTGCGACGCTAAGCGGCAGATCCACGTCAACTGCATGATGGCCCACGAGCCCTGGGAGCGGCTGGGCTTCGACTCCAGCGTGGCACTCTCGCCGCAGTGGCAGCGCTTTCGATTTACGTTCGTAACCGATCGCGGCGACCCGAAATCGCGAATCTCGATCAGCAGCCTCGCCCCGGGCACCTACGAGTTCGCCGCCTTCTCGCTGCGGCCCGGCGGCGTGGTGGGCGTCGAGCCCGACCAGAAGCTCGAAGACGACAGCGTGCCCGTCCTGCGTCACGGCGAGATGAACCTCACCGAGCCGGCCCGCAACGACTTCATCGACTTCCTCTGGGACACCGAGGCGAAATACTGGGGCGGCATGTACCGATTCCTCAAGGATGAGCTCAAGGTCAAGCCGCTCGTCTCCGGCACGCAGATGGGCTACAGCCCGGCGCACATTCAGTCGCGGCTCGACTATGTCGATGCACATTCCTATTGGCACCATCCCGCCTTTCCCGGCCGGCCTTGGGACTCTCAGAACTGGTACGTCCAGAACGAGGCCCTGGTGAACCATCCGGCCGGCACGCTCGGCGGGCTGGCGGCGACGCGGGTCGCGGGCATGGCCTACACGGTGAGCGAGTACAACCATCCCCAGCCGATTTCCTACGCGGCCGAAGGCTTCCCGATGATCGCCGCCTTCGGCGCTTTTCAGGGATGGAGCGGCGTTTTCTCGTTCGCCTACTGCCACAACGCGAACTTCGAGCCGCGCAAGATCGAGAGCTTCTTCGACATCAAGAGCGACACGGCCAAGATGGCCCACATGCCGGCCTGCGCCGCCCTGTTCCTCCGGGGCGACGCCAGCGAGGCGAAGACGCTCATGAGCGTGCCTCTTGTGCGCGAGGCGGAGCGCCGCAAGCTCCACCAGACCCGCAGCGCCTGGACGCTTAGCGCCGAGAAGCTCGGCCTCGATCCGCGGTGGTCGCTCGTGCACCGCATTGCCCTGGACTTGAGCAACGCCGGCGAAGGCGCGAAAGAGAGGCGGTTCCCCAAGGTTGCCGAGAAAACCACCGCATTTCAGTCCGACACGGGTCAGCTCCGCTGGGACATCTCTGAGAAAAACGCCGGATACTTCACGGCCAATACCCCGCGGACCAAGCTCTTCACCGGCTTTGTGCGCGGGCGGACCTTCGAGCTGGACGACATCAAGCTGCGGATCGGCAAGACGCGATTGGATTGGGCCACCGTGTCGATGGTCGCGATCGACGGCCAAGGGTTCGCCAAGCCGGGCCGGATCCTCATCGCCGCCACCGGCTGGGAGCAAAACTCCGACGCCAAGCTGGAAGAGCTCGGCGGCAACCGCGTCACCCTGCGCAACCGCTGGGGCCGCGAGCCGATCTTCTGCGAAGGCGTCCCGGCGGAAGTCTTCCTGCCCGTCGGGGCCGAGAAGGTCAAGCTCTACCCGCTCGATGAGTCCGGCAACCGCCGCGCCGCTGTCCCAGTGTCCGAAACCGACGGCAAGGCGTTGCTCACCCTCGGCCCCAAACACAAGACCGTGTGGTACGAGGTCGAGATCCGTTAACCGGTTAACAGAAACGTTCACACCGCCTTAGACTGCCAAAGGTGCGATACGCCACCACCGGGCTCGCCCCAATCGCGCTAGTCCGCATCGAAGACCTCCGTGGCCTCACTCAGGGACCCCAGGGAGAACCGCAGGCATCCCAGCTTCTGCTGCACCTTGCGCAACTCGCTGGCTTGCTCAAGCGCCCGCATCGACCGCGCGATGGGGTTGAACATCGCCAGCAGGATCAGGAGGCAATACTGGTCGAAGTGGAGTTGTCGGTTGCCCGCCTTATCCCGCTCGCACCCCACGCCGTGCAATCGCTCCAAGAGAGGCACGAGCTTGTCGAAATACTTCAAGCCCGTGATGTCCTTCTCGGTGATTTCGTCGCGCCTCTTGCCGGCCATGCCGACGATGATGCGCGCCCCTCCAGAATGCGCAATACCCCGTGCGCGGGGTTCGTTGAAATGCGCAAATCCCGTGCCGAACAGGATTGGTGATGGCCGGGTCGCCCTGGGCGGTTGCCCGCCCAGGGCTCCCACAGATCCGTA
>CAYTJV010000142.1:0-14593 GCA_964438165.1 uncultured Planctomycetaceae bacterium | reverse complement strand
GCCCTCCGCGAGGCATCGCGTCCCGCGCGTTGACGGCCAGATTCATAATGACTTGGTCGAGTTGTCCCGGGTCGGCGGTGACAGGCTTCAGTGCTGGATCAAGATGAGAGAAGAGCGCGATATCCTCCCCGATAAGGCGTCGAAGCAGCGACTCAATCTCGCCCACAACATCATTGAGATTGAGCACCTTGGGCTCCAATACCTGTTTACGGCTGAATGCGAGAAGCTGCCGGGTCAGCATCGCGGCCCGGAGTCCGCAACCCCTCACCTGTTCGACCTCGTGACGCACTTCGCTGTCTAAGCTCTCACGGGTTAGCACTAGTTCGCTGAATCCGTTAATCACGGTCAGGAGATTATTAAAGTCGTGAGCAATACCGCTGGCTAGACGTCCGACGGCCTCCATTTTCAGAGCCTGGCGGAGCTGCCCGTCTTTGCAGCGCAAGGCCGCTTCTGCACGTCTGCGTTCAGTGACATCCACACCAAACACGACAATACGTTCGAGCATGTCATGCCTTCCGTATTGATTCGCGGAGCACACCTGCAGAACAATGGGGGAGCTGTTTTTTGCCCTGAGCTCTATTTCGCAATTGGAGAGATCGCCTGATCGGAAGCGAGTGTTCAGGTCAGCGACTTGGCAGCGCTGGTTCACGCAAAAGAAGGTATCCCACCAGGATTTGCCCTCTAACTCGACCGCTTGATAGCCGGTGATGTGGCTGGCAGCTTCATTCACACAGAGGATGGTCCCGTCCACGGCGAGTTCAAACACGCAAACCGCCAGCCGTGTCATGAGGCGACGGTACTGGTCCTGGGATTGAACCAGGGTGTCCACGGTTTTCTGTAGCAGGAGGGTGGCGTCTTTCGTTGGATCCACGACTGCATCAACTTGGCCGGCCCCCCACGCTCTTACGGTTAGGCCTGGCACGGTGCGATGTTTGACCGAGACCGAATTTGTGTGCTGCTGCTTGTCTGGCATTGTTACCTCCCGGGCTCTGTGGCGTTCCCTGATATCGGCAGATCAAGGACGACGATCATGCTCCTGTCGTTC
This sequence comes from uncultured Planctomycetaceae bacterium, assembly GCA_964438165.1. Classification (GTDB taxonomy): domain Bacteria; phylum Planctomycetota; class Planctomycetia; order Pirellulales; family Thermoguttaceae; genus CALFBP01. Next base: position 13,548 of record CAYTJV010000142.1, on the reverse strand, counting down.
ACTCAACCTGAACCTCACCCCTCGGCCTCCTTCAACGCCGGCAGACCGTTTCACCCTCTGCTACGCCGCTGCGCCGTGAGAGGGCGTGCGCCACTCCAACCCCGGCCAGGTGGCGAGCCGCGCCGTCAGCTCCGCTGCAGGAATCGGCTTGCAGAAAGCGAACCCCTGCGCGAGATAACATTTCTGCTTCAACAGCAGCGCCATCTGCTCCTCGGTCTCGACCCCTTCGGCGATGACAGACAGTTTCAGGGCCGCCGCCATGGCGATGATCGCGGCGATGATCGCTTGGGCATCGGCGCTGGTCATCATGTCATGCGTGAAGGCGCGGTCGATTTTCAAGGTATCGATGGGGAACCGCCTCAAGTAGATCAGGGAGGAGTAGCCCGTGCCGAAGTCGTCGATCGAGAGGCGTACCCCCATCGCCTTCAATTTCCCAAGCGTCTGCAGCGCGACTTCCGCATCCTGCATGATGCAGGACTCCGTCAACTCCAGGTCCAGACAGTCCGGATCGAGGCCCGTTTCGGCCAGAACGGCGGCGACGCGGTCGGCCAGGTCCGGCTGCCGGAACTGGCGGGCGGAGAGGTTGACCGACATTTGCAGCGAGGGGTAGCCCGCTGCGTGCCACATCTTGAGTTGCCGGCAGGCTTGCCGGAGGATGGCCTCGCCAATCGGCACGATCAGGCCGGTTTCTTCCGCCAACGGAATGAAGGTCGCCGGCGAGATCAGACCGGACTCGGGATCGTTCCAGCGGGCGAGGGCTTCGAGGCCGACGATGCGGCGCGACAGGAGATGGACCTGCGGCTGATAGTAGACCTCAATTTCCTCGCGCTCGATCGCGCGGTGGAGCCGGCTTTCCAGCACCAGCCGTTCGTAGGCGCGCGCGTTCATGTCGGGCGAGTAGAATTCGTAGCCGTTCTTTCCCCGCTCTTTGGCGCGGGACACGGCGGCGGCGGCGTTGACGATGAGACTGTCGGGCTTGCCTATCTCCGGCGCGCCGAGCGCGATCCCGATATTCGCGGCGACGAAAATCTCTTGTCCGGCCAGGGTGAGCGGAGTCCCCAAAGCCTGGAGAATGCGTTGCGCGAGGCGTCCGGCGATGTCGGGCGCGCCGACGTTGTGGAGCAGAACCGAGAACTCGTCGGGACTCACGCGGGCGATGAGATCGGTCGTGCGCAGGCACTGTTTGATCCGCTCGGCCACAACCGTGAGCAGTTGATCGCCGACGACATGACCGAGCGTGTCGTTGATCCGCTTGAACCCGCCCACATCGATGCAGAGCAGCGCCTGCTGGGCGCCGGCCCGGCCTGGCGCCGGGCCTTGCGCAAGCAGGCGGAGGAACTGGCGGCGATTCGGCAATCCCGTCACCGGATCGTAGTTGGCCAGCAGGCGGACCGATTCGGCCGCTCTCCGATAGAAGATGGCCATGATCAGCAAGAGGGGAATCCGAATCAGATGGCGCACCAAGACGACACCGGTGTCTTCGAGCTCCCGATACAAGGCCCAGCCGTAGATCGCCGTCACGAGAGTTAAGAACACGGTCATTTGCACCGGAGTTCGCGAGGTCGTGACGATCAAGATGATGACAAAGTAGGCCAGATACAGATCCGAGCCGGCGTTGCCGGAGACGTAGATGAGGATCGACGTGACGACGGTATCGACGACCGCGAGGGTGCCCGGAAACCAATCGGCGCTGATCACTCTGGTCGGAAGGACCGCGAGCAGGCCGCAGAGACTCAGCATCCCGAGGATGGCCGTCAACGCCATCTCTTGCGACACGCCGACGTCCGTGGCAAACAGCACTTGGTAGCTGAGCACCACGGTGACGAGTACTTGCAGCTGCAAAAAGTTGGCCCGCAGCCGCGCGACCGGCTGAACCGTGTCGCCCGTTCCTTCGGACGCCGGCGGCCGGGACGAGCCACCCTGTTGGGTCTGGGGACTCGTCTCTGCACGAGTATTCATAGACTGCTCCTCATTTGGTTGAAGTCGGCGGCGCGCCGGTCACCACCGCGCCCGCACCACCCGCCGCCATCGATCCTTGAGTTCCTCGTTCGGGATGTCTCGCGCTTGATCGCTGAAGACATATTGATTCTTTCCCTGCGCCTTCGCCCGATACATTGCCCCATCGGCATCCCGGATCAAATCCTCCGGCCGTTCGTGCAGATTGGTGCTCACCACGATCCCGATGCTCGCCCCGACCATGACTGGTTCTCCGACGTCGATCGGCTCTTTAAGTTTGGCAAGGACACGCTCGGCGACGCGGATCGCGTCGGCGTCGCCGGTCACGCGGTTGACCAGCAGGGTAAACTCGTCGCCGCCGTAGCGGCCCACGGTGTCGCCTTTTCTCATACAGGCCTGGAACCGTTTGGCTGTATGTCGCAGCACGGCGTCGCCCGCCTTGTGCCCGAGGCGATCGTTAATGGGCTTGAATCCGTCCAAATCGATGAACAGGATGGCGAACTGGAAGTTCCGGTCGGCGCGGCCGCATTGGATCGCGCGCGCCACCCGCTCCAGGAACTGCGCCCGATTGGGCAGGCCGGTTAACGCGTCCGTCATCGTCTTGTACCGAGCCTGCTCTTCGGTTTCTGCGATGCGCTCGATTTCCGCTTGGACGATCCGGGCCTTGCCTGCAAAGGCCAGCGTCAAGCACAGCAGAACGGGGAGCAGGAAGACATGATCGGTCCCGAACAGGCCGAGTCGATAGAGGGACAGCGCGTACAACCCCGCCACGAGGCCGCTGAGCAACACGATCTTCGGAACGGACGGCGCGTACGACACCGCCACCATGAGCAGGAGAAACTCGCACATGATCCACGGCTCGATGGTCGGCACGTGCTGCATCGTGTGCAGCAGCACGGCCGAGTCGCCCAAGGACAGAAGGGCGATGAACCACGTCGTCGTCAACAGCCGCCGGGGAGCGACCAGCAAGGTCAGCGTCAGAGCGGCCAGGACGGCGAGCAGGATTCCCTGTAGTCGGGTGACGGGCAGCATCCAAAGAAGATGCTCAACGAGGATCGCCACGAACAGGAGCTGGAGCGTGACGAGGTAGACCCGCGCCCTCGTCGTGTCCGGAAACTGTGGATCGCGCTGCTCTTGCATCATCGTCTCGCTCTGCGGCCGGCGGCGAAACAATCGCCGCCGCGCCTTCGCAGTCTTACTCCGCCTCGCCGCCCGCCTGCGCGGGCCGACGGGTCAACACCGCCAGCGCCAGCTCGACCGTTCGGACGGGCGACACCCTCATGAGAAACGGCGTGCTCCAGTCGACATCGGCGAGATCGGCCTGGTCCGGCACGAGCACCTGCCGCATGCGCGCCTGCCAGGCCGCCGCGATTTTCAGCGACACTCCGCCGACCGGTCCGATACCCCCGTCGGATGTGATCGTCCCGGTCATGACGACGCCGGACGGGACGGAATATCCCATCGCCGGCGCCACGCCAGTGAGGGCGGCCATGGCCGAGAGACTGTCGCCGTAAATGGTCATGCCGGCATAGGGCCCCGCCAGCGCCACGGACCAGGCATCGGTGGACAAGCCGAGCGACCGGGCGGCCCGGCGGATCGCCTGGTCCGTGGACGTCTGGGCCATCCGCGAGAACCGGCCTGGGCCGTTCTGGAAGTGGACCATGAGGCCTGAGCGATCAGCCCGTTCTTCGAACGAGCGCGCGAGGCAGGCCCCGGTGCCGACCGCATGTTCATCCGTCGTGAGACCGAGGATCGGGATGAGCTGCTGGCGGCGGCCGGAATCTGCAAACGACGGCAGCGCGGTCATCGGCACGATGATCGCCAAGGCCAGCGCGCCGGCCATGACCCACCGGCCGGCGGCGCGACGCATTGACGGAAGCACGGCGACAGGATGGTTCATGAGGGGCCTTCCGCCGACTCCGCGAGGTTGACAGCGAGGAGGGGGTTCCTCGCCTCCAGCTGATGGACCGGCTGATGGTCCTGCCGCGCGCGCGCCTCTTCGCAGTTCCGGATCGTGTTCCGCAGCCGCGCTTGCTGGTCGGACTCCATGCGGATGAATTCGACGCCGAACTCTCCGTTGCGTGACCATCGCATCACGGCCAGATCGACCGTCAGCGTTTCCTGCGGATCGTCGAGCCGGATCTCGACCCGGAAATACTTCATTTCAGGCACGGCGCCGGTACATTTAATCCGGCCCCCTTCGCGGGAGATGTCGACGACCGTTCCGGTCTGCGCAATCACGCCATCGCCGAACGACACTGGAAGAAAGATGGGAAACCGCGGATACTTGCGCTGGTCTGTCGCACCTGACGGGAGAACGGCGTCTTGTGTGTCAGGCAGGCCACCGAGCACCTCCTGGACGGTTAACAGAAACGTCCGTTGGTCGAACGGTTTCACGAGTACCCGGTCGGCCCCCAACGCGAGGGCGGACGAATTCCAGTCGAGCAGGCCGTTTCGTCCCCCGCCGCTCATGGCAATGATCTTGGGTTTCGCCGCGACGTGTTGCATCTCCAGGATGACCTCGATCCCGTCCTTCTCGGGCATGAAGATATCGGTCACCACGACGTCGGTCGGCTCCTGGCGCCAGAGCGCCATCCCTTTGCGACCGTCCGGAGCGTCGAGGACCGTGTGGCCCGCCCGCTCCAGGGTGTTCCGCAGAACCCGGCGGAGCGGTAATTCATCGTCGATGACGAGTATGCGCGACATGGGAACCTCCTTGTTTCCTGGCGCCGCCGCCCCTTATCGGCTCCGCGATCCGGCCGCCATCGACGGGGACGCTGTGCAGGCCGACCTGTGTCATAGGACATTCCTTTCTTCAAAATCGGGTCCCGACTTCCGAGCCAGATCGCGGAGAATGTCCGCCAGCCGTTCGAAGCCGAACGACTTGTCGAGGAAAAATTCTGCGCCGGCCTCCAGGCAGGTGATTTGATATTCGCGCGCGGTCAGATTCGTCAGCATGATGACGACGGGCGCGTGGGGCGCGAGCTTGATCGCCCGCAGCACCTCGAGCCCGCTCGCGCCCGCGAGTTGGAGATCGAGGATCACCACGTCCGGGCGCATGTCCCGGATGAGCCGGATCGCGGCCCGGGCCTCGCCGGCCTCTCCGACCACTTCGGCGCAAGGCGCGTCGGCGTCCAGCAAGGCTTTCAACCGGTCGCGCACGCGCGGGGCGTCGTCCACGATTACGACTCTCACGAAGGCGCTCTCTGTTAGGGTGGTGGGCTCCATGACGTTCCTCACTATGGAGCATAGCGCCGCCGCCTTCGTTTCGGGATACGCGTCGGTCTGATTGTGAGGCGGGACAAAGGCGGAAAATGCTGTCAGTGTCCGTCCTACAGATGAGACGGAAGAAGAGAGTCGCGGTCGCAGCGGCGCAGCGGAACAGGACAGGTTATCGGAGGGGCATGGACCGGCATCGGCAGGAAGCGCGAAACGAGCGCTACTCGACCAGCCGGTGGTCGAGGGCGTACCGCATCAATTCGGCGTTGTTCGCCAGGTGGAGCTTCTCGAGGAGACGCGCCCGGTAGGTGCTGATGGTCTTCACGCTGAGAGCCAGCTCATCGGCGATCTGCGAGACCGCATTACCTCGCGCAATCTGGCACAAGACCTGATGCTCGCGATCGGACAGCGCGTGATGCGGCAGGGCGTCAAGCTCACCGGTCAAACGCCCGGCCAGCTGCTCGGCAAACGAGGGACTGACGTATCGCCCTCCGGCCAGCACTTTGCGGATCGCGACAGTCAGCTCCTCCGATGCGCTCTCTTTGGTGAGGTAGCCGGCCGCTCCAGCCTTGAACGCGCGCGCCGCATATTCCACTTCGGCGTGGTGGCTGAGGATGAGGACCGGCAGGGAGGGGCGCATCGCCTTCAGGTCTTTCAACACCTCCAAGCCGTTTTTGTCGGGCAGAGTGATGTCGAGAACAACGACGGCCCAGTCCTGCCGGCGCACGGCATCGAGCACGCCTTGGCCGGTGCTCGCCTCCTCGACAACCGCCCCTTCGCACTCCTCGGCGATCACCTGCCTGAGCCCTCGCCGGACGACGGCGTGATCGTCGGCGACCAGAATGTTACAGGGCTGATGTGGTGCGGTTCTCGGCATGCTCGCTCCCCCGGGGTATCCACGCCCGGACGGTCGTCCCCTTTCCCGGATCGCCGTCGATGTGAAGGGTGCCGCCGAACAGCGTCACACGCTCCTGCAGGCCGCGCAGTCCGAGCGTCGTCGGATTCACATATTCCCGTTCGGCGATGCCGCGGCCGTCGTCGGATACTTCCAGAAGCAGCCCGTCCGATTGCTCACGCAAGGCCAGCCGGACGCGCGACGCGTGGGCGTGCCGCATGACGTTGGTCAACAATTCCTGCGCGATCCGGAAAAGCGCGGTGGACCGATCCGGATCGAGTTCCCGCTGCGAGAGATTCTGGCTCAGCGCCGTCTCGCAGGGAATACCGGCCCGCGCTTCGAACTCGCGCGCTTGCCATTGCAACGCCGGAACCAGACCGAGATCGTCGAGGATGCTCGGTCGCAGGGAGGAGGCGACCTTGCGAACCAAGTGAATCGAATCGCCTACGAGCGCCGCCATCGACTGCAGCTTCTCGATCAGTTCCGACTGGGGCGTGGCCACGCCTTTTGCGACCTGTTTGCCCAGCGCGGCCAGATCCAGCTTCAGTCCCGTCAACAGCTGGGCGAACTCGTCGTGTAGTTCCCGCGCGATCCGCTTCCGCTCTTCTTCCTTCGTGTGCTCCATCCGCACGGTGAGGTCGCGCAGCCGCTCATAGGCGGCGGCGATCTCCACTTCCGCCCGCTTCTGCTCGGTGAGATCGATCAGGGCGCCGACCGCCCGCACGGCCCGGCCCTCCTCGTTCCGCAGCACATAGCCCCGGTCCAGGACGTGCGCATAGGCGCCATCCGCCCGACAGAAGCGGTACTGGTCAGACCACTTCTCCCCCGCACCGTTGATCGCCGCGTAACGTGTCGCGATCACCCGTTCTTTCTCCTCCGGATGCAGGCAGCTGTACCAGGACTCCACGCCCGGATGTACCTCATGCGGCCGGAAACCGAAGTGAACTTGGAAGCCTTCGTTCCAGCCGAGCGTCTGGGCGGTCAGGTCCCAGTCCCAGATCGTGTCGTTTGTCGCGCGCGCGACAAACTTCAGCCGATCCTCGCCTGCGGCGAGCGCCACTTCCGCCTGTTTCCTGGACCGGCGGTCGTCCGCTTCGCGGAGCTCCCGCTGGATCGCGGGCACCAGCCGCCCCAGGTTGGATTTCATCACGTAGTCGTGGGCGCCGGCCTTCATGGCCTCGATCGCGGCATCTTCGCCGATCGTTCCCGAGACGATGATGAAAGGGAGGTCGAGGCCGTTGCACTTGAGCATCTCGAGGGCGAAGAGGGCGCTGAACCGGGGAAGATTCCAGTCCGCCAGCACGAGATCCCAGGTCTGACCTCGCAGTGCCGCGCTCATGGCGCCGGGACAGTCCAGGCGTTTGACGAGCGGCTTGTATCCCCCTCGGGTCAACTCGCGCTCGAGGAGCAGCGCGTCGTCTTCGCAATCTTCGACGAGCAGCACCCGCAAGATCGCTCCCGTCTTTTCCTGATCGGTCATCTCATCCGCTCCGACATGGTACTGGCGTTCATTCTAACGCCGTCCGCCGGACAGGCAAGCATTATCCCGAATTGAGTCAGTAGGAATTCACCCCTATTTTTTAAGGGCGCGGCTCGACGGGCCGCGCAGCTCCGTTATCGACACCGGACCTCCGGTTCGTCCGGCCCTGCCCGGCACGCCGGGCTTTAGGCTTTTCTCCGCCGGGGTTCGTCGAGCACCTCGCGCACCTTTTGCAGGAGCGCGTCGGGCGAGTACGGTTTTTGTAGCAGCGGGCTTCCGGACCTCAGAATCCCCTGATGGGCCATCGTCGTGCCGGTATAGCCGGACATGTAGAGGATCTTGAGATCCGGGCACCGTTCGTTGAGACGGTCCGCGACGTCCGGCCCGCTGCCTCCGGGCATGATGACGTCGGTCAGCAGCAAGTGAATCGCCCAGTTGTGCGCTTCCGCCATCTTCAACGCCCCGTCCAAGTTTTCCGCCGCCGCCACGGTGTAGCCGCTGAGTTCCAGGACTTTTTTCGTCAGGGCGCGGAGCGGCGCAGCATCTTCGACCAACAAAATCGTTTCCACTCCGATCCGTTGCTGGACCGGGCGGGACTCCGTCTCCGCCGTTTGGACGTCTCCGTCGACCGCCGGCAAATAGATTTTGAACGTCGTGCCCCGGTCCAGCTCGCTGTAGACCCAGATGAATCCGTTGCTCTGCTTGATAATGCCGTAGACTGTCGACAGGCCGAGCCCCGTGCCCTTGCCCGCCTCCTTCGTCGTGAAGAACGGTTCGAAAATCCGCTTCTGCGTTTCGGCGTCCATCCCGCATCCCGCGTCGCTGACCGCCAGAAGGACGTAGCGGCCCGGCGGCACCGCCGCGGATTTTAGCGGATACGAATCGTCCAGGAGCACGGTGTCGGTCTCGATCGTCAAGCGCCCGCCCGCCGGCATGGCGTCGCGGGCGTTCAGGGCGAGGTTCATGATGATTTGCTCGATCTGTCCCGGATCGGCCTTGATCCGCGCGAGCTCGGGAGCCAACTCGGTCTTCAGCACGACGTCCTCGCCGATGAGACGATGCAGCATTTTTTCTAAGTTGCCGATCAGGATGTTGAGGTCCAAGATCTGCGGCGCTAGGATCTGGCGGCGGCTGAAGGCGAGCAATTGGCGGGTCAGCCATGACGCGCGTTCCGCCGCGGTCCTGATTTCCTCAAGATCCGCCAGCGTCGGGGCGTCGGCCGGCAGGTTGCTCATCAGGAGGTCGGTGTAGCCCATGATGACGGTGAGGAGGTTGTTGAAGTCGTGCGCCACCCCGCCGGCGAGTTGGCCGACGGCTTCCATTTTCTGCGCCTGCCGCAACTGGTCCTCGGTCCGCCGCAATTTCGCCTCCGCCTGTTTGCGCTCGGTGATATCGGCGACGAACCAGTAGAATCGATGTGCGGCCCCTTCCTTCAACGGCACGATCGACGACTCGACGGGGAACTCGGCGCCGTCCCGCCGCCATGCGGTCGTCTCCCGCCGCCGATTGAGCATCGGCTCCTCGCCCGTCTCCGTAAACCGCCGGAGCCCGCTGTGGTGGGCCTCCCGCTGATCGGGCGGAATGATCGTCTCGGCCAAGGGGTGTCCAAGCGCTTCGTCGCGGCGCCATCCGAACATGGTTTCCGCGCGCGGGTTCCAATCCGTGATCGTCCCGTTCTCGTCCATGCCGATGATGGCGTCGGGGGCCGACTCCAGCACCGTCCGGACGCGCGCCTCGCTGTCCTGCAACGCCGCGTGCGCCTTCCGGATGGTGGTAAGGTCCGTTATCGCGCCGATCAGACGCAGGGCCTGGCCCTGGACGTTCCGCACGATGTGGCTGCGGTCCAGTACCTCGGCGTAGGTGCTGTCCGCGCGGCGAAAACGGTAGCTCTCCGACCAGGTTGTCACCCCACCGTTGATTGCGGCATAGCAGCCGGCGATCACGCGGTCTTTGTCGTCCGGATGCAGGAGGCTGTACCAGGACTCCACGTCCGCTGCGATGTCCTGGGCCTGGTGGCCGAACAAGGCGGAGAATCCCTCGTTCCACCACATTCCGTTCGTCAAGAGATCCCAGTCCCGCACGGCGTCGTTCGTGGCGCGCGCCACCAGCTGCAGCCGTTCCTCGCTGGCTGCCAGGGCCGCTTCCGCCTTCCGGCGCGCCAGGCGGTCGTCCGCTTCCCGCAGTTGCCGATCGATGGTCAGGACGAGCCGTTCGAGATGCTGTTTGCTAACGAAATCGTGCGCGCCCACTTTCATCGCCGAGGTGGCGGCCTCTTCGCCGATCACCCCCGACACGATAATGAACGGCAGATCCAGGCCCTGGGATTTCAGTATTTCGAGCGCGAAGAGGGCGCTGAACTGCGGCAAGCTCCAGTCCGCCAAGACGACATCCCAGATCTCCTGCCGCAACGCGTGGTGCATGGCGGTGGGAGTCTCCACCCGCCGGGCAACCGGCTCATAGCCACCGCGCTGCAGTTCGCGCAGGATCACCGCCGCGTCGTCCTCGTTATCCTCGATCAGTAACACTCGGAGCGAGTGGGCCATCTTATTTGCGAGAACCTCCGTTGGCAGGGGGCTGTTCATTGAGCACCAGCCAATAGAGCTTCAGCTGCCGCACGGCCTCTGCAAACTGCGTGAAGTCCACTGGCTTGCGGATGTAGCTGTTGGCGCCCAAGCTGTATCCAGCGATCAGATCCTGCTCCTCCTTCGATGAGGTGAGGATGACCACCGGCAGCAGCTTGGTCCGGGGGTCCGCCCGGATCCGCTTGAGCATTTCGAGCCCGTCGATCTTGGGGAGCTTCAAATCCAGCAGGACCACCTGGGGCAAGTCCCTTATGTCGCGGCCCTCATGGGCCCCGGTGCTGAAGAGAAAGTCCAGGGCCTCCACCCCGTCGCGCGCCACGACAATCTTGTTGCCGATGTTGCCCTGCTTCAGGGCCCTCAGCGTCAAGAGTTCGTCGTCCGGATTGTCTTCCACCAATAAGATCACCTTGCCCTTCATTGTGCGATCCTCTCTCCTAATGTGAAATAAAAAGTCGCCCCCTGGCCGACTTGGCCTTCCGCCCACACCAGGCCGCCGTGGCGCACGACGATGCGCTGTACCGTCGCCAGCCCGATGCCGGTGCCGGGATACTCCGTTATGGCGTGCAACCGTTGAAACACGCCGAAGAGTTTGTCGACATAGGCCATGTCGAACCCAGCCCCGTTGTCGCGCACGAAATAGGCCGCCGTCCCGTCGTGGGACATCGCGCCGACCTCGATCGTCGCCCGCTCTTGCTTGCTCGTGAATTTCCAGGCATTGCCGAGCAGATTGTCGAACACGATCTGCAGCAGCCGTGGATCGCCCGGCGCGCGGAGCCCCGGCGCGACAACCAGCTCGACCTGGCGGCCCGGCCAGATCTTCCGCACCTCGTCTGCGCTGCCTAGGGCTAGGGCGCTCAGGTCCACCGGTTCGCGCCGCAGCTCGTCCCTGGTCGCGCGCGACAGGCCGAGAAGATCGTCGATCAACTGCCCCATGCGCTGGCTCGCCGCCCGTATCCGGTTCAAGTGGTCCTTCCCCTGCTCGTTCAACAGGCCGGCACAGTCTTCCAGCAGCGCCTGGCTGAACCCGTCGATGCTCCGCAACGGTGCCCGCAGGTCGTGCGAGACGGAGTAGGAAAAGGCCTCTAGTTCCTTGTTGGCTGCTTCGAGCAGCCGGCCGTGCATCCAGATTTCTTCCTCCAGCCGCTTCCGCTCGGTAATGTCGATGATGCTGGCCAGCACCATGCGCCCATTTTTGCTCTCGATGGGATTCAGGCCGATCTCGATGGGAATCTCCCGCCCGTCTTTGTGCTGGCCATAGAGATCGCGGCCGGCACCCATGGCGCGCATCGCGGGATCGGCAAAGAATGCGGCACGATGACCCGAATGGGCGCCTCGGAACCGGGCGGGCACCAGGGTTTCGATGGACTGGCCGAGCAGTTCCTCACGAGAATACCCGAACAGTCGTTCGGCTTGGGCGTTCACAAGCGCGATGGCGCCGTTCTGGTTGACGAGCAGGATGGCGTTGGGCGCCCCCTCCACGACTCGTCTGAAATTTGCTTCCAACCGCGTCCGCTCGGTGATGTCGCGCACGATGGCGATGAGGCGGGCCCGGGCCGTGCCGGCTCCGACGCATTGCAGATTGATCTCCACCGGTACGTCCACGCTGTCTTTGCGCCGGTGGACCGTCGTGAAGCTGTGGACCGACTCCGCCCCGCTCACCAGCGGCGCAATCATCGCCCGGAACCGCGGCTCGTCGAACTCCGGCTTGATGTCCAGCGGCGTCATGCGCAGCAGTTCCTCCCGGCTGTACCCCACCTGCTGCACGGCCCCCTTGTTCACGTAGTTGAACCGCAGCGTGCGGGGATCGAAGATGAACGCGCCGTCCACGGTGGCATCCAGCGTGGCCAGCGCCTCGTGCATGGCGGTTTCCGATCTGAGCCGCTCGATTTCCACGACTGTGCGTCCGGCTGCCAGCGCCATAATGGTTTTGACTAACTCGGTTTCCTCCATGGGCTGGTCATGGAGCGCCGCGATCAGGCCCAGCGGCTTGCCTTCCGCGCTCCGTAACGCCGTTCCAAGGTACGCGTCGATGCCCATGTCGGCCAGGAGTTGATCCTTGGGAAACAACTGCTGGGCATTGCGAGGGACGAAACATGTCTGTTGGTGCAGGACGTCGGCGCATGGCGTGTCCGCAAGATTGTACTCGAAATTCTCGGCGATTGTGCCGTTGACGCACACCGCAATTGTGCGTACGCGACCCGGATTGTCCGGCAGGACGCAACCGATGAAGGCATAGCGAACTCGAAGGCTCTTAGCTAACTCCAGTACCAACGAACGGAAGAACGCCTCACCCGCGTTGATTGTGCTTCGAACCAGCGCCTGAAATATTTCCTCCGCCTGTTTGCGGGCCTCCAACTCCATTCGCAGTTGGTTGTTGACCTCCTGGATCTGCTGCACCCTGCGGAAAATCTCCGCTTCCATTTCAGCCGCGCGCGCGCGCAGCTCCTCCGTAATCCGTTGTTGCTCGCTCCCGGCCTGCTTCAGGTGGACAAAGTCCGTGACGTCCTCGACACGATGGATGATGTAGGCAACCTCTCCATTGGTTCCCAGAACCGGTGAATTAACCGGGCTCCAATACCGTTCTTCGAATCCGCCTCCCTCCGATTCAGGCCGGCGGATGTCGTACTTCTGCACCGCCATCGCATCAGGCACTCGATTCAGTAACACCCTTTTCAAAGACGCACTCAGATTCGAGACTCCGGTCGCGGTCAAGTCATCGGGATTGTCTGGAAAGACGTCGAAGAGGTTTCGCCCAAGAATCTCCTCCCGCCTCGCCATCGTGGCCTTTAAATACGCCTCGCTTACTGCCACGATCGTCAAGGCGGGCGTCAAGACGAGATACAGCCCCGGGGCTGATTCAAACAGGGCCTGAAAGTCAGGAGTTGGAATAGGGGGAATCTGGTCAGGCAATGGATCCTCGTTTCCCATTTCCAGGTTTATCAGGGCCGTGAGAGGAGCACATCGGCTGCTTCCCTAAACCGGGGGTGTATCATCCATTGGTTGGTCCCCACGGACTCGTAATGCGAAGTGAGGGGAGGCGATGTCGACAGCGACGAGAGTCGTGAGTGCCAGCCCCGAAGCTTACACCCCGATACGTGCGTGAGTGAATAGGAGAAAATGCGCGCCGCCGTCCACCATTCCTTCGGCCCAGGTAACGACTGGTATCAGCACACAGCCTCGTTAGAATATCGCGGAAGCTGTCGATGTGACGTCGAGACATACTACTTCGATTCTGCAGAAGCAGGAATCAGGCATTCCGGAAGCAGGCCTTCACCGTTCGCGGTCTCGTTGTGCATGATACAACCATCAATAACATCTGGCTATATTTATTATTTCGTAACTACTCAGGTAGATAGACTGAAGGCTGAAGGCTTTTAGTCTTCAGCCTGCTATTGGTACGCCCAGCATGGGCACTG
>CAYTJV010000141.1:8526-14598 GCA_964438165.1 uncultured Planctomycetaceae bacterium | reverse complement strand
AACGAGGTGCTCGCTATCCAAGAACGGCTGTTCGACTCCAGCCACGTCACCCCGGCGGTCCGGGCGAACGATACGACTGACATTTGGCTCGCCACCGGCACCGGGCGCTACTCCACGCAGCCCTCGCTTCCCTTCCGCACCGCGACCATCGACCACATCATGTGCGGCAAGATGGAATGCCAGACGCACGAGCGCAAGCTGGGGGCCGACCTGGGGTTGTATTCGGTCACCTTTAACAACGACACGACCCTGGACCGGGCGACCCTGGATGCCTACAAGGCCTTTCGCCTGGAGGCCGAAGCCAAGCACTTCCGCTACTTCCTCGAAGTGTTCGATCCCAACGCCTGCGGCGAGCACCCGCCCAAGGACGTGGGCCGGTTTGTGAACGACCATATCGTGCGGGCATTGGCCGGCGTGACCAGCCGGGGGCGGCCGATCTTCCTGAAGATCCCGTATCACGGCCCGGCGGCCATGGAGGCCCTAGCCGCCTACGACCGCTCGCTGGTGGTGGGCATTCTCGGCGGCTCGGCCGGTACCTCGTTCGACGCCTTCCACATGCTTTGGGAGGCGAAGAAATACGGGGCCCGCGTGGCGCTTTATGGGCGGAAGATCAACAACGCCGAGCACCAGTTGACGTTCGTCCGCTACCTCCGCGCAGTGGCCGACGACGAAATCGCGCCCGACGAAGCGGTCCGGGCCTATCACGGCGACCTAGCCAAACTCGGCATCCGTCCGCAACGTTCGCTGGAGGAAGATCTCCAGCGGACGTACACCGCCACGAGCTACAGCGGCGCGTCCCAGCCGGCGGCGAAGAGACCCACCCCCGCTGCCGCCGCATCGGCAAAACCGGTGGCCCGCCCCGCACCAGCCGCAACGAACGGCGAGCCCGACTTCGGCCGCATGACCCCCGCCGAGAAGGCGCGATGGAACCTCGACCGGTGGAAGAAGATCATCGGGTGACAAGTCGAACCAGTATACGAAAGAACACATGGTCGCGGTTCTCTGAAAAAAGTGCTTCATTCGGCTACAGTCTTACGAAAGAGACTGGCCGGAAGACAGCGACATTCATTTGCGGGTCATCGACCATGGCGTACGAAAAGGCCTCGACGCCCATGCTCAACAGCGTCGCCCCGATGCCCAGGCGCACGCACGCACAGGCACAGTACTCGTCCTTGTGCGCGATGAACTTGCGCGCGTTGGCGACGAACCCGGCCTCGGTCGGCGGAGGCAACCGGAATCGTTCTTCCAAGTCGCGTCGCGTGCGGATCTGGCCGTCGCCGACCAGGACCGGCGAGCCGTCGTCGGCCTTGCGCATCCTTTCGCAGAAGATCGGCGCAAACGCGCAGAACTGGAGGTTCGCCTTATCCAGCACGCGGTTGACTTTCTTCTGCTCCTCGGCCAACTCATCGCCGGGCATGGTGGGAAACCCATCCGGGGCGACCGAGCAGTCGACGCCGATCGGCTGGCCGCACACCGCGCTGGCGATGCCGTTGCCCACGATGCCTTCAATCCAGGGAACCTGGTCGACTTCCTCGTGCCGCAGGGCGGCCAGTACGCGATGGCGGGGAGTCATGGCAGGGGGTTGGGTATTGCGGATTGATAGTAGTAGGCACACTCCGTGTGCCGCAACCGGCGGACGGCACACGGAGTGTGCATGCTACATTGTCGCGGCCCGATCCGCGCCCCGCAAGACGCTTTGTGAGTGCGGCGACTCGTCGCCGCACTCCATATCTTGTCCCCCCTGGTCTGGCTGAGGGCCGGACGGTATCATCGGAGCGATGGAATTCTCCTACAGTGCCCATCGAGGAGCCCGACCGTGCGTCCCTGGAAGCTTGCGGAAACCAATTACGGCGCCACCAAGGACCAGCATTACGAGGTTGCCGTTTTGCCGCTGGGGGCGACCGAGCCGCATAATCTCCATCTTCCGTACGGCATAGACCTTTTCGAAGGCGACTTGATCGGCGAGAAGATCTGCGAGGCGGCCTGGCAGCGCGGGGCCAAGGTGATGCTCCTGCCCACGATCCCCTACGGCACCCAGACCAATCAGCGGGCCTTTCCCTTCGCCATGAACGTGAATCCATCGACGCTCGGCGCCCTGATCGCCGACCTGGTGGAGAGCCTCGTCGGGCAGGGGATCCTCAAGATCGTGCTGCTCAATAGCCACGGCGGCAACGAGCTGAAGTCGGTCCTCCGCGAGCTTTATGGAAAAAGCCCGGCCAAGCTCTTCTTGTGCAACTGGTATCAGATCTTCCAGGACGTCTATCACCAGATCTTCCAAGAGCCGGACGACCACGCCGGCGAGATGGAGACCTCGCTCGCCCTGGCCTACTGGCCCGAGCTGGTGGCCAAGAGTGCCGACGGCACGCTGGCGGCCGACGAGGGGCGCAAGGCCCGGACCCGGTTCGAGGCGGTCAACCGCGGCTGGGTCTCGATTACCCGGCCCTGGCACCTCCTGACGACCAATGCCGGAGCCGGCAATCCGCACGCCGCCACGGCTGACAAGGGGCGGCGGATCGTGGACGTGCTCGTCGAGCGCCTCGCCGCCTTCCTCGTCGAGCTTTCCGCGGCCACGCTCGACGACCGGTTTCCGTATTGAGCCGCATCGAGTGACTGGGTGTCTTCATCGGGCGTGCCTACGACAATTTGGATTATTCTCGCGGAGATATTGCCATGGTTCGAGCTGTGCTGTTTGGATGGTTGTTGGCCTCCTCCACGGCGATGGGGGCGGAAAAGATGGTTTGGCAGATTGGGAAGCCGGACCACGACTATTCGGAATTCGCCTTCGCCCGCAACTACCCCGAGTGCGCCAAGCACTTCGGCGTCAAACCGATCGTCTTCGAGGTCGGCCGGAGCGATCCGGCGCGGGACTGGCCGTTCATCCAGCCCGGCTCGACCGATGCCTGGTCGCCTGCCGGTGGAAGGCCGTCGACGATCCGGTTTGCCTTGCCCGAGCAGCCGCGAGGAGCGTATACGCTCCGCATCGAGTTCGTCGACGTGCAGGGGGGCAGTCCGCCGCGATACGTGATCAGCGTAGGCGGCCGAACTTGCGGGCTCCAGCTTACGCGCGGGGGGGGCGACGCCTCGCTCACAAATCCCCGCCTGGGAAAGCCTCAGAGAGTGGAACTGGTCCTGCCCGCCCGGTTCTTCAAGAAAGGGACCAACGAGATCCACCTGGCGTGCACCGAGGGCTCGTGGGTCCAATACGATGCGATCACGCTTCTCCAAGATCCGGATCGGAACCTGGTGCCGGAGATCCGAACACTGACGGTCCGGCCGACCCCGCTTTGCGTGCGACGGGAAGGACGCCTGTGTCGCCTGATCGACGTCGTCGTGGAGCCGACGGTCCCGGCCGACGAGCTCTCGTTGCGCGTCGAGGGGTGTGGAAAGCCGATGGAGGCCACGGTTCGTCCGCTTCCCCTGTTCGGCCCGATCGTCCACGAGATGGCCCTTGCCGATACGCCCGAGCCGATGGACCTGAAGGTTACCGCCGTCGTGGACGGCCGCGCGAAGACGGTAAGCGTTCGCATCCTTCCGCAGCGCAAGTGGCTGGTCTTCGTCGCCCCCAGCGCGCATACCGACATCGGCTACACCGACGTGCAGCCCAAGTGCGCCGAGCGGCACTCGGAGAACATCGACAAGGCGATCGAGCTCTGCCGCCGCTTCCCCGGCTTCCACTGGAACTTGGAGGTCGCCTGGCAGGCGGAGAACTACGTGCAGTCGCGAAAGGGCCCGCTATTGGCCGATTTCTATCGGTTTGCCCGGGAGGGAAGGCTCGGCGTGCAGGCCCTCTACTGCAACATGCTCACCGGGCTGTGCTCCCATGAAGAGCTCTGCCGGCTGACGTGGTTCGCGCACAAGCTCTGCCGCGAGAAGGGCATCCCTTTCAAGAGCGCCATGATTAGCGACGTCCCCTCGCAGGAGGCGGCGATGCCGATGATCCTCTCTGGGGCGGGAATCCGCTATTTCAGCAGCGGGAGCAACCGCGACCATTCCTATCCATTCAACCACCTCTTCGGCAGCCGGCCCTTCTGGTGGGAGGGTCCCGATGGGAGCCGCGTGCTGACCCTGTACGTGGAAAACTACGCCTATGCCTC
This sequence comes from uncultured Planctomycetaceae bacterium, assembly GCA_964438165.1. Lineage (GTDB taxonomy): Bacteria > Planctomycetota > Planctomycetia > Pirellulales > Thermoguttaceae > CALFBP01. Next base: position 10,504 of record CAYTJV010000141.1, on the reverse strand, counting down.
GCGCTGGGCGCTGGATGCGACCTTGGAGGCTGCTCGGGCCCGCGTAACGGAGGAACTGGCGGGCTACGAAAAACGCACCGACTACCCCTACGACGCCGTCTTTCTGCACGGGGCGGTGAGCGACAACTGTCCCCTAAAGCCCGAATTGGCGAGAGTCGTGCAGGAGTGGAACCAGCGGTACGAGTATCCCAAGATCATCCTCTCGCACAATGCTGATTTCTTCGCCTACATCGAAAAGAAATACGGCGACAAGCTCCCGGTTTTCCGCGGCAGTGGCGGCGCGTACTGGGAGGACGGCGCCGGCTCGTCGGCCCGCGAAACGACCCTCACGCGCAATGCCCACGAAGCGGTGGCCAATGCCGAGAAAATGTTGGCCCTGGCCGAGCGCATGGGAGGAGGAAAAGTCTACCGGCCGGAGGCGATCTATAATGCCTGGCGCAACTGCATGCTCTACGACGAGCACACCTGGGGCGCTTACTGCTCGGTCGATAAGCCGGAGAGCGACTTCACCAAGGCCCAGTGGAAGATCAAGGCCCAGTTCGCTGTCGATGCGGCCGACGGGGCGAAGAAACTGTTGGAACAGGGGTCAAACGCCTTGGCCTCGCTGGTACGGACCGATGGCCCGGCCCTGGTCGTCTTCAACCCGACGAGTTGGCCGCGGACTGATGTGCTGCAAGTTGCGCTGCCCGACGGCCTGGACGTGGCGGAGCCCGACGTGTCGTCGGAAGTGTCGAACTGCGGTGCGTCCGTGCTGGTCAAGGACGTGCCCGCGTGCGGCTATCGCGTGCTCAAGCTCGGTCCGCAGCTCAAGCGTAGTGCGGTCGAGAACGCCGAGGGCAACGTGATCGAAAGCCGATTCTATCGGGTCGAGTTCGATCCGGCCAGCGGCGGGATCGCCAGCATCCGCGACAAGGAGCTGGGGCAAGAGTTGGTCGACCCCAAGGCGACGTTTCGGCTCAATCAATACGTTTACGTGACCGGCTACAACCAGCGGTTGATCATCGACCCGAAGGGGCCGCTTCCCGCCTTGAAACTCACCGGCTCGGGTCAGGCGAAGCTCCGGCGCCTGCGCTGTCCGGGGGTGGGCGAGATGATGATGGTCGAATCGTCCGGACCCATGACCCCGAAGATCGCCAGCGCGATCCTCGTTTGGGACGACGTCAAGCGGATCGACATGATCAACCGTTTGACCAAAAAGCTGACCTACGAGAGGGAAGGCGTGTACTTCGCGTTCCCCTTCGAGTCCAAGCGGCCGACCTTCCGTTTCGAGGCGCCCGCGGCGATCCTCAACCCCGAGAAGGACATGCTGCCCGGCGGCTGCCGCGATTGGTTCAGCGTGCAGCATTTCGTGGAAATCGAGGGACGCGACGCGACGATCACCTGGGCCACGCCCGACGCCCCGTTGGTGTGCTTCCAGGACATCTACCGCGGCAAGTGGCTCACCGAGCTTCCCATGCTCAGCGGCCACTTGTACTCCTACGTGATGAACAACTACTGGCACACCAACTACCTGGCCGGCCAAGGGGGCGACTTCACGTTCCGGTATGCCATCACCAGCCGGCCCAAGTCCGACCGCGTGGCCTCGGCGCGATTTGGCTGGGCGGCCTCCAATCCGCTCTTGGGCGTGGCCGTGAAGGCGAATCCGCGCGGGCCGTTGCCCGAGAGCCCGACCAGCCTCATTTCCGTCGATGAGCCGAACGTGATCGTCACCGGCGCCAAGCGGGCCGATGAGGGCGGGGACTTGATCGTGCGACTATGGGAGCTCACCGGAAAGGCGACCACCGCGCACCTGCGTCTCGATCGGCACATTCCCGCCGCAAAGGCCCAAGCGTGCAACCTGGTCGAGGAGCCTCAGAGTCCGCTGGATATCCACGATGGTGTGATCGCGGTGCCGATCCGTGCTTCGGGCCTGGCGACCGTGCGGATCCATTGAGAAGAAAGATAAGATCTCTCACGCAAAGGCGCGAAGGCGCCAAGT
>CAYTJV010000141.1:0-8426 GCA_964438165.1 uncultured Planctomycetaceae bacterium | reverse complement strand
TTCTTTGCGCCTTTGCGTGAGCGTGAGACTTCTCAACCAACGGGCGGAGCACCGGCTCACGCAAAGGCGCGAAGGCGCCAAGTTTCTTTGCGCCTTTGCGTGAGCGTGAGACTTCTCAACCAACGGGCGGAGCACCGGTTCCAGGGCGTCGGCCATGCGAAACATGCCGAGGTCGGTGGGATGCGAGGCGTCGACCGTCGCTTCGCCGTCATCGCCGAGCAGATGTTCGCCCTCGACGTAGTGAAGGCCCTGGATGCCGGCGGCCTTGAGACGCTCGTAGCCCGACCGAAGCGCCGCCCGGCTGGCCGCATGACGCTCCCGCTGGGCGGGCACCAGCGCGGCGTTGGTGTACGTCCGGTCTTCCACGAGTACAATGGGCGTCTTCGGCCGGGCGGCACGCAACGGGCGCACCAGCGGCTCGGTCCGCGCCGCCACCGCGTCGGCTTGCATGTTCGGAAGACAGTCGATCACGTAAATGGCCGCATCCAACTCGGCCAGCAAGTTCCCGACCTCCGGGTCCATGGTGCCGTTGCCGGAGAAGCCGAGGTTGATCACGGGCCGGTCCAAGCGCCGGCCGAGGATTGCCGGATAGGCCATGCCCGGGCGCGACGCACAGCCGCCGTGCGTGATCGACGTGCCGTAGAACACGATCGGCCTGGCCCGCGGCGCAAGCGGCTTGAACGACGCTTGCGCCGCTAGTCCGATTTCCAGCGATTCCACCCCGTTGTAAAGCGGCAGATACAAGAGGTACTCGCGGCGCCCCGGCTCGATCCCTTCGGCAAGCCGCACCTTGAGCTTGGCCGCGGTGGGGGCGACGAAGCCCAGCCAGCGCCAGCGTCTCTCTCTGTCCCGGGCGTAGAGGTCCAAGCCACTCACACCCGTGGCCGGCATGTGCGGCATCGCCAGACTCTTGGACAGAAGCTCGTACTGGGCCCAAATCACCGTGGCGTCGGTCTCGAAGCGGCAGCACATCCCCGCCGAATGCCGGCTCAAGCTCCACACCGCGTCGCGGACCACGCCCTTGGCCTTGCGTGGAAAGCGATCGAAGTACCGCTCGGTATCGCTCCAGCCGCGCCCCTCGACGCCCCAATCGCGCACGTCGCGCCACGCCAGGCCGTCTTCCACCTTCGGCTTCGCGGCGGAGGGTTCCGCGGCCCAGCTTGCGCCGGCGGCTTCCACTGCAAACGCTGCTGTCGAGAACGCAATGAATTGACGCCGACTGACCTGTTGAGTTGGCATGCGATTTCCTTTTGTCTCGTGCGGTCCCCGAAGCGTACAAACCTATTCAGCGACGACACGCCTGGATGAGCGGCAGGAGGAACGCCATGAGAAAGCACAGGATCGGCCCGACCAGCAGGATGAAACCCCACGCACCCGAGGCGATAATGTGCGTTCGTCCCTCTGGATCTTTGCGACGGAGCCACAACGACATGGCGCTAGTCCTTCGTCCCGAGCACCCGGGCCAGACCGTGGCATCATCCCCGCCGGCAGCATAGCACGACCGAGAGGGGTAGTCAACGGTGCGGAGAGAGACAAGCTTGCCCTCGGGCGAGATCAACACCGCCGTGTTGTACCGGGCATCGACTCGCCGGATTGGCACAGCATGAAATAGATGCGTGCCGTCAGGGAGTAGCGCCGATTTCACCGCAGGCGGCAAGGGCCGTCAACGCAAAGGCCGTTCCCTCGTGCGTGACGTAGTGCTTGCTGTCCTTGTTGGCCGAGCGCGTGTACCAGCGGCCGCTGGCGCGCTGGTGCGTCTTGAGCCAATCGATTCCTTTTTGGATCTGGGGGTGCTCGGCCGGCAAGCCAGCCATGCGTAAAACGTAGACGGCGAACCCTGTGCCATAGCCGTCGCTGGTTTGCGTATCCTGCGGTTTGCCGTCCGAACGCCGCCAATTGCCCAAGGAGGCGAAGGCCCAACCGCCGTCGGGACGCGCAAGCGACAGCAACTCCTCGATGGCGGCCTTCTTTTGCGCCTCGCTCATAATTCCTTCCAGGTGCCGGGACACCCAGAGCAGCATCCCTCGCTGATAAGCCGTGGCCGGGGGATTGCGGCCGAAGAACCTGCGGATCTTCTCCAGGCCCTTTTGGGCCTGAGGGGTCTGGCGATACTCGCCCGGCGCCATGCCCACCGCCAGCGCCGCGGTCGCGACGCCGAAGAACTCGTCAATCTCGCTGGGAGGCCACTTGCACCCAGTCGGCCACCGCCAAATGCCGTCGTCGCGCTGGAGCGTCCACATGCGGTCCAAGGCGCGTCGCGTGATCGGGTGCAACGTGCCCGTGGTCCGGGCATCGTTGATCGCCAGGGAAGCCGCCAGCAGCACCGACTCGGTCGAGCGCATCGGCTCTTCGGCCTGCAAGCCGTCCTTCGCCGCCGCCTGCTCCACCGCTAAACGAATCTGGCGATGAACCGGCGCGTCCCGGGCAACGGCAGGGCGAGCGACCAGGTAAACGTAGAGCGTGTGGCAGGCCACGCACTTCTGCTGGCGCTGCCAGTTCGAGGCCACGGCATCGAGAAACCCCACCGCCGCCTCGGAAGAAAACTCCTTGCGCAGCGGTTCATCCGGCCTGTTCGGCCCAACGGGGGCGGCCTCCGGATGCGAACCTGGCTCTTGACCCGCAAGCGGCCCGCCAGTCACCAGGAAAAGGGCCAGCCCGACAAGTCGGTATGCTGTTTGTCGTTTCATCACTCACAGTCCTTGAACCCGTAATGTTTGACCGCTTCCTCTCATGTTCACACTGGATGTATTCTCCCCTGCTCCCCGCGCCGTCTTCTTGGCCAATCAGCCCCGCTCCACCGACGTCGCTTCCTCGACGACGCGGATCTCCTCGTCGGTCAGGCCGTACAGTTCGTAAACCAACTGGTCGATCTGACTGTCGGTGGTCTTGATCTGTCGCTGGAACACGTTCTTGTCGTGCGTCGCCCGCGCCCCTTCGGCGCGCTTCTGGAGCGAAAGCATCCCCTGCACGAGATCCGCCATCCGATCATGTCGCTCACGATCCGACTGCTTGCCGAAGTCCAGCACGCGAATAGGAAGGTGGGCGAGATCCACCACGCGGATCGACACGTCCAGCACGCACTTGCGATACCAATAGTTGACGGCCTTCGAGTTCAAGATCCCCATCACGTAGAAAAGGTGGTAAGGCACGTTTGGCTTGAGGACTGCGTTCAGTAGAACGCCGGCACTGTAGGTTTCGTTGTCATCCAGGTATCCAACGACTAGCCGCTGCCGCAGGGTGGGATTGCGGAGCTTCTGGATCACGAGCCGGGGCCCGCGAAAGAACCTCTCATCCACGGCGTGGGCAAGCCATGGGCCATAGCTCACCCAACTCTTCCCGTTCCAGGAGACGCGGTACCGAGCGACATCGCGCCCCAAGAGTTCCTTCTTGTACGACTTGTCCTTCTTCCGATGGCTGTGAAAAAGCCGCTTCGATACGATTTCCTCGGCCTTTGCACGCCCAAACTGCTGGGAGAGGGTCGACCTTCGGTACAAAGTCAACCCTTGAGTGATATCTACGATACTCCCGAGCTGAACAACCCCTCTCTCGAACTTTCTCAGGACCCGCGCGTCCGCGGACGTTATCCTCGGGTTGAAACGCAGCAGCGGACGTTGTTCCCAGGCTCCAATGTCGACCGGACGGCATCGCGCTCGCAGTTCAGCCCCGGTGCCGCATTCCTGCAGCTCATCCTTCCGGATCTCCGCAACGAAAACACGATCCTGCTTGCGGCGCCACGCGACCACAATCGCGGAGTCCATCTTCACTTTGGCGAAAACGCTGTCGGGCAAAACGATGAGGGTCTCTGGCCAAAGATTCCCGAAAAGGTGGTCGCGGAGCGGTTTCGTCTGGGATCGCGATATCCAATAACTCGGCACGATCATTCCGAGGACCCCCGCACCCTTCGTCAGGCCGGACACTTTTTCGATAAAAAAGACGTACGACTCGTATTTCCCAACGTTCAAGGTGTAGTGCTCGCGGAAGTATGCTTTTTCAATGTCGCGTATGTCAGCCCCCCACGGCGGGTTGCCGATCACCGCATCGAAGCCAGGGTCTGAGCCGCGCAACATTTCGGGGAACTCGGCTTCCCAGTCGAAGGCATTGATTCGATAGATCTCCTCCTCATCGAACAAACTCTTTTGCCGCCCTTCGTAGAAATCCGGGCCCACCAGCGAGTTGCCGCACTTGATGTTCCGCCCCAGGTCGGGCAGCGCACGCTCGTGGAACAAGCGGAGTTGGTTGTTGATCGCCTCCTTCGATTGACCCTCCAGGACTTTCAGCAAGAGCGAAAGTTTGGTGACTTCGACGGCTTGCGGGTCGATGTCCACGCCGTAGACGTTGTTCAACAGGATCCGCTTGCGCTCCGCCGTGGTCAAGCGCCAATCGCCGGCTGCGCTGCGGTAGAGCTTTGGCTCCCGACCGCGGGCGTGTTTCTCCGCGTCGTCGGCCACGTACTGGTCCCGGTGCCAGTCCAAGAGGCATTGGTACGCCCCAAGCAGGAACGATCCGCTGCCGCAGGCAGGATCGAGGATCCGCAGGGTGGATGCCTCCTTGGGCGTCATTTTTCCGCTTTTCGCCTTCCCCCGCTCCGCGAGCAACTTGCCCACCGTGTGACGCACGATGTAGTCGACGATGTAGGCCGGCGTGTAGTAAACCCCGCCCGCCTTGCGGACCTCCGGCTTCTCTTCCACCTTCGCCTGGTGCCCCTTGGTTAGCCGGATCACCTTGCCCAGGAATTGCTCATACACCTGGCCAAGAATTTCGGCGGGCAGGACGGAGAACTCGTAAGGGCTCTCGGGATAGTAAAGCCTCTCGATGATCTGGCAGAGCGGCTTGTCGTCGAGGCTCAGGGCCAGCGTGACTTCGTCGGGCGGCTCGGTGCGGTCTTGTTCCGGCGTGAAATGGAACAGGCCCGAGTTGTAGCGCTGGTCCGCACGCTCGAACAACTCGCCCAGCCGACGATACACATTCGACCCGTTGACCAGCGCCTGCAGCGTCCCGTAGGGCTCGATGCCGCGGTCCTCGCAGATCCGCAGGAAGACGATCCGGTCGATGATCCGCTGCACGGCGAAGTTCAGGTCCCGCTGCGAGATCCCGGGATTGCGCAGGGCAATGTGGCGGGCGAGCACGTCCCGCCAGCCTTCGATTTCCGCTAAGAAGGCGGCGTCAACCTCGACCGTCCCCTTCTTGGCCTTCTTGCCGGCCACGAACCGGTCCAGGACGCCGCGGCGGACCGCCTCGGGCGAGAGTAACTCGTAAAGCTCATCCCACCGGGAGATGTACTCCTTGTAGTTGCACAGCAGGATTCGAGCGGTGGACGCCTTATCGGTCTTGTACGGCTGGATGCGGCAGTCGTAGACCGCCAATTCCTCGAAGTCGGTGAGGATGCCGATCGGCAGCTTGGCCGACCAGGCGTAGCGGCGAAGCTGATAGGCGGGGCTGATCGCCTCGGCGACGTCCACGGCCGGCTTCTTGGCTTCGACGTAGTACGTGTCTTTGCCGCCGCCGACGCGGAAGCAGTAGTCGGGGGCCTTGGTCTGCCCCCCGATCTTGATCGCCGCCTCGTGGATCACCTCCTTGTAGGCGTCGGAGTAGCCCTTCTTGTTATAGATGTCCCAGCCCAGGGCCTCGAAAAGCGGATTGAGAAACTCCTGACGCACCTGGGCCTCGTTGTACTGACCGGAACGGTACGTATCGAGGTTGTCCTCAAACCGCTTGACCAGCTCAGCAATCGTGCTTGGCGCCGGCATGGCTCGATTCTCTGACCGGTAGACGGAACCCGACACAGCAGGTATTGTAGCGGAATCGGTCCCGGCAGCGGAAGATGCCTCATCGCACGTTCAAGGAGCCCATGCATGATCCGACAACTCTGCTATGTGTTAATCCTTTCGATCGCAGGTCTGGCCGTCGCGCCGGCCGCGGGCCAGGACGCGGCCGCGGAGCGGAATGCCAACCGCCCGAAGGTCCCGGGCATGATGCGGCTTCACCTGCGGGAGCGCAAGGAAACGCCCCCGGGGAGCAAGCAGTTCAAGGCCGTTGAGCGCACCGTGGACTGGGATGTATCGAAGACGGCGATTATCGTCATCGACGCATGGGACGGACATTACTGCCGCTTGGCGGCCCAGCGCCTGGGCGTGATGGTGCCGCGCATGAACCAGGTGCTCACCGCGGCGCGAAACCATGGCGTGATGATCATCTTCGCGCCCAGCGGCGTGGTCCACATGTACGCCGACCTGTCGAACCGCAAACGCGTGCAGCAAGCCCCGACGGCCAAGGCCCCGGCCGGCTGGGCGTTCGAGAAATGGTGCGACCTGGATCCATCGCGTGAGCCGCCAATGCCGGTCGACACGAGCAAGAACGCCTCCGACGATCCCGTGGTCGCGGCGGCCGTGCAGCAGTTCGGCCGGCAGCACCCCGGGCTGGACATCATCGGCTACGACGGCGTGAGCGACAGCGGCCGGGAGATATTCAACTTCTGCGAGGCCGAGGGGATCAAGAACATTGTCATCATGGGCGTCCACACGAACATGTGCATTCTCGGCCGTCCGTTCGGCATCCGGGCCATGGTCCGCTTGGGCCGCAACGTGGTGCTGGTCCGCGACCTGACCGACGCCATGTACGACCCACGCCAGCCGCCCTACGTCAGCCACGCGAGGGGCACGGAACTGGTCATCGAGCACATCGAGAAATACTGGTGCCCGTCGATCCTCTCCGACGACCTCGTGCAAGTCGTGCCCGGCTCAGCGGGACCGTGAAGCGATTGGAGTCGAGGCCAATCGCACCCTATTCTGGCGGTGGCGCCTCGCAGACGACCCGGAACCCGACGTTGAACACCCGTTGATACGGCGCATAGCTTAGACGGAACGAGGAGCGGCAGCGCCCGGGCCGGTCGCGCCAGGAGCCGCCGCGGACCACTCTTTGTCCCGTCGCTTCGGGAGCATTGCGGCCATCGTCTTCGCGATAGGGATAGGGACGATAGGCGGTCCGCGTCCACTCGGTTACATTGCCGTGCATGTCGAAAAGTCCCCAGGCATTCGGCTGGTAGCTTCCTCCGGGCGCGGAGACCAACGACCCATCGTTAAAACGAGCCTCCCGCGGCACGAGGTCCGGGGTCCTTGGGCTCCACGAGCGGTAGGCGAGGTCGCGGATCGTCGCGTCGGCGAGGTTGGCGAACTTGGAGAAATCGTCGTCGTGCCCTCCATAGGAGAACGGCGTCGCCGTGCCCGCGCGGCAGGCATACTCCCACTGAGCCTCGGTCGGGAGGGTACACTTGAGGCCCGTGCGTTGCGATAGCCAGCGGCAAAACTCCACGGCCCGGTTCCACGAGACCCGAATCACCGGCTGGTCCAGGCCGTCGAGGGGATAGCCCAGATAATCTTCGCTGAAGATCCACGACCCGCGGTGCTCGAAGCGGCTCTCGTGGGCGGGATCGAAACGGGCATACTGACGGTTGGTCACCTCGCACCGCGCCATCCAGAACGGCCTGGCGATCGCCGCGGCCGTCGGCGGTTGCTCGTCCGATTCGCCCTGGGGATCGCCCATGACGAAACTGCCGGCCGGGATGCGGACCAGCTCGATTTTCACGCCGTCGCCGAGGTCGGTTGTCCGCGCCGTTCGACCGGCCGCTTCCTGACGCCGTTTGGCCTCCTCCGCGTCAAACGGCCACTGCGGCAGGCTGATTCGGACCGTTGGGGGTTTAATAACTTGTGGTGCAGGCGTCTCGCCTGCAGTCTGGTGCAGCCGAGACGGCCGCACCACAACATTGGCAGCCTGAGAAGCTATAAACTCGGGCGGTGCTTCAAGTTGTTCGGCCACTCCGCCGTACAATCGGGCCAGCTCGCAGCGTCGCTCCCGCTGATTGTCTCGGATGCGGACGAATTCGCCCCAAGTGCCGTGGCACGGGGCGTTCAAGTCGATCCAGGTGAAGAGGCGGTCCCAGGCTTCCGCATCCAGGCGGACGCCGTAATGCCCCTTCTTGAGCATTTGCACTAGCTCGCTGGAATCGGCATGGAACTCCGTCGGCGGCAGCAGGTGCAAGTCGCTCTCCAGGCCCGCGACGCGCACAAGGCTCCGTAGCGTGAAGTAGCTCCGCTCGAAGATCCCGCCGTATCGGCCGACGAGCTTTTCGGCGGGGCCCTGCACCACGTGCGGTTGCGGATCGCCGCCACGCCAGGCGATGTATGATCCCTGGCCGGCGCGAAGGTCGAAGGAAGGGGTTAGGGGTCGGGGGTCAGGGGTCAGGGTTCCGGGTTCGGGGTTCGGTGGCCCCGTTCGGGTCGCTGGTCCTGAACTCTGAACTGACCCCTGACCCCTGACCCCTGACCCCTCCTTATGGCAGCCGACACAGTATCGGTCGAGCACCGGCTGCACCTCGGCCCGAAAACTAAAATTCCTCGCCGGCCCATACCAGGGCTGGATTGCCCGCGGCA